>PLTE01000046.1 GCA_003164375.1 Hyphomicrobiales bacterium | reverse complement strand
CCGGCCTGCGCTACTTCTTCGAGCTCGGCATCAACTGCATCAACACCAACCAATGCAAGTTGTTGGAGGGTGCGGAGATGAACACGCTAGAGCACCGCGAGAAGTACGGCGTCAAGACCGCCTGGCGTCTGCTGGAAGACGCTTACGGGAAATACAAAAACTACACCTGCATCGAGGCGGAGGAAGTGGTCATCGAGACCAATACGCTCAGTTTCGAAGAAAGCATGCGGGCCCGACTCCTGAACTGGCTCATTCAGATGAGTTGGACGCTGCGGCGTCACGATATGATCTTGAAGGTCCTGCTCAATCTGGGCCACAGCCCGGTCGATTTTCTGATGCGCGTCATCATGGCCGCGGATCGCGCGCCGGAAGGCTTCCGAAAATTAATGAGGGACTTCGACCACGATGCGCGGTCGGAGCTGTTCGCCAGCTATGAGGCCTTGGTGGCGCATTACGGCCAGGATGAAGAGCTTGAGAAGTTGCGCAATGGCGGTTTCAGCAAGCTCAACACGCTATATTCGGGCCGGTCGCTCGCTGTCAATTCCGAAATCATCAAGTTCTACTGCGACATCGCGATTGAAATATTCGTCGAGGCGGGCGACGACGGCGCCGTCGTTCGCGAAATGCTGAACGAATGCTCGCGGTTCTCGGTCGAGCGCTGCCTATCAGTGAACGAAATCGAAGGCATCGAGGTCGGGCACGCACTGGAAAAGGTCAGGAGGTTCGCCTTCGACATAACCGCGTGGGATCGCGATCCGGAGAACCGACCGCTGACCTCGCATCGCGCAGGCGACGGTATCGTATATAAGTTTCGCACGAGCGGCGAGCAGGTCGCCGCCGTCAAGAATTACATGGAAGGCCTGTCGCACAAGGGCAAGGAATTCCAATTGAAGCGGCTCTGCGAGCCCTTCTACGGGATCAAGAAGGAATATCTGAACTTTTACGTCAGCAAGGAATGATCAGAAAAGGTCGGGACGGCGTAATTGCAGCGCCTGGACCAGGGCGAAGAGCCGGAAGTCAATTGTTGCTTCCGATGAAATAAGTTCGCGCAATTGTGCAAGCGGAATTTCGATCACGACTATGTTTTTGTCTTCCGCCTCGATGCCGCCGCCAGCCGTCACGCGATCGGCCGCAGTATAGGCCGCCAGGAACAGCGAAAGGCGCTCCGTTGAGACGCTGGGAAGCGTCCACACGGTGCCGACGTGTTCCAATTGCCTGAGCCTAAGGCCGCTTTCTTCCATTGCCTCTCGTCGAGCGCATTCTATCGGCTCGTTGCCGTCGAGCATCCCTCCCATTGGCTCAATGAGCATGGCTGATGGTGCATCAATATGATGTACGGGCGCTCTGAATTGCCTCACAACAATCGCCGTACGCTGTTTTTCATCGTAGGCAAGAACTACCGCTCCTGCCCCGTGATGTTCAATTAGGCGATCGTACTCATTGCCGCTTGCGGACATCAACGTTGCGAGCTTAAGGCTAATCATCCTCCGCTCGTACACGGTCTCGATGGATTTAATTTTAGGCGGGTCAACCACAATCGCTCCCCATGAAATCCGCAAATAAAGGGCGTGCCCTATCAATACCAAGCACTAATATTATCGAATATTGTCGCCGATGATATCCACGTATGGCCAGTTCATCAGCCAACCCGAAAAGCGATTCACTCAGCGAGAGTTCGTTTGAGCGCGCCGTTGAAGAGATGTTCGCGGGCGAAGCGCCGGATTTGCTCGGCGAACTGCCTCTGCTTCGGAGTGAGCTCAAAATTCATGGCGCAGTCTAAGTCTATGAGGATTGTCCGAAGCCCCCGATTTTGTCCGAAACTCTACTCTCAATTCGCGTAGGCGCACCAGACGCCCCTTGCACGCCAGCGATCCAGGAACAGCCGTGCAAGCGTCGCGCGAAGATGTGGCCTCGCGCGGGCAATTAGCCTGCCGGCTTGAAACTAGCCGTCTGGCGGCGGGACTGAAAGCGAAGATTACAGCTTACGCTGCGACAATGGCGGCAGAAATTTCTCCGAATAGACGGTCGCCGGGTCGGGTTCGACTGGAAGCTTGTAAGCGTCGTTGATCGCGTCGATCGTGAACTGGAGCTTTTTCGGATCCACGACGCTCAGCCCGTTCTCGACAACATGATCGGTCTTGGTCAGTTCGAGCGCCAGCGCGAGGCGAACCTTTTCGATATCCATCTTCATCATCGGATCGCGCTCCTTCATTATCGCGAGCGCCGCGTCCGGATCGGCGATTGTGTCCTTGGTGCCGTGATTGAGCGCGGCAACAACGCCGCGGACGGTCTCCGGATTCTCGTCGGCGAACTTCTTGGTAGTCACCAGCGTCAGTCCGTACATGTTGGCGCCGAAGTCCGAATATTTGAGGACGAAAAGATCCTTCAGCTGAAAACCGACGTCGAGCGCAGCCGGGACGTTCGAATTGGTAAAACCTCCGGTGCCGTCGACGTCGCCGCGCTTGAGCATCGGACCGAACAGTTGCGGCTGGACGTTGACCCAATCGACGTTGACGTTCTCGGCATGCGCGGCCTTCAACAGAATCGAAATCGTATCATGAACCGCAGTCCCGGGGCCGCCGGCGATTTTTTTGCCGTTAAGATCTGCCGGCTTGCGGATGCCGGCGTCGGCACGAGTCACCACCGCGAGCGGCGTATCGTCAAAGCTGATATAGACCGCAATGAGCGGCGACGACGGGTTAATCGCATTAAAGCGGATCATCGACGGCAAATCGACCCAGCCGAATTGGTAGGCGCCGCCGGCAACGCTGACCGCTACGTTGGTCGCCCCTTTGCCGGCGTCAATAGCGTCGACGATGACCCCGGCATCTTTGAAATAGCCGCGCTGCTGCGCGATGAAAAACGGCGCATGCGTGCCTTGAATTATCCAATCCATCATCAACTTGACGTTTTTAGTCTCGGCGCGCGCGCGATCCCACGGCATCGCGGCCATGAACGGAGCGCATACGGCGCCGAACAGGACGGCGCGCCGGGTCGCGTATGCGGTATCGGTCATATTCCCGCTTTTCGCGCTCGATCCATGGCGCCGGATCGCATCGATGCCGCTCGCTGCCATCGCTCAGCTCCTCATCTTGCTGTGCTCATGACTTTGCAAGAAACGTGCCCTGGCACGATGGTTGCACGCACGAAGACGCATCACGAGGCTGATGCCGTCGCGGCGGGCAAATGGAATTCGGCTGTGCCTCAACGCTAGTCACACGCTGCACTTCGTAGTCGCTCGCCACAGAATCTTCACAAACCGCCGGATCCAAGCCGCAGTCCCCCAGGAGAAAATATGCCGAAGTTGCCGAGTTATCTTAGGCTGCCGAGTCATGGGCGTTACGATCATCTCAATATCACGCAGCGGCCCGGCTACACGTGGCCTGGCGGCAAACGGTTGGCGTTTTACATCGCTTTGAATATCGAGCATTTCGCCTTCGGCGCCGGCCTCGGCATGGATCCGACCAACCGCGGCGGCCCGCAAACATCCCGCAATTGGGCCTGGCGCGATTATGGCAACCGGATCGGTAACTGGCGGCTGTTTGAAATTCTCGACGAACTGAAACTGCCGGCGACAATTCTGCTCAACAGCGCCGTGTGCTATCATTATCCCGATATCATCGAAAAGATCAGGCAGCGCGGCGACGACGTCTGCGGCCATGGCCGCACCAATGCGGAACTATTGAAGGGACTCTGGGAAGACGACGAAGCGCGGGCCATCAAAGAAGTCACCGAGGTCATCGAGAAATATATCGGAGTGCGTCCGACCGGCTGGATGGGACCCGGCGCGGTCGAGTCAAATGTCACGCCCGATCTATTGAAGGAAGCCGGCTACACCTTTCTGCTCGATTGGCCGTTCGACGACCAGCCGATTTGGATGCGCACGCGCGCGGGGCCGCTGCTCTCCGTGCCCTATCCATTGGAGCTCAACGACGCCGGCACGCTGGTCGCCCGCGATCATTCCGGACGAGAATTCGCCGATATGATCGTCGATCAGTTCGAGGAGCTGTTGGAGGCGAGCGAACACCAACCGCTGGTATTCGCACTGTCGCTGCATGGCTTCATCGTCGGCCAACCGTTCCGATTGCGGCCGTTGCGCCAAGCCATCAAGCACTGTGTCGAACACAAGCACGCCGACCGCGTCTGGTTCACCCGCGCCGGAGAAATCGCCGAATATTGCTTCGGCTTGAAACCCGGAATCATCCCGGGAGGCTGAAACGGCGACGCCACCAGAACAGGGATATCGCACCATGAACAAGCCTTTGAGCGCGAACGAGGCCGCGGTGCAAACGCACCTTTTGCGGTCGTTGCCGGACACGGTCCATTGGGGCTTTTTCGACGGCAGCCTGCCGCCGGTACTTACTATCGATTCCGGCGATCGCGTTGTCATCGAATGCGTCTCCGGCAATCCGGAATGGATGCCGCAAGATTCGCCCTTTAAACCGTTGGACGATATCAAGCTCATCCATCAAAAGGCCAAGCGCGGCAGCGGCAATCACATTCTGACCGGCCCCATTTGCATCAAGGACGCGGTCGTGGGCGACGTGCTTGAGGTCAAGATTCTCGACATCGAGATGCGGCAGGATTGGGGATTCAACCTGTTCCGTTCGTATGGCGGCACGCTGCCTGACGAATTTAATTACTATCGCATCATTCATGTGGCGCTCGATCGCGCCAACAAACTGGCGACCATGCCGTCCGGCCTCAAGGTGCCGCTTGCGCCGTTCTTCGGCCAGCTCGCGGTGGCGCCGCCGAAGGCCTTTGGCAAACAGAATAGCAAAGAGCCGCGCGAGTTCGGCGGCAATCTCGACTGCAAGGACTTGACCGCCGGCAGCACCATCTTTTTGCCGGTCTGGAACGACGGCGCCCTGTTTTCGACCGGCGACGGTCACGCCGCGCAGGGACACGGCGAAGTCGACGGCACCGCGATCGAAACGTCGCTCACGGGAAAGTTTGAATTCAAGGTACGCAAGGATTTGGGCTGGAAGTTGCCGCGCGCCGAGACGCCGACGCATCTGATCGCCTTTGGATTGGACTGCGATCTCGATGACGCCGCCAAACAGGCGCTCAAGCAGATGATCGATTGGATCGTCGCGCTGACCGGCATCCACAAGGACGAGGCCTATGCGCTGTGCAGCTTTGCCTGCGACCTGCACGTCACGCAGACGGTGAATAACGTCAAAGGCGTCCACGCCATGTTGGCCAAGTCGATTCTGCAGAAGCCGGCGTGAGCGCGAAGCCGGCGACGGCGCGCGAGTTGCGATGAAGAGCTTCGTAGAACTTTTTGAGGTGTCGCTACGCTACGGCGAAGACGACGACGGTACGCTCGCTTTGCAGGATGCAACGATGCGGGTGGACCGCGGCGAGTTTGTCGCCGTCGTCGGCCCGTCCGGTTGCGGCAAGTCGACGCTGATGAAGGTGGTGACCGGTTTGTGGCCGCCGTCCAAAGGGGGCGTCATCGTCAACGGCAAGGAGGTCGATGGCCCGTTGTCCATTACCGGCATGGCGTTCCAGAACCCGACCTTGCTGCCGTGGCGCACCACGTTCCACAATGTCATGCTGCCGCTGGAGATCGCGCAACCCCACGCAGCGAAACTGCGACGCGAGCGCGCGTCATATGAATCCAAGGCACGCGATTTGCTGGCGCTGGTCGGCCTCAAGGGCTTCGAGGACAAATTCCCCTGGCAATTGTCCGGCGGCATGCAGCAGCGCGCTTCGATCTGTCGGGCGCTCATTCACGAGCCGTTGCTGCTGATGCTCGACGAGCCGTTTGGCGCGCTTGACATGTTCACCCGCGAGGAATTGTGGCTAGCGATGCAGGAACTGTGGCTGGCGCGGCGGCCGACCGTAATACTGGTCACGCATGATCTGCGCGAAGCGGCGTTTCTGGCCGATCGTATCTTGGTCATGAGTTCGCGCCCTGGTCGCATCATCGCGGAGCGGACCGTCGAATTGCCGCGGCCGCGCGCGTTGTCGATGACCTATGAGCCTTACGCCGTCGGACTGGTGCAGGATTTGCGCGACCATATCGGCGCCGCGCGTGAAGTGGCATGAGCGAGACCGCCGTCCCCGCCGGAGCGCCGGCGCCAAACTCCGCACCGCCCCGGCGTCGCAGGCGCTCGCGCAAAAAGATCGGCCGGCGCGTACTGCCTTGGGTCGTGATCGCCGCGCTGTTCCTTCTTTGGCAAGCGTTGGTCGACGCGCTTCGTATCGAATCCTTCGTTCTGCCTTCACCCAGCGCCATTTTCACGGCCGGTTGGCATTGGCGTGGGCCGATCCTTCAAAGCGCGTGGCAGACGTTCGTCGAGACGGCGATCGGCTTCTTCTTCGCCATTGTGTTCGGCCTGTCCGCCGGCATCGCCATCGGTTCGTCGTCGTTGATCTATGACGGCTTTTATCCCGCCTTGGTGGGTTTCAATACCATCCCGAAGGTGGCGGTGGTGCCGATCCTGATCATCTGGTTCGGAGTCGGCGCTATTCCGGCGATCATCACCGCATTCCTGCTCTCGTTCTTTCCGATTCTCGTGAACGTCGCCACCGGCATCGCAACCGTCGAACCGGAGTTGCAGGATGTTTTACGGGCGCTCGGCGCCAGCAAATGGCAGATGATCCGCAAGATCGGCCTGCCGCGCGCGATGCCCTATTTTTTCGCCTCGCTGAAGGTCGCCATCACGGTCGCTTTCGTCGGATCGATCATCGCGGAGACGGTCGGCTCCAACGCCGGCATCGGCAACTTCATGCTGGTCGCTTCATCACGTTTCGAGGTTCCACTCGCCTTCGCCGGGCTCCTCGTCACAGGCGCGATGGGCATCGCCATGTACGCGGTCGCCGGCGCTATCGAACGGCGTATGACCGGTTGGGCCTTGCGCGGCGGCATGGATATCGACACCCGCTCGTGACCGTCGGACGTCATTTCGTACTGCCCACGCCGCGAGTCTTTGCCACGCGTCCGTCCCGTAGCAAGGCTCCCGCCATTTTCTTGTTGCGCAGCCTACCCGCGCCGGTCGATATATCTAGCCCACCGTTACGCTTGGCCTTGGCTGGGCCAATCGTCATGTCAGTCATAAAGGTGGCCAGTCACCAAGGCCGCAGCCCGAAGGGATGAAATGACCTGGTCCGACACGCTCCTTGGCCTGTTGAAGGACAACGACGTCCGCCTCATCACCTATGTGCCGGACAATGTGCTCACGCCGCTGCTCACCGGCGTCAATGCCGACAATTATTTTCTTTCGGTCGGCGCGACGCGCGAGGATGAGGCGATCGGCACCGTGACCGGCGCCTATATGGCGGGCCTGCGCGGCGCGGTGATGATGCAGACGTCGGGCTTTGCGCTGATCGCCAATGCGCTTGCCTCGCTCACCGTGCCCTACCAGATCCCGGCGATCATGGTGATCTCCGAGCGCGGCACCATGGGCGAATTCAACATCGGACAGTCGCTGGTGGCGCGCACCATGCGGCCGACGCTCGACGCACTCGGCATCACTCACCACACGCTGACCGACGAAATCACCATGCCGTTTATCGTCGACTCATCGATCAAGCAGGCTTTCTCGACGCAGGCGCCTGTCGCCTTCATTCTGTCGCCGCTGTTGACAGGCGGCAATCCGGCGGCGCGCGCCAAGTTGAAACTGTGAGAGGACCAAAGTGTCGAACGACCGGGCTGCGGCGAAAATTCTCAACCGCACGGCGCTGACTAAGCTGCTGGTGCAAAGGCTCAAGCACGACGAGGCGGTGGTCGCCGGCATCGGCAACACCAATTTCGATCTGTTCGCGGCCGGCCATCGACCGCAGAATTTCTACATGCTCGGCAGCATGGGACTGGCCTGCCCGATCGCGCTCGGCGTCGCGCTGGCGCAGCCGGACCGCGGCGTCATCGCGCTCGAAGGCGACGGCTCGATCCTGATGGGACTTGGCTGCCTCTCCACCATCGCCACCATGAAGCCGCGCAATCTCACCATCGTCATCTGGGACAACGGCATCTATCAGATCACCGGCAAGCAGCTGACGGCGACCGGCGGGGTGACCGACATCGTCGCGGTGGCGCGCGGTGCCGGCATCGCCGCGAGCGAATGGGTGCGCGACGAAGCGCATTTCGAGCAGTTGCTCGACCGCCGCTTCGACGGCGGCGGGCCGATTTTGTTGGCAGCCAAAATCGACGACGAGGCCGGCAAGGGCCAAACCCCGCGCGACCCGGCGCTTATTCGTAGCCGCTTCATGAAGGGGCTCGGCACCGGCCGCGGCGGCGCGCTCGAAGCCTAATCGCTCCGCAAATCTCGCATGTAAAAGACTGCACTCCCAACCGGCGCGGTCGGGAGTGCATCCACAGTCGATCAATGACGGCGCCGCGTCGTTATTTCGTGAAGTCAAATACGTCGTGCGTGTCAGTATAGGCCGTCACGCCCGGGATACCGGCGGTCTGGATATCGCCTGCGACAACGTGGAGCTGATCGCCGATGACCGCTCCAGCAAAGCCGTGGCGCGGAATACGCATGCGCGGCAAGCTTTGATCCCAGGTGTTTGTCGCCGGATCGTACGCCTCGAACGCCCGGAACGCCGCCATGATCTTGTCGTTCTGGAACTCGCCACCGCCGACATAGATCTTGCCGTTGTGGACGCCGCCCGCGACGCCGCTGCGCGCCGTCGGCATCTGCGCCCGCGTCGTCCATAGATCCTGGGCGACGTCGTATTCCTCGTTGACGTCGGTGTTGCTCGACCGCGTCACGAAGGTCGAGCCCAATCGCCCGCCGATGGCATAGATCTTTCCGTTGACCTCGGCGCCCAGGAAGTGATTGCGGGCCGTCGGCAGCGGCGCGCGCGAACGCCAACTGTTCGTTGCCGGATCGTATTCTTCGTTGGTCCCGACACACATGTCGTGCGGTTTGCCATCGAAGCGAATGGCCGGGTCGGCGCTGCCCGGCAGGATGGTCGCTCCGCCGATCACGTAGATCTTTCCGTTGGCGACAACTGCGGCGCCGGCACCGCGCTTGGTCGGAATCGGAGCAATCGC
Source organism: Hyphomicrobiales bacterium (assembly GCA_003164375.1). GTDB lineage: Bacteria > Pseudomonadota > Alphaproteobacteria > Rhizobiales > Xanthobacteraceae > BOG-931. The sequence goes on along the minus strand of PLTE01000046.1, from coordinate 7,956 downwards.
TTTCCAGGTATCCGTGTCGGGTGAATATTCCCACGCATTGTTGACCGGCTGCCACGCAATGTCTTTACCGGGCCGCATGAAGCCCCCGAACACGTAAATCTTGCCGTTCAGCGCCGCCGTCATGCCGTGATGCACATGGGGCTCGGGCATCGAGCTCTTTTGCGACCAGGCCCTGGTCGCCGGATCGTAGACGTAAACGACGCCCATCGGCTGAAAGCCGCCGTCGGTCAGGCCCTGGATGATATAAAGCTTGCCGTCGACGACCGCGCCGACCGGCTCCTCCATCGGCATCGGAAACGGCGTCGAGGCCGCCCATTGTCCTTTGGCGGGCGTCGTTTCGGCCTTCTGGGCCGCTTCGACTTTCTTTGTGGTCTCCGCGTCGGGTTTTGTGGTCTGAGCGCTGACCACGCCTGTCATCGCACCGAGCATGGCCACCAGCGTGGCCGCCGTCATACCCGCCAAACGCAGTCTCTTGATTTCTTTCAGCATCATTTCCATCCTCCCATGTGACGGCAGATCGTTGTTATGTCGCCGGGTGGCGTTGCGTTCCAACGCCGCCCGTCAACCGAGCCCATTATTCCTGCGGCAGCGCCAATATCTCCGGAAGCAAGCGCTGCCACGTTGCCCGTTCTGCTTTGATCTCGGTCGCGAACTGAGCCGGCGTCGCGCTGGTCGCGATGGCGGCGTTCACCTTGTCGAAAGCGGCGTGCGCTTCGGCAGTCGACATCGCCGTGACTGCGGCGTCGTGCAGAGTTTGGACGATGTCGTCAGGCGTATGCCGCGAAACGAACAATCCCTGCCAGTTGCTAGTGCCGATCCCCGGATAGCCCGCTTCGGTCATGGTCGGTACGGCGGGAAAATTCGACAGGCGTCGCGCGCCGGTGACGGCAAGCGGCTTGAACTTGCCCAGATTGGCCGTTGCCGTCGCCACGTTGAGCAGCGCGATGTTGCTTTTACCGGCGATCAGGTCCGCCAGCACGCCGTTCGCCCCGTCCGGATTCGGGTGGTATGCGACCTTCAGACCGGCAGTCTTGGCGAGCATGATGGTATCGACATCGACGAAGGTTCCGATGAAGTCCGTCCCGAGCGTGAGCTTGCCTGAGCGTGGCTGCAGTGACGCCAGAAAATCCTTCAACGTGCTCGCGGACTCCGAAGGGCTGACCATCACCACGCTGGGAAAGTCCGCGAGCCGCGTGATCGGCATGATCTCGGCGTCATAATCGAACGCGATATCCTGGCGGTGCAGGACCGGCGTCATCGAGTTGGTGATGACGCTGCCGACCATGAGCGTATAACCGTCCGGCTGACCGATCAGCTCGCTGAGCGCATTGATGCCATATTTCCCCGGCTTGGCGTCGAGCGTGACGGGCTGACCCAGAATTTTCTGCAGCCCGTCGGCGAGCACTTTGGCGGCGTAGCCGGTCGATCCGCCCGGCGGAAACGGGATGACAAGCCGGATCGGCTTGTCCGGATATTGCGCGTTGGCCGGAAGCGCACCGGCAATCGCCAGCAGCAGAGCGAACACGCAGCGTTTGACCCACATCGGATCGCCCCCCGACTTTTTGTTCTCGCCCGGTCGGCAGCCGGCGCGGTGACAGGCACCGCCGCGGCGCTGCGTCACCGTCGCTTGCTTGACAGCCGCCGGAACTTGTCAGACAACATACATATGACCGCTGATGTGCTCAAGCTCAATGTTGCCCGGCTGCCCGCGCTCAATCGCGTCGACGAGGTCGCCCGAGAGCTGATGAGCCGCATCCGCTCCGGTGAGCTGCAGCCGCACATGCGGTTGCCGTCGGAGCAGACCATGGCCGCGCAATTCGGCGTCAGCCGCACCGTGATCCGCGAGGCGATCGCGCGCCTGAAGAACGAGGGCTTAATCACGACGCGGCAAGGCAGCGGCGCTTTCGTGCGCGATTGGCAAGCCAACGCGCTACATCTGGATCCGGAGATTGGCAAGAATCTCGAGTCGGTTCTGTTCATTGCCGAATTGCGCAAAGGCATCGAAGCCGAAGCAGCGGCGCTTGCCGCCGAGCGGCGCTCGCGCAAGGAGATGATCGCTATCGAACAGGCCTTTGCCAGGGTGTGCGAAACCACCCGTGCGCGCGGCGACAGTACGCGGGCCGACATGGGTTTCCATCGTACAATCGCGGGCGCGTCGCATAATCCCTATTACACCGCCATTCTTGATTATCTCAGCCAGTTTCTGGTGCAAGCGCTGCGGATCAGCCGCGGCAATGAGGCATTGCGCGAGGATTTCGCGCAGCAGGTGGAAAGCGAGCACCTCGATATCGTCGATGCCGTTCGCCGCAAAGACAGTTCGGCGGCGCGCCTCGCCGCGCAAATTCATATGGATCAGGCGCGCATCCGGATCGGCAAGGCAGGTCGCGACATCTGGGCAAAAAATGGCAAACGGCTGACGGAAGTGCTGATTCCGCCGTCGATCTTGTCGGCGCGGCCGGCAAAACGGGGCCGCGACGGCTAGCAGAGGCCGAGCCCTCGGCGCGCGACCAGGGCTCCACGCGGTAGCGAAAAGTAACGGAGTCAACGGCGATGCTCGACACCCAACTCAAATCCGGATTTCGCGAGACCACCACCGTTCAAGACGGCATGGTAATCGATTGGGACCTGCCGATCACGATGGACGATGGTGTCGTGCTGCGCGCCGACGTATTCCGTCCGGTCGCGCCGGGCCGCTATCCGGTCATCGCGTCATACGGCCCCTATGCGAAATGGCTCGCGTTCCAGGACGGTTACCCCACGGCCTGGGAGATCATGGTGCGCGAGCATCCCGATGTCGCCGCCGGCTCGACCAACAAATACCAGAGCTGGGAAGTCGTCGATCCGGAGAAATGGGTGCCCGAAGGCTACGTCGTGTTACGCGTCGATTCGCGCGGCGCCGGGCGTTCGCCCGGATTCATCGATCATTTCTCGCCGCGTGAAACGCAGGATCTCTACAACGTCGTCGAATGGGCGGCGGCGCAGCCTTGGAGCAATGAAAAAATCGGGCTTGCCGGTATTTCCTATTACGCCATCAACCAGTGGCAGGTGGCCGCGCTGCAGCCGCCGCACCTCACAGCGATCTGCATCTGGGAGGGCGCCGGCGACTGGTATCGCGACAAGAATCACCACGGCGGAATTCTCTGCTCATTCCAGACCAACTGGTACGATATGCAGGTCAGAACTGTGCAGCACGGACTTGGCACGCGCGGTCCGACGAGCCGCATGAACGGCGAGCTGGTGTGCGGACCGGAGACGCTGTCCGACCAAGAGCTGGCGCGGCAACGCTGCACGTTCGGCGAAGATATTGCGGCGCATCCGCTCGATGACGCCTACCACCGGGCGCGTTCGGCCGACTGGGACAAGATCAAGGTGCCGCTGTTGTCCTGCGGCAATTGGGGCGGTAACAGTCTGCATATCCACGGCAATATCGAGGGTTTCGTTCGCGCCGGGTCGCAGCAAAAATGGCTCGAGATGCACGGCGATCGGCACTGGACGCTGTTTTACACCGATTACGGCGTGCAGCTGCAGAAGCGGTTTTTCGGCCATTTCCTCAAAGGCGAAGACACCGGCTGGTCGAAGCAGCCACCGCTGCAATTGCAGATCCGGCATCCGGGCGAGAAATTCATCGAGCGCCATGAAAACGAGTGGCCGTTGGCGCGCACGCAATGGACCAAGCTTTATCTGAATTTAGCCGACACCGCGCTGGCGCCGGTGGCCGACGCTGTGCCGAAGACCGCGCGCTTCGCCGCGCTCGGCGACGGACTAACCTTCCTCACCCCGCCGCTCGAACATGACATCGAGCTGACCGGCCCGTCGATGGCCAGGCTGTTCGTTTCGTCCACCACCGCGGACGCCGATCTCTTTCTCGTCCTGCAGGTGTTCGCGCCGGATGGCAGCGAAGTCGTCTTCCACGGCGCGCTCGATCCGCACACCCCGGTCGCGCAAGGTTGGTTGCGGGCTTCGCATCGCAAGCTCGACCCGATTGTGAGCACGCCCTATCGGCCGTATCACACGCACGACGAAAAGCAGCCGCTGGTCCCCGGCGAAGTCGTTCAGCTCGATATCGAGATCTGGCCGACCTGCATCGTCATTCCCGCCGGTTATCGGATCGGGCTTTCGGTGCGCGGCAAGGACTATGTTTACAAGGGCGAAAGCGGCGGCCGGCTTTCCAACATGAAGAACGAATTCACGGGCTGCGGACCATTCCTGCATGACGATCCGGTCGACCGGCCGATCGAGATCTACGGCGGAACGACAACGATCCACGCCGGACCGGGGCAGGAGAACTTTCTACTGCTCCCCGTCATTCCGCCGAAACCATGACCAGCCGACAAGAGGGATTTCCCGTCATGAGCGACACCGCCAAAAGCTATAGCGCCGAGAGCCAACAAACCCACAATGCGCGAACACCGGGCGCCAAACGCGCGGCACCGGGCGAATATTATTTCGACATGACCAAAGTGAATTCGATCATGGGCGGTCCGGCCTATTCCACCGTATTCGGCGGCTGCGTCGAGGGCGAGCGCATGATTGCCGCCCTGATGCGCATGCCGGCGGGCACCGGCGCGGAGCCGCATTCGCATCCCAACGAGCAATGGGTCTACATCCTCGAAGGAACCATGGATTCCACGGTCAATGGCAAGCGCCATTTGGCCGGACCCGGCTCGGCAGTCTACATCCCCGCCGACACCATTCACCACGCCACGGCGACCAAGGACGGCGACGTCGTCTTCTTCACCGTCAAGGATGCCTCGCACGGCCTGCACGGGGTCAAAAAGCAGAACGCGTAAGGATCGGCCCGACCGTACGGTCGCGTCCGCCGTCGGTCTGCGCCGTCGTCGAAGCACGCAGCGATGGAGCGGCTGCCGATGCCCAAGCTTCCAATAGCAGCGACGATCGTGGGTGGCGTACTGACGTTCGCGTTATTCGGCGTGAACCTGGGGGTCCTCTCGCCCGGCGTCGCGCAGGGCGCAACGCTTCGACAGTTCGCCGTCACGATCAAAGAGCGCAAGCTCGACGCGGCAGAAAACGTTATCCGCGTGAGCCAAGGCGAAGACGTCGAAATCGTGCTGACCTGCGACGAGGCCGCCGAACTGCATCTGCACGGCTACGACCTGCTGCTTTCTTTGACGCCGAACGTCCCCGGCAAATTACAATTCACCGCGAAGATTGCCGGTCGATTCCCGCTTGAGGCCCACCGGTTCGGGCCCGAAACGAACACCGACGCGAGCGCCGGCAGACATCACAGTACGGGTCCGCTGCTCTATCTCGAAGTCTTGCCGCGTTAGGCTGCCGTGCCAGCGCGCGTCCTCCTTCGTTATCTAGCGCTGCTTGCCGCGACCGCCGTGCCAGCTTACGCGCACGGATTCGGCGCCCGCTACGATCTTCCGATCCCGCTATCATTTTATGTCTTTGGAGCCGGCGCGACGGTCGCTTTGTCATTCGTGCTGGTCGCCGCGTTTCTGCGAACCGCGGGCCGGGCAGCCGATTATCCGCGCCTGCGCCTTGCACGGTCCGGTCCGTTGCGCCGCTGCGCGGACGGGATGGCGATCGTTCTGCGCCCGCTCGCCGCCGCCTATTTCGCATTGATGATCGCGGCCGGACTGTTCGGCGTGCAGAGCCCGATGCGGAACATCATCGTCGTCTCGGTTTGGATCGTCGGCTGGGTCGCAATTTCCCTGTGCTCGGCGCTCATCGCCGACATTTGGCGCGTGCTCAATCCCTGGGACACGCTTTTTTCGGCAGGAGAGCATATTCACGCGAGGCTGCGCCCGGGGCGCCCTCTGGGACCGCGCTGGCCTTATCCGGCGGCGCTCGATCGCTGGCCGGCCTTGCTTCTTTTTGTCGTATTCGCCTGGATGGAACTGGTCTGGGACGGCCGCGACGTACCGGCGCGACTGGCGCACGCCATGCTGCTTTATTCCGGCATGACTTGGCTCGGCATGCTGGCTTACGGACGGCAAACGTGGCTTGCGCGCGCCGAAGTCTTCACCATCGTATTCGGAATTTTTGCCCGGTTTGCGCCGCTGGCCGTAGCAGAAGGCGGCGGCGAAATAATCCTTCGTGTTCCGGGTAGCGGCCTGCTCGACGATCGCAAAACGTCTGCTGCCACGATGCTGCTGGTCGTTGCGCTGCTCGCCACAGTCACTTTCGACGGTATTCTGGAAACCCCGCTATGGGCGCGCATCGACATTGCGATCATCGATGCCCCCGACGACTCGCTGATGTGGACGCTGTTTGATTTCGGCGAGGCGGGCGCGCTGCGTTTGGCTCACAGCATCGGGCTCGTGCTCTTCGTGGTGCTATTCAACGCCGCATATTTGTTGATTTGCAAGCTGATGTCGATTGCGGCCGGCGGCAAGTGCGGCGGCGCGGCCAGCCTGGCGCGGCGCTTTGTTTTCACGCTCGTGCCGATTTCCATCGCTTATCATATCGCGCATTATTTCTCATATCTCTTCAACGGCGGCCAACTCGTCATTCCACTGCTGTCAGATCCGTTCGGTTTCGGCTGGAATGTGTTCGGAACCGCGTCTTACCAACCCGACATCGGCTTCGTCGGCCCGCTGCTACAGTGGTATGTCGCCGTCGGCGCGATTGTCGCTGGTCACGTCATCGCAGTGTACCTTGCTCACGTCGTGGCATTGTCGACTTTCGGCGAGACGCGAGCGGCGTTGCGTAGCCAAATACCGATCATCGCGCTGATGGTGGGCTACACGATGCTCAGCCTGTGGATTTTGTCGCAGCCGATCGTCGAGACGCTGCCCGGAGGTTAATGGCCGTTGCTTTTTCACGCCATTTGGAGCTTCCTGCGGCCGACTTCAGCCAGCGCGCATAAACGTGCCGGAGCGGCAGTCGGCATGTCGAACGGATTCCATTCCGTCAAAGGATGGCAAGCCGTCAACCAAGATACCAGTCGGGGAGAGCACCAACCATGTCGCCAGCCACATCCATCGTCGCCACGGCCGTGAAAATATTGCAAGCTCACTCGCGCACGGCGCTGCTGTTCACCGCCGCGGCGTTTGCAGCGATCCCGATCGGCGGCGCGCGGGCCGAATACCCCGAACGCCCGGTGACGATCATCTCGTGTTTCCCGGCCGGCGGCGGCACCGATATCGCGGTGCGCTTGATCAGCAATCAACTCGGCGAGGCGCTCGGCAAGTCAGTGATCGTGGAAAACCGCGCCGGCGCCGGCGGATCGCTCGGCACAGCCTTGGTCGCGCGCGCGACGCCCGACGGCTATACGCTGCTCGGCTGTTCGAGCGCATTCGTGGTCAATCCGAGCCTCTATGCCAATGTCACTTACGATCCGTTCAAGGATTTTACGCCGATCATGGTACTCGGAGCGGCGCCGAACCTGTTCGTGGTCCCCTCGCAGTCCAAGATCAAGACGATGGGCGATTTCGTCGCCGAGGCGAAGGCCCATCCGGGTAAGCTGAATTGGACCAGTCCCGGCGCCGGCACCACCCCGCAACTCGCCGGCGAACTCCTAAAGACGGCAGCGGATATCGACATCGTGCACATTCCATTCACCGGCGCCGGCCCGGCGATGAACGCCGTACTGGGCGGACAGGTCGACATGTATGCGGGCAATTACGGATCGATCGGCGCCTTGCTCACAAGCGTGCGGCCGCTGGCGGTAACATCCGACAAGCGCTGGCCCGATTTGCCCGATGCCCCGACACTCGCCGAGCTCGGCATCAAGAGCCCGCCAACCGATACCTTCCAGGCGCTCTTGGCGCCCGCCGGAACGCCACAGCCCATCATCGACCGGCTGGTGAAGGAACTCACGGCGATCCTTGCCCGCCCGGACGTCCAGGAAAAATACGCCAAGATCGGCTTGCCGGTGGTCGCCGAAGGACCCGACGCATTCCATGCCCGCATTGCCCGCGAGGTGCCGATGTACAAGGCGGTGATCGACAAAGCCGGGTTGAAAATCGAATAGACTGCGGCAGCCGG
>PLTE01000226.1 GCA_003164375.1 Hyphomicrobiales bacterium | reverse complement strand
ATTGCGGAGAACAATGGGGGCGCCTAAACTTTAGCCTATTGCGTGGCCGCGACAAACACGCTGGAAACGCCTCGATGCTCGATCTAACCGCAAGCGCCGCACCGGCATTTTCGCTCGATGTGGACCAGATCGCGGTGCGCGACATGGCGCGCGCCTTCGCAGACGAAGTGTTCGCGCCGAACGCGATCGCCTGGGACGAAAAGAAGCATTTTCCCGTTGCCGAAATGCGCAAAGCCGCGGCCCTTGGCATGGGCGGGGCTTTTATTGCCGAGGACGTCGGCGGCTCGGGACTTTCGCGGCTGACCGCGAGCGTTATCTTCGAGGCGCTGGCGACCGGCTGTCCGACGGTCGCGGCCTATATGTCGATTCACAATATGACGTCGTGGTTGATCGATGCCTTCGGTTCGGACGCGCAGCGAAAGCAATGGCTGCCGAAACTGTGCACGATGGAATTATTGGCAAGCTACTGCCTGACCGAACCGGGTGCGGGGTCGGACGCCGCCGCGCTGACCACACGCGCCGGGCGCGACGGTGATCATTACGTTTTGAATGGCCAGAAGCAGTTCATTTCCGGCGCCGGCGCCAGCGATCTCTATGTGGTGATGGCGCGAACTGGCGGCGATGGGGCGTCGGGGATATCGGCCTTTCTGGTGCCGGGCGACACGCCGGGCCTTTCGTTCGGCGCCAACGAACGCAAAATGGGTTGGAACGCCCAGCCGACACGCGCCGTCGTGTTCGAGAATGCACGCGTGCCGGCCGGCAATAGACTCGGGCCGGAAGGCGAGGGTTTTAAGATCGCGATGGCAGGCCTTGACGGTGGTCGGCTCAACATCGCGGCTTGTTCGCTCGGCGGCGCCCAATCGGCATTCGAGCGGACGCTCGCTTACATGAAGGAGCGCAAGGCCTTCGNNGGGATCGCCCAGGGGGCCATCGACTTCGCCGCGGGGTACATGAAGGAGCGCAAGGCCTTCGGCAAGCGGCTCGACGAATTTCAGGCGCTGCAATTCCGCCTCGCCGATATGGCGACCGCGCTCGAAGCATCGCGCGCCTTGCTGTGGCGGGCCGCAGCCGCATTCGACCGCAAGGACGCGAACACGACACAACTCTCCGCCATGGCCAAGCGCTTCGTCACCGATGCCGCTTTCGACGTCGCCAATCAGGCTCTGCAATTGCACGGCGGCTACGGCTATCTTTCAGAATACGGTATCGAGAAGATCGTGCGCGATTTGCGCGTGCACCAGATTCTCGAGGGCTCGAACGAGATCATGCGGCTCATCGTGGCGAGAAGCCTCGTCGGACGATGAGCGAAACGACAGCGCATGGCGGCGACGTTCTGGTTCGCGAACAACGCGCGCTGCGCCGCGTCACGCTGAACCGGCCGCAAGCGCTCAACGCGATCACCCTCGACATGGCCGTCAGCATGACCGCGTTGTTACGCGCGTGGGCGTCGGATCCCGCGGTTGGCGCGGTGCTGATCGACGGCGCCGGCGAGCGGGCGTTCTGCTCTGGCGGCGATATTCGCGCGATCTACGACGCTGCGAAGTCCGGCGACACGCTGCCGGCGCAATTCTGGGCGACCGAATACAAGCTCAATATGCTGATCGCGCACTACCCGAAACCGGTTATCACGGTGATGGACGGGCTGGTGATGGGCGGCGGCGTCGGCCTGTCGGCGCATGCCTCACACCGCGTCGTAACCGATCGTTCCGCGGTCGCGATGCCGGAAGTCGGCATCGGTTTTTTTCCCGATGTCGGCGTGTCGTATCTCCTGGCGCGCGCGCCGGGCCAAGTCGGCCGCCATCTGGCGCTGACCGGCAACCGCGTCGCCGCGGCAGACGCAATCTACTGCGGATTGGCCGATATTCACATTGCCGCGGCGCGGCTTGCCGACATCCCTGCGGCGCTTGCCGATTGTCGCACCGCGGCCAATATCACGGCGCGGCTCGCTGCATTGGCCGCCCCGCCCGCTCCCGGGGGTCTAGAAAAGGCGATGCCATGGATCGATCGCTGCTATAGCGCGGATCATGTGGAAGACATCGTCGAACGATTGCGCAGCTCACCCGCCGACGAAGCCGGCGCGGCCCTCGAAACGATACGCAAGGCGTCGCCGACTTCGCTGAAAATCACGCTGCGCAACCTTTGCGCGGCGGCATCTTTTCACCGGGTTGAGGAGTGCTTCCGGCAGGATTACCGTATCGCGCTTGCGTGCATTGCCGGCCACGATTTCATCGAGGGCATACGCGCAGCGATCGTCGACAAGGACCGCAATCCGGTTTGGCGTCCGGACAAGCTCGAAGCAGTGACACCGGAAATCGTCGACCGTCACTTTCAGTCTGTCGGCGGGTTGGAACTGAAGTTCGAATAATGGGGGAACGCGCATGGCGACCATTGGCTTTATCGGTCTCGGCAACATGGGCGCGCCGATGGCCGCCAATCTCGTCAAATCCGGCGAGCACGTCTTGGGGTTCGACGTGGTGCCTGCATTAGGCCAGGCGTCAGGCCAGGATGGCGTTCAGATTGTCGCGAACGCCAGAGGAACCGTCGAAAACGCCGACGTGGTCATCAGCATGCTGCCGGCTGGCGAGCACGTGCTGTCGGTATGGAATGATATCGCGCCGCACGCGCGGCAGGGCACGCTGTTTATCGATTGCTCGACCATCGATGTGACGAGTGCGCGCAAGGCCCATGCGCTGGCGGCCGCGCGCGGCATCGCAACACTTGATGCCCCGGTATCCGGCGGGGTCGGCGGAGCCAAAGCCGCGACACTCACCTTTATGGTCGGTGGCAGCCAAGAGGCCTTCGCGCGCGGCAAGCCCCTCCTCGAGCGAATGGGCAAGCGCGTCGTGCATTGCGGCGAAGCCGGCAACGGCCAAGTGGCGAAGATTTGCAACAATATGATTCTCGGTGCGGCGATGATCGCCGTCAGCGAGGCCTTTGTGCTCGGCGAAAAACTTGGCCTGTCGCATCAGGCGTTGTTTGACGTCGCTTCTGCATCTTCCGGTCAATGCTGGTCGCTGACGAGCTACTGTCCGGTGCCCGGACCGGTACCGACCAGTCCCGCCAATAACGGCTATAAGCCGGGCTTCGCCGCCGCCTTGATGTTGAAGGACCTCAAACTCGCCCGCGAAGCCGCGGCTTCGGTGAATGCCAAGACAGCGCTCGGCGCACATGCCGCCGACATCTACGGAGAATTCGCGCAACAGGGTCACAGCGCCGCCGATTTCTCGGCGATTATCAATCTCGTTCGCGAGCAGTCGAAGCGCGGCTGACGCGCGGCCGCAATGCGGAGGACCTTATGAAGGTCGCTATGCTGGCGCTGATCGGCTTGATCTTGGGCGCGATTCTCGGCGGCGTTCTCGGAGCCATCTGCGGCCTGATTTGGACCACGGTGTTCCACACCAGTTCCTTCGAAGGCTACTCCGGCATGCTGGTGTTTTTCAGCTTCATACCCATTGGCATCATCCTTGGCGGATTGATTGGCGCCATTAGCCTTGGCTATGCCACCTCGCGCGGGGGCGCAAACGCCGCCTAAGAACGGCCTTGACGGGAACCGCCGCGCGCCCGCGAGTCTCGACTTGATCCGGTAGCGGTACTAGGCTGCGTCAGGTTCACGAGAACACGCGGAAAATCCCACCGACACTACGGTGCCGATCCGGGCGTGGCGGCGACATCGGACGACGGGGTCACTTTGCAGGTCGATGCCAGGCGTGTGTTTCGGAAGCGGATCGCGGGTGCCCTCGCGCCAATAGCCATACTCGTGTTTTCGGCAATTTCCGCCTCTGCCCAGACCGCCTCCGACTTTGCCAACGCGAACCCGCTGTTCCAGGGCATCCTGGCCCGGCCGTCCGACCTCAACAATACGCTGCAATATGCCGCTAGCGCCTCGGCCGGAAATATCGAGTCCGCGATCGGCGCCTATGAACAGCTTCTGTTCTACAATCCGACGTTGTCGCGCGTTCGTTTCGAGCTCGGCGTGCTCTATTATCGGCTCGGCTCCTACGACATGGCGCGCGGCTATTTTCAATCCGCGCTGCAGATGCGGGATATCTCTACGGAGCTGCGTCAGCGCGCCGAAGATCTGCTCACGATCATCGACAAGAAGCTGCAGCCAGATCAGTTTTCCGGATTCGCCCAAACCGGCCTGCGCTATCAGACCAATGCGGGCGCCGGACCAGGGCCGCAAGGCGTACTGGCTTCGGGCCGTACTTTCGACAGCCGGTTCTTCTCCCAAGGCGACTGGAATTGGTTCGGCGCATTCGGTTTGAACTACGTACACGATTTTGAAGACCAAAACGGCGATACGTTCGAAGCATCCGCACTGGGCTATGACGCGCAACAATTCAAACTGCACCAATTCGATATCGGGCTGTTGGAATTTCGCGCCGGCCCGCGGTTTGGAATTCCATCCGATAGCGTCAACGGGCTGTCGATCAAACCCTATGTGGTCGCGACCGGCGCCGTGTTGGCGGACGCTCCGTACTATGACGGCATCGGTGGCGGCCTCACCGTGCATGCCAATGTCGGTAATGTCGCGCTCGATCCTTACGTCGAAGTCGTGCAGCAAAGCTTTCATAACTCGACATTTTATCCGCTTGCTGCCGGATTGAGCGGCACGCTGTCGACTTATGCGCTGCAAGGTTCCGGACCGGTTGCTTCGGGCATGGCTTGGCAGTCGCGCGTTGCTTTCGCCCACGCCAGCGACAATTTCGGGCCCTACAGCTACGACGTTTACGCGGTCGACGTCTGGCTGCCGTGGAATTTTTCATTTCCCGGCGACGGCCGCATCTGGACGCTGACGCCGACCGCCGGCTTAAGTTCCTGGCTCTATAACGCCCCAGACCCGACCATCGATCCGGCGATTACCCCGCGCAGCACCGAATGGCGCGTCGGCATCGGCCTCGATATTCCGGTTTGGAAGCAGATCACGCTCGGCACGCTGCTGCAGTATCGGGCCGATGTCTCCAACGTGGCGGCATTCTCGATGCACGACCTGTCGGTCTCCGCTGGACCGACGTTTAAATTCTGAAAGCACGTCATGAGATGTTGGAAGAGAATTGCCGTCTTGCTGATCGGCACCGCGCTGATAGCCGCGCCAGCTACCGCGCAGCAGGTCGGCACCGCGACGGCGGTCAATCCATTGTCGGAGACGACGCCGCCCGGCGCCGCAACCGTAGCGCTGACGGTGGGAGCCCGCATCGTGCACAAAGAGCGCATCCACACCACGCCGACCGGAACGGTGCAACTGGCGTTCCTCGATAAGTCCACACTGAGCATCGCGCCTAATACCAGCATCCTGATCGACGATTACGTTTACGATCCGAATTCCAGCACCGGGCATCTCCTGGTCTCGCTGACAGAGGGCGCGCTGCGCTTCGTCGGCGGCGAACTGAGCCATCAAGGCCAGGCGTCGATCGCGACGCCTGCTGCCGCGATCGGAATTCGCGGCGGAACGGTCACCATCACCCATGACAAGAACGGCACCCACGTCATCAACCATTTCGGCGTGATCACGATCCACAATGGCGGCGGGACGGTCGTGATCAGCCGTCCCGGCTTTGAGGTAACAATCATGAATTGGAACACGCCCCCAGGCCAACCCGAGCGGATTACCGCGGCCGAAATTACCCATTATCTGGAGTTACTGACTAGCAAGCGTGGCCAGAACGGCGGCGTGCCGGGACTTAAGACCATCGCTATCGGTGCCTGCGGAATTCTTGGACTGCAAAGCACTAATTGTCCCAACACCCCCTGGATTGCGACCGACAATGGCGAGTCCGACGCCTTTCAGCTCATTATCCAGGCGACGCAGCTAGGCACGGGCCAAACCCAACACGCGATGACCCCGCGTCAACGACCGATTCGTTGAGCAATCGGGGCCAAGCTATCCCCCGTCGCAGCGCCCTCCGTCACATCATTGTTGGAAAGGCCTGCCACAATATTATGGGTGACGTATCGGCGCGCGGATGCCTGGCGACGCGCCAAGTGACACACTAAATGCCGCGCCAAACGCCGAGGCACCATGTAATGCACCAAACGCGTCGGTCGGCATGAGATTTCCCCTCCAGCTTGTCGATGGTTATCGCGCGTTCGTCGAGCATCGCCTTCCGCTCGAACGCAGCCGCTATCACAAGCTTGCCGAGACCGGCCAGCAGCCCGAAGTCATGGTCATCTGTTGCTGCGATTCGCGAGTCTCGCCGGAGGTGATTTTCGACGCCCATCCGGGAGAGCTCTTTGTCGTGCGCAATGTCGCCAACCTGGTGCCGCCCTATTCGCCGACCGGCTTCACGCACGGCGTTTCGGCTGCGCTGGAATTCGCCGTGCAAGGCCTCAAGGTCGGATACATTATCGTGATGGGACATTCGCATTGCGGGGGCATTCGCGCTTATTTCGAGCACAAGGACCGGCCCGATCCGGGAGATTTTATCGATAATTGGATGTCCTTGATCGCGCCGGCGGCCAAAGCGCTTGGCGAGGCAGGCAATCTCTCCCGCTCCGATTTTCTTTGCCGGCTCGAACAGGCCTCCATCGTCGCCACTTTGGATAATCTGACGTCATTTCCCTGGATCCGCAGTCGCGTTGAGGAGCGGCAATTGCACCTGCTCGGAGCCTATTTTGACGTCGGCAGCGGCGCTCTTCAGATTTACGATCCGGCCCACGGTGCCTTCGTCCCAGTGAGCGGCGATGCCCCAGAACAGGCGTCTGCCGCGGCAGAATAACCGCCCCAGCGATCACGCACCGAACGGCTCAATGCGGTCCGCGTCTCGCGTAGCCGCGTCGGACAGGGCCGAACCGCAATGCGGGCATACGCTCAGCATCGGGATCGCGGGCTTTCCTCGCTCCGAAGTCATCGCGGGCAGGTCCAGCCCGTCCCCAACGCGCTCGCGATAGCTCCGGTGCACCGTAATCGTCTTCTCAGTGATGGCGACCGCAATCTTGGGATGTTGTTCGCGGTACAGTTTCAGTTGATCGAGAAAGCCCACCGTAATCAGACCCGAGAACAGCGCCAGCGTCCCGATGCCGATAATCGACACCGCACCGCCGACGATTCTCCCGGCCAACGTCATCGGCACCATATCGCCGTAGCCCACCGTCGTCAGCGTTTCGATCGCCCACCACATCGCGGCCGGTATCGACGTGAACACGTCGGGCTGCGTTTCGCCTTCCAGCATGTACATCAGCGAGCCCGAGATCGTCACCGTCAACAGCAGGACGAACAGCAGCGCCGTGACCGAGCGCGCCTCTTCGCGCAGTACGGCAAACAGCAGACCAAATGTGGTCGAGTGGCGAACGAGTTTCAGCATCCGCAGTAGCCGCAGCAGCCGCAGCACACGAAGATCGGCGGCGCCAAGAAATCCGATCAGAGCCGGCAGCACCGCGAGCAAGTCGACCAGCGCGAAGAAGCTGCGCATATAATGAAGTCTGCCCAAAACCGGATCGCGATAGCGCGGATTGCGAAAATCGACCGATGCCCAGACTCGAAGCGTATATTCGGCCGCAAAAATCGCCGTCGCGGCGTGTTCCAAAAGCTCGAATATGCCGGAGTAATTGCGTCTGATCGGCTCAACGGATTCTAGGATAACGCAGGATACATTGGTAATAATCAGCAACGCCAAAGCGAGATTGAACGCCCGTGTGGCCGCATTTCGCGGCTCCTCATCCTCGAAAATAACTGCGAGCTGCCGGCGCAACGTCACAGCGCTGTTCGCGAACAATTTTTCTGCTTTCGCTGATCCAATAACACAGTCTAACTGTGTCAGATGAACGATTTTTAATGGTGTTTGCGCTCAGTCGATGGACGACTAAAACGCGGCGATCCACTTCGACGCGATGAAGATCAGAAGCCCGACCAAGCCGCCGACCAAAGTGCCGTTGATGCGGATGAATTGCAGGTCTTTGCCGACTTGCAACTCAAGCCGCTGGACCAGTGTTGTAGAGTCCCAATTGCGCACCACGCGCTCGATATAGTTGCCAATCTCGAATCGATAAGCGAGCAAGAGACGCCGGGCGACGGCGCGAATGCGGCGGTTGAGCTGCGTTTGGCGTTCGGGATCCTCCCTTAGCCAGCGGCCGATGCTGCGCAATGTCTCCGCAAAACCGCGCGCGATGGCATCGGCGTGAGCGGGAATGCCCAACTCCAGGCCGCTCGCAAGCTCGGTCCACAGCATTTTGGCCTGCTCAATGAACACCGGATTGGCCAACAACTGGGCCTTGAAGGCTTCGCCTTTGGTGTACATTTGCGGGTCGGAGCCGAGCTGGCCGATCAGACGCTCGATGCCGCGTTGCAGTTCGACACGCCACGGATGGCGTGGATCGCGCATTTCGGTCAGCGTCGTCAGCGCTCCGTTCATCACTTTGTCGGCAATCAAATTATCAACCCATCGCGGAATCCACCGCGATGACTGCTGCGCGATCTTGCTCGAGAAATAATCCTTATTGTCGGCGAGATAGCCTTGGCCGTACTCGATCGCCTGCGCGATCAGCGCCTGCGCCTCGCCCTGCGCCCAGACGATTTCGAGCAATTTTGCCGCCGCCGGTGCGGCCGGGATTGTTACCAGCGCCTGCTGCGCCAGCCTGCCCGCGGTCGCGCCGATCTGCGGACCAGGCAGCGAGGAGACGATTCTCGGCAACAGCTGCGCGAGATTATTCGCCAGCCGATCGGTGTTATCGGCATTCTCAAGCCAATGTGCGATCACGCCGATGACGTCGATGCGGGCAAGCCTCTCGTTCATCACCGGCGCGGTGAGAAAATTGTTAGTCATAAAGCGTCCCAGCGCGCCGCCGATCCGCTCCTTATTGCTGGGAATGATGCCAGTATGCGGGATCGGCAAGCCGAGCGGGCGCCGAAACAAGGCAACGACCGCGAACCAATCGGCGCAGGCGCCGACCATGCCGGCCTCGGCAAAGGCGCGCAGATAAGGCAGCCACGGCCAGTCGTATTTGGTCATTGTGGTGGCGATGAAGATCAGCGTCATGACGCCGAGCAGCAGCGTCGCGATCGTCCGCATGCGCCGCAGCCCGCGCCGCAGCACCACGGCGCGCTCCTCCGGCGCGGTTTGATCGACCGATTGCGGCGCGTCATCGCCGTCGCCCAGATGCGCCGTCGTCGCCTCGTCCGCCGCAGCGACCGCGTTAGCTTCTGCTGCGGTCGGCAAGGACTCGGCCTCTGCTGGCGCGGTGCCGCGCGACTGCACGGCGCGGCGCGTGTTCATCGTAGAGGCGCCGCACCATGCTCGCTCCGTATTCGCGTTCTAACCGCCTGATGGCGAAATGTCCGCGGGCGACGCGCTGGAAATGGTTCATGAAAAGAAGATTGACCGTGGCGCCGCCGACCGCCCCGAGCACCGGTATTGCGCTCGCGGCCGAGCGCTCGGACACGACGACGGAAAATCGCGTCGCGATTTCGGTCACCAGAGTACCGACCACAGGCGCCGACAGGTTCGCGGCGCTGCGCTCCAGGAGAAGTGCGCCGGCGTCCGCTGTCAACCGGCCGAGCAGTGCACGCGAGGCGTAATAGCCGAAATCGGCGCGCCGGCCGCTCCGCGGCGCGCCGAGCGCGAAGACTTCGACGCAGGCCAGCCGCGCCTCGAGCGTGGCAAGGTCCTCGCCGTGGTGCCGCGCAATGTCGGCGATCGACCGCAGCATCAAGGTGGTGGTCACCGGCAATTCGATCGGCAAAGCCGCAAGCCCGAAAAAGCCGGAGACGCCGCCGCTGATGCCGGCGAGCACCGAGGCGGTGCGCTGCGCCGGCGGCGCCTTCGATCGCTGCTCGATGGAGTTGATGGCGACGTTGAGACAGTTGAGAATGGCCCGTTCTACGACCCGATTGAGGCGGCTGCTGGCAGCTCGCGGAATGAGCCGCATCACCCGCTCGATCGGCCTGCCGGCATAGTCGGCAAGCTGCGCCGCAAAATCCTGATTTTCGAGGTCGAGAACGGCGCGCCGGAGCGCCTCTTGCTGTGACGGCGAAAGCGTCGGGGGCAGTGTTGCGTTGGGCTCGGCCGTTGTCATTGATAGCGCAGAATCGGACGAATTCCGTTCAAGGCGGCCAATATCGCCGAGCCGTTGCTGATCAATGCGGTAATTTCCGGAATAATCAATCCTCCGGGTAGCGCGAGCCCGAGCGCCAGCGTATTCAAGCCGGCGACAATGGCATAATTCTGGTGGATCAGGCGCACCGCACCGCGTGAGATTTCGACCGCTTTGACGAGCTTCCACAACGAGTCTTCCATCAGCACGACATCCGCCGACTCGCGCGCCACCTCGGCGCCATGCTTCATGGCGATGCCGACGTCGGCAAAGCTCAAGGCCGGCGAATCATTAATACCGTCACCGACCATAGCGACCAAATTACCGTCGCGCTGGAATTGTTGGATGACCTCGGCTTTATCCGCCGGCAGCATATCGGCGAATTGCCGCGTCAGCCCCAGCCGCCTCCCCACCGATCGGGCCACCACCGCGTTATCGCCGGTTAGCATGACACTGTTGCGGATTCCAAGCTCGTGCAGCCGCTTGATCACCTCCCGGCTTTCGGGCCGGACCTTGTCGGTAAACGGTACAAGCCCGGCGAGCGTTCCGTCGATCGCGACGTAAATGCAAGAGTAGCCTTGCTCGTCGAGCGCCGCGCGATCGCTCTCCGTCACCCGGACATCGATCTCGCTCTGCCGCATGAACCGTTCATTGCCGACGTGCAGGTAATAGCCATTGACCTGGCCTTCAACGCCCAGCCCGATCCGGTATTTAGTTTCCTCGCAATACGGAATATTGGCGCCGAGCTCATGGGCCTTAGTGCGCAGCGCGTCGGCGACCGGATGTTGCAGCTTGGTTTCCGCCGCTGCCGCGAGACCGAGCAAATGCCGGTCGGTGATATTTTTCTCGTAGCTGATCACGTCGACCACGACCGGCGAGCCATGGGTCAGCGTGCCTGTCTTGTCGAAAATCACGGTGTCGACATCGGCGAGCCGCTCCATATGCGCACCGCTCTTGATAATGATGCCGGCGCGCGCGGCGTGCGTCATCGAGGCGAGTACGGCGGTTGGTGCCGCAACCCGGATGCCGGTGCCGTAGTCGACGATGACGAGCGACAGGAAACGGTTGAAGTCGGCGGAGATGAGCGCCGTGCCGGTCGCCAACGCGAGCGTCGGTACGACGAGACGGTCGGCAAGTTTTTCGGCATGGTTCTGCATGCGCGTATCGCCGATCGGCGCCGACTCGACCAGGTGCGCGATCTGCCCAGCGGTCGTTGCGTTGCCGACGCGGATGGCACGGATGGTCAGCTGACCGTCGCGGATGACGGTTGCGGCGAACACCGGCTCACCTGTCGCCCGCATTACCGGCAGTCCCTCGCCGGTAATGGTTTTCTGGTCGATCATGGCGTGACCGTCGATGATCTCGCCGTCGACCGGAATCATCTCGCCGGGATAGGCTACGACCGCGTCGCCGATCGCGAGCTCCGAGGCCGGTATTGACGTCACGACGTCATCGCGGATGACCCAGGCCGTCTTCGTCTGGAATTCCAACAGATCGCTCATCGCCTTGCGCTGGCCCGCCGCGGTCAGATCGCGAATCCAGTCGCCGAGCTTGATCAGCCAAGTGACGATGGCGCCGGCCATAGGATTGCCGTGCATCAGCGACGCTGCGATCGCGAGCGTATCGAGAAAGTCGACGTTGAGGCGGCCTTCCCGCCGCCACACGCGCCAGGCCCGCAGCGCGATCGGATAGGCGTTCCACAGCATCAAGGGCATATTGATCGCCCAGATGACGGGGTTGGCGGAAAACGCCATCACGAGCGAGACGGTCGGCAGCGTCAGGGGCGTGCGGTTCCAAATCGACGGCGTTTGGGCGGGACGCAGCGTTAGCGGCGGCCGGACGGTTGCTGCGGCCAGCTTCTTGCCGGGATCGACAAGCTGGTGCAGCTCATCGACACTCATGACCGATAGTCGGCCGAGCGTGGCGCGCAACACGCCTTCGAAGCTGACGTCATATTCGATGACGAGGCTCGCGCAGGCGTAGTTCAGGCGAGCGCCCTTAACGCCAGGCTGCGCTTGCAGCCACACCAGGGCAGCCTCGGCAACGATGCGTTTGCGGCATAGCGACGGCAGGTGCAGGCGGATACGGCCGGAGATAAAGTGGCGTATCGAAAAATCCATTGCGCCCGACTCCGATTACTGCAATTCCGGCCTCAGCTCACGACCCGGACTGGCGCCAGAGCTGGATGGCCGTTTTGGTCGGCGTGCGGCTGCCGCTCATGCATTTCGATGAAATGGTTGACGGTGAATATCGCGAGCGTCACCCACACCGGCGTCGCCGCCGTCGCGCCGACCTCGAATACCGTCAAGCCGATTATCCCGATAGCGAACACGATCTTCAAATCGATGGTATTGTTGGTCGCAGTTTTGATCTCGCGATCGATCATTTTCACGAAATCGACCACGGCGCGCGCCGCATGCGAATGGCTGGCGAGAAATTCGGCTTCCGCCTCGATGCTTTTTGTCAGCTTGTCGAGCTCGGTGTCGGCGCCATGCGTGCCGCCATTTGCGGCGCCATTTGCGGCAGCATGGGCGTCGTAATGACCTTGGAACGAGCCATGGAATTCATCATGGCGGTCGGCGTCGTAATGCAGGACAACGCTTCCGGTCGTAGGATTGACGATAACCTCCTCGATTCCCGGAATGACAGCGAACGTTTCGCTGATCTGCTTCAACAGTTCCGGATTGCCCTTGCCGGCCGGAATTTTCATCCGCACTCGTCCAGGCACTTGATGTTCGATCTTGAGATTCATCTTTGTCATGGGATGCACTCGGGTCAGATAACGACGACATACCGGCCGGCGACACCACTGACGTCACCTCGGTCGGTTCCGAATCGCAGATGAAAGACAGAACCGGGAGCCCGTGCGCACCCGGTTGATTGCGTCAGGCAGAACCAAGCCAGCGGCCCAGCCTCGACCTCAAGCCGCCTCAGCAGTTTTAGATTCCACTGGCTCCGCGTCTTTCTCGGCGTGGACTTCGGCGGCGATGTCATGAAACTGTTCCTGGGCCTCGGCCATCATCTCCCGGGTCTTGTGACCGACCTTGTAGACGCCGCGAACCGTGGATCGAAACAGCGGGTTCAAGGCTTCACCCATTTTGGGGAAGTATTTGGGAGCCCACATCGCCGCGACGCCTAGAACAAGGCCGGGTAACAGCGCCGCCTCAAAGGCGGCCGCACCCAGCCCGACCACCACAACGGTGGCAACGGTCGCAACCACTTCGCTGCGGTCTTCACTGGACTGGTCTAACGCTTCCGTCTCAGGGGCCTCGATAGGCGTTGCCGGTCCATCGAAAACGCCGTTGCCCTCAACCTTGGTCTTTGGCATCAAATTCTCCCACCACCCTAGAATTGCGCCGCTTAGCCGGCGGTCGCGAAATTGAACGCCACACTGGGATGAATCGACCGCCGGGCAGCGCGGCTTACCCTGCACCGCCCTAACATTCCCATCTTCCATGCAAGTTTCATGACAATCCGAACACAAATGCCCGGGAAAGTCGTCGCCGTACCTAGGCGCCGCAACAGCCTCCGATGTCATTTTGCCGGCTAATTTCTTGATAAAACAGGAAAACTCTCTCACCACTCGAACATCGTGAGGTCCGGCGTGTCGTACAGCCGTCACATCGGCGCACCAACATTCGCTATACTTTTCCACCCACGATTTCCGGAGTGCATACGATGGATGCCAAAGAAGTCAGCAGCCGTCCTCTCGATGAGCGCCTGCACGACGAAATGAACGATGCGGTCGATGACGAACTGGAATTAGAAATCGACGACAACAGGCTCGAAGGCCTCTTGGCGGACGCCCGCGGAAAGCCTGGCGACGGCCTCGATCGACACGTTTATTTCAAGGAATTGCTGCGATTGCAGAAGGAGTTGATAAAGCTCCAGGATTGGGTGGCGCACCAGAGGCTTAAATTGCTCGTGCTGTTCGAGGGCCGCGACGCTGCCGGTAAGGGCGGCGTGATCAAGCGGGTGACGCAGCGACTGAACCCGCGCAGCTGCAAGGTTGTCGCGCTGTCGGCGCCGTCCGAACGCGAGCGTACGCAGTGGTACTTCCAGCGCTATATAGCGCATCTGCCGGCGGCGGGCGAAATCGTGCTGTTCGATCGCAGTTGGTACAACCGCGCCGGCGTCGAACGGGTGATGGGATTTTGCACCGAAGCCGAGTGCCAAGAATTCTTTCGCACCGTGCCGGAATTCGAACGCATGCTGGTGCGGTCCGGCATTATTCTCGTGAAATATTGGTTCTCGATCACCGACGACGAGCAGAATTTGCGTTTTCTGATGCGCATCCACGATCCGCTGAAGCAATGGAAGCTCTCCCCGATGGATTTGGAGTCACGCCGCCGCTGGGAGATCTACACCAAGGCCAAAGAGGAAATGCTGCAGCGCACCCATATTCCCGAAGCGCGCTGGTGGGTAATCGAGGGTGTCGATAAAAAAAAGGCCAGACTCAACTGTATTCATCACTTGTTGCAGCAGGTGCCGTATCAGGACGTCCGTCACGAACCGATCGTGCTGCCGGAACGCCAACACCAACCCGACTATGCGCGTCACCCTGTACCCAAGGAATTGTACGTGCCGGCGGTCTATTGATTCGAATCCGGCGCGAGCGCGTTTCGACGCAAGCGTTATCGGCTGGTCAAAATTAGAACGCCGCCTGATATTAGCAGCAGCACCATGACGATGCGCTGATAGCCTCGATCGGCAAGCCGCTGGTAGAGGAAGCCGCCAAGCCACGCACCGCCGATCGTTCCGGGCAGCGCGACGGCCGCGTGCAACAGCACTTGTCGCGTCAATAAACCGGACGCCGCGTGCGATGCCAAGGCGAGCCAAAGAATCGCAATATTGAAACCTTGCACGACGGCGCGCCGTTGTTCCTTGCTCCAGCCACGGATGTCCGACCAAACGATAGGTAGCACGCCGGATAACCCGGCGATGCCGCCGAGAACACCGCCACCGAAGCCTATGACGCCGTCGGCGGCGCCACCGCCCCAGGCACTGTTGAACTGCACCCTTCGCGCCAGAACATAACTTGAATAAGCAACCAGAAAAATTCCGACGCCCAATTTGAAAAGTCTCGGATCGATGTGCGGCAACAGAAAAGTTCCGAACGGCACCCCGATGAGGCCGGGCAACACGAAAGCCAGAACACGATGCCACAAGATCGTGCGCCAAATCAGGTGCACCGTCTGCAGCTGCGAAATGCACGAGCAAATGATCGCCAAGGACGCCGCCACCGTCGGCGGTATGGCGTAGAGCCAAAGTCCCATGGCGGTGAGCGCGGTGCCGAAACCTGTGAGACCGTTGACAATACCGCCGGCCAAGGCGCCGGCGAATACAAATGCGAGCTGCTGCAGTCCCACGGCCGCCCCCGTCCCCGATCCGGCTGTTGACCGGTCGGCGTCGATCACAATGTCGGAAACAATTTCGCAATCGAGGCAAGCAATATGCGCAACCGATCGCCGAATGCGTCATCCATCTCGTCCGCGATGCCCGGCAGGCGCTGGCGCACCGCGGCCGACAAGATCGCCATCGCCCGTTCGACGATCTCCTCGAACACCGCGCGCAGATCGAATCGCACAAACCACTCGCCATCAATTNNAATCAATTCGACCGCCGCGCGCCTCGACAGCCGCCGCGACTTCATCGACCAATGACGCCTTGAGATCGGGCCTAAAGCTCATCGCCAGAAGCAGCATCGCTGCTCGAGTGATCGTCTCTGCATAGCTGCCTTTGGACGGCTTTGACATGGTACTGCAATAGGGGGCGATTATGGTTAACGAGCTGTTAAGAAGTCGTTGAACCGGCGGCCGATACGGCTTGCCCCTCACTCCCGCAAGGCCACCGACTGACCGCCGTCAGCGACAATAGTCGCACCGGTAACGAAGCGGCCGGCGTCGGACACCAGTAGCAGCAGCGGTCCGTCGAGATCGCGCGCCTCGCCGAAGCGGCCGATCGGAATTTCGCGCATGATCGCCGCGCCCTGTTCGCTCTTCAGATAGTCGCGGTTCATTTCGGTGGCGATCCACCCCGGCGCGATGGCGTTGACGCGGATGCCTTTGAACGCGAGTTCGAGCGCTAGCGCTCTGGTGAGCTGGATCACGCCGGCTTTGGCCGTGGCATAGGCGACAACGCCTTTGGCGACACCAAGGCCCAGCACGGAAGCAATATTGACGATGGCACCGCCCGAACCGGCCGCGAGCATGCGACGCGCCGCTTCCTGCGCCCAATAGAACACCGCATCGAGATCGGTCGCCAGCACCCGTCGCCATTCTTCTTCGGGCAGCTCGACCGCGCGACCGGCATGCGCCACGCCCGCATTATTGACGAGGACGGTGACTGTACCGAACGCTTTCTCAGCTACATCAAACGCAGACCGCATCGCGGCGCGGTCGCCGACATCGGTCTCGACGGCAATTGCCTGGCCGCCGGCCCTTTCAATTTTTACCTGAACGGCGGCAAGACGATCAGCCCGCCGAGCCACCAATACGACCGCCGCGCCGTTCTCCGCCAAGACTTCGGCAAAACGCACACCGAGCCCGCTCGATGCGCCGGTCACCAGCGCGACCTTGCCGTGAAGATCGAAGACTTGTGCAGCGATCATGCGTCTCCCCACTCATCGTTTCTCATGTTTCTCTTGCCGGCCCCATCGTAGTATAATGTACATTCGCTGCTGCTGCGAACCGCGATCTCTCTGAAAACCCGCCATGGCACACGATCATGACGACCGGCATGAGCACAGCTCGGAGCTGTCCGAGATGCAATTGCGCGTGCGAGCGCTGGAGACCGTGCTGGCCGAGAAGGGCTATATCGAGCCGGCCGCCATTAATGCGATCATCGAGGCTTACGAGACCAAAGTGGGCCCGCATATCGGCGCACGCGTCGTCGCCAAGGCCTGGAGCGATCCCGCGTTCAAGCGGGCGCTCATCGCGGACGCGAGCCAAGCGGTGCTGGCGCTCGGGCTCCTCAACCGCGTCGGCGATCATCTCATCGCGGTCGAGAATACGCCGGAGCTGCACAACATGATCGTCTGCACGCTGTGCTCCTGTTACCCTTGGGAAGTCCTCGGGCTGCCCCCGGTCTGGTACAAATCGGCGCCCTATCGCTCGCGAGCGGTGAGCGATCCGCGCGGCGTACTCAACGATTTCGGCGTCCTACTGCCGGCAGGGACCGGCATCCGCGTCTGGGATTCGACTGCCGAGACGCGCTTCATTGTCTTGCCAATGCCGCCGGCGGGGACCGCAGGCTGGAGCGAGGAGAAGCTCGCTACGCTCGTCACCCGCGATTGTATGATCGGCACCGGCCTGCCGAAAGAAGCAAGCGAGGTCGCGTGATGGACGGCATCCACGATATGGGCGGCATGCACGGCTTCGGCAAAGTCGAGCCCGAGCCGGACGAGCCGGTGTTTCACGCCGAATGGGAAGGCCACGCCCTCGCGATCACCCGCGCCATGGGTTACACCGGCGTTTGGACCATCGACCAAACCCGCGCCGGCATCGAAGAACTGCCGCCGGACGTCTATCTATCGAGCTCCTACTACAAGAAATGGGCGTTGCGCTTGGAAAATCTGGTTCTCGCGCTCGGGCTTGCCGGTGCCGACGAGCTCAAGGTGGGTCACGCCAGCCGCCCCGGCAAAGCGCTCAAGCGCAAGCTCACCGTCGCCGACGTGCCAGCCTCGCTGACGCGCGGCTCCTTCGCCCGGCCGGCGCCATCGCCGGCGCTATTCAAACCCGGCGACCGCGTGCGCACCAAGAACATTCATCCGGCGACCCATACCCGCCTGCCGCGCTACGCGCGCGGCCGCACAGGCGTCATCGAGGCGCTGCGCGGATGTCACGTTTTTCCCGACACGGTCGCCATCGGCAACGGCGAAAATCCGCAATGGCTCTATACGGTGCTGTTCGAGGGCCGCGAATTATGGGGCGACAGCGCGGAGCCTTCGCTCAAAGTTTCGATCGAAGCGTTCGAACCCTATCTGGAGCCGGCATGAGCACCGCGGCGGCCACACTTCGCTCGCTCGGCCGCAATGATGCGCTGAGTGTTCCGCATAACGATGACGGCCCGGTGTTCCGCGCGCCATGGGAAGCCGAGGCCTTCGCGCTCGCTGTGTCGCTGAATGAGCGCGGCGTGTTCTCCTGGAGGGAATGGGCAGTCGCCCTCGGGGATGAGATCAAGAAGGCGCAAGCCGCCGGCGATCCCGACACCGGGGAGACTTATTATCACCACTGGCTCGCCACGCTCGAGCGCATCGTCGCCGCCAAGGGTCTCGCCGACGCGGGCCTGCTCGCGCGCACCCGCGACGCCTGGCAGCGGGCCTGCGAGCGCACCCCACACGGCACGCCGATCGACCTGCAGCCGGACGACTTTGACGAATGCTTATTCCTTGAGCAGGCTCGGCAAGACACGACCTAAGCATGCCATCGCCAAAGCCAAAGCCAGCTAAAACCTTCCCCGAAATCGTCCGCATAGCAAACAGATATACTTGGGCGACGTGATAGTCGGGACATTGCGCGCCGAAGCGGGTCGAAGTAGCGTCATATACGATCAAAGTATAAGATCGAACAAAAATAACGGAGTGTTGGGGATGAACGTACCGACCGCAAAATTCATGATCGAGTCGACGTGGCGAGGCCGCCTGTTTGGTGCGGAATGGCGTAGCGCTGCCGGCGGATCGCTCGACGTGTTGGAGCCGGCCACCGGAGCCACGCTCACACGCGTCGGCAATGCCACCGCCGCCGATGTGCGCCAAGCCGCCGCCGAGGCGCGTGCTGCGCAGCCTGGCTGGGCGGCAACCCCCTACGAGAAGCGCGCCGCCATCCTGCGCAAGGCCGCCCGCGTTTTGGAGGACAATCAAGAAGAGCTGATCCCCTGGATCGCGCGCGAGACCGGCGGCATCCCCGCGAAAGCCGGATTCGAAATCCACATGGTGACGGAAATCCTCTATCGCTCCGCCGCCATGTGCACCGAACCGCAAGGCTTGGTGCTGCCCTCCGATCCGGGCCGCATCAGCCTCGCCCGTCGCCTGCCGCGCGGCGTCATCGGCGTGATTTCGCCCTTCAACTTTCCGCTGATCCTTTCGAGCCGGGCGGTGGCGCCCGCGCTCGCCACCGGCAACGCGGTGGTGCTCAAGCCCGATCCGCGCACGGCAATGACTGGCGGCTTCATCATCGCTCGCATCTTCGAGGATGCCGAACTGCCCAAGGGGGTGCTGCAGGTGCTGCCGGGCGGTGCCGAAGCCGGCGAAGCGATCTGCACCGATCCCGACATTGCCATGGTCTCGTTCACCGGCTCGAGCCATGTCGGGCGCCGCATCGGCGAACTCGCCGGCAAGCACCTCAAGAAAGTGCAGCTCGAACTCGGCGGCAAGAACGCCGTGATCGTATTGGAGGACGCCGATCTCGACGCGGCAGCCTCGGCGATTGCGTTCGGCGCCTGGTTCCATCAGGGCCAGATTTGCATGACGACCGGCCGGGTGCTGGCCCAGGACCGGATTGCCTCCTCGCTCACCGAGAAATTGGTCGCCAAGGCAAAGCACCTGCCGGNNCTGACTGGAGTGAAACCGGGCATGCGCGCATTCGATGAGGAGATTTTTGGTCCGGTCGCTGCGATCACGTCCTTTACTAGCGACAACGAGGCGGTGGAGCTTGCCAACCAGAGCGATTACGGCCTGTCGGCTGGCGTGTTCTCGGCAGACGTCGGACGCGCGATCGCCGTCGGCAATCGACTCAATACCGGGCTGTTGCACATCAATGACCAAACTGTCGCCGATGAGCCGCACGTTCCGTTCGGCGGCACCGGAGCTTCCGGCAATGGCACCCGGATTGGCGGCCCTGCCAACTGGGAGGAATTCACCCAATGGCAGTGGATGACGATAAAGGACAAGCCCAATCCTTACCCATTCTAACTCTGCGACGACGAATGCTCCGGGGGGTAGCTTCGGCCGGAGACTCTAATCAAAAATAGGCGAGAGCACCGAAGGCGATCGCTACAGGAGAGGAAACATGCAAATGCAATTGCGCCAGACCGTCTCGGCTGCCGTGTTGGCCGCATTCGGGACAATCGCGGGATGGACGGCCAACGCCGCTGACGCGCCCAAGACAATCCGCATAGGTTACGCGATTTCACTATCCGGCGTGAACGCCCAAGGCGCCGCCACCACGACGCTCCCGGGATACGATCTGTGGGTGAAGGACGTGAATGATGCCGGCGGCATCTTCGTGAAGGAGTTCGGCAAAAAGATACCGATCGAGGTGGTGGCGAAATACGACGACACCAGCAGCGCCGAAAATATGCTTCGGCTCGAAGAAAAATTGATGAGTCAGGACAAAGTCGACTTCGTGCTGCCGCCGTGGAGCACAGGGTTCAATCTTGCCGCGGCACCGATATTCGCCAAATACGGCTATCCCGATCTCGCTGTTACCGCCAACTCCATGGACGAAGAACAACTGGTCAAACAGTTTCCGACGTTGTTCTTCTTCCTCAATCAGCCGCCACATTTTGGCGGGGCGCTGATCGAGGTGCTCAACAAGTACAAGAACGCAGGCCAGCTCAACAACAAGATTGCGATGCTCAGCGTCGGCGACCAGTTCGGCGCGGAAATGTCGGCAGGCTTCGGCGCCGGGTTAAAGGCGTCGGGTTACGACATCGTGCTGCAAAAGAGCTATCCGCTCGGCGCCGCCGATCTCACCAACGAAATCAAGGAAGCCAAGGCCTCGGGCGCCGACACTTTCATCGCCGCCAGCTACCCGCCCGACACCTTCATGCTGACGGGCACTGCGATCACCCAGGGCTACAATCCCAAGGTCTTTTACACCGCCGTCGGCACCGCGTTCGCCGAATATGGCGGCAATTTCAAGGATAAAGCCCAGGGCGTCATGGGCATCGGCGGGTGGGACCCGAGCCTGCCCGGTGCCCAGGATTATTTCAAGCGGCAGCTTGCCGTCACCGGCCACGCACCGGACGGGTGGGCGAGCCCGGTTACTTACGCCAGCCTGCAAATTCTGCAGCAGGCAATCGAGAAAGCCGGCACGCTCGACCGCAAGAAGGTGCTCGACACCATCGTCAATGGCGGACCGTGGGACACCGTCGTCGGCAAAGTCGACCTCAAGACCCATATCCGCGAGACGCAATGGGGCGCCGGCCAGTGGCAGAACGGCCAGTTCGTCGGCGTGTCTCCGAGCAGCATGCCCGGCGCGCAGCCGGTCATATTTCCCAAGCCGGCGTGGTGAGCGCGTCAACCTGTCACCACACGGCGGCGGCGTGGTAGAGATCCAAATGGCCGGTTCGGTTTGTCCGGACCGGCTGTTTTCAGTTAGCGAACGTATTTGATATGCCTGCGATCGAAGTCATCCTGGGCGGCGTCATTCTGGGCGGGCTCTACGCGCTCGTCGCCATCGGCTTCAACCTGCAATATGGCATGGCGCGCATCGTGAACCTCGCCTACGGCGAGTTCCTGATGGGCGCTGCGTTTGCGGCGTTCTGGATGTTTACGCTGTTTCGCATCAACCCGATCGTGGGTATGCTTTTCTCGGTGCCCGTGAGCTTCGGCGCCAATTGGCTGATTTATCGCGCGCTGATGCTGCCATTGGTTCGGCGCGCCCGCACCCGCCAGCAGCTTGAGGGCGAGACCATCCTCGCCACCTTTGGATTGTTGTTTGTCCTTCGCGGCGCCGCGACTTTAGCTTTCAGCGCCGACAACCGCTACTACGACTACCTTGGCGCGCCGCTGCAAATCTTCGGTTTCACCTTTGCCGCCAATCGCGTGCTCGCCTTCGCGATGGCGTGCGTGTTCGGCGGCGCGATTTGGCTCGTCCTCAACCGCACCCGGTTCGGTGCAGCCCTTCGAGCGTTGGCGATTGATCCCATCGGAGCGGAACTCGTCGGCATCGACGTACGCGGCCTGTCCGGTCTCGCTTTCGCCGCCGGCGGCGGCTTGGTCGCCGCAGCCGGAACGCTGGTGAGCACGTTTCTCAGCTTCAATCCCGCCATCGGCATCGATTTCACCATGAAGGCGCTGGTGGTGGTGATCATGGGCGGCATCGGCAATATGGGCGGCAGTCTGATCGCGGGCGTACTGCTCGGCGTCGCCGAAGCACTCTGCTCCTATTACATCGATTCAGGACTGACGCTCGCCGTCGCCTATGCGCTGTTTCTGATCGTGCTTGTAGTCAGACCGCGCGGACTGTTCGGCACGCCATGACATCGACCGAGACACACAAGGACGCCCGCATCCGTCGCACCCGAGTTGCGGCCGCGATCGCGACGCTTGCCGTCGTGGTCGGCGCACTTGCGACTGTGCCGTGGTTGGTGTCCGACTACGGACTGTCGCTGATGGTCAATGTCATGAGTTATCTAGTGCTGACCATCGCATGGGCGCTGTTTTCCGGAACTACCCAGCTGGTGTCGCTCGCGACATCGGCATTTTTCGGTATCGGCATGTACACCGTCGCGATGTTGATCAAGGTGTTGCCTCTTTACGCCACGTTTGGTGTTGCGATCGGCGTGGGGGCTGCGGTTGCGCTGGTTGTCGGCGTGCTCACTTTGCGCATTGCCGGGATGTTCTTCGTCATCTTCGGCTTCGGCCTCTCCGAGATGATCCGCGAGCTGACGGTGTGGTGGGAGATCAATCAGACCCATACCATGGGACGCTACGTCTTTGTGGATTTCGACACCACCATGATCTACGAGCATCTGCTCGGCCTCGCTGTGCTGGTATTCCTGACCGGCTGGCTGTTGCGGAGGAGCCGCCTGGGCCTTGCTTTGCTGGTGATCGGGGAAGACGAAACCGTGGCGCGCCAGGTCGGCATTAACGTGCCGTTTGCCAAGGTCACGATCTTCATCGTGTCGGCTATGTTCATGACATTGACCGGCGCGCTGATGGCGCCGCGTTTCGGCTTCATCAATCCGAATTTCGCCTTCAATCCGCTGGTGTCGTTTCAAGTCGTCATCATGGCGTTCCTGGGCGGGTTGCAGCAGCTGTGGGGGCCGGTGCTCGGCGTTATTCCGCTGATCATCCTGTCGGAACAATTACAGACCGAGTTTCCGTTCTGGTACAGCGTGTTCCTTGGCCTCGTCTTCATGGTGATCGTCTATTTCCTACCGCGCGGCGTCACCGGCCTGCTTGAGGATGTCTGGGCGGCGCTCGGGCGACCGCTCGAACTGCCGCGCGGGTTTGCCGGGCCCTTGCTCGATGCCTGGGCGTGGCTGTCGCGCCCGATTTCGCTACCGCGCGGCATCGCCGGCGCCATCGAGGAGCGGTGGTCGAAGTTCATGCCGCGCCCGACACAGAGGCGCTGATGCCAATGGCCCCGCTCCTGGAGGTGGAGAACTTAACCAAGGCGTTCGGCGGATTGGTCGCCGTCAAATCCATGTCGCTCGCGGTCGCCCCCGGCGAGGTGTTGGGACTGATCGGACCCAACGGCTCCGGCAAGACCACGCTGTTGAACCTCATTGCCGGCACGATCCGGCCGGACGGGGGCTCAATCCGCATGGCCGGCGAAGATGTGACGCGGCTGCCCAATCATTTGCGGGTGCGCAAGCGCATCAACCGGACGTTCCAATTGGTGCGCGCGCCCCCCAACATGCCGGCCATCGGCACCGTCATGGCGGCCGTGCTCTATGGCGCCGGCGAGCGGGTGCGGTTCAAGGATGCAGGCTATGAGGCGGCCGGCTGGCTCGGCGAGATGAATTTGCTGACCAAAGCCGATCGGCGGTTTGATCAGCTCACTTATATCGAGCAGAAGCGCGTCGAATTAGCGCGTGCCCTCGCCACCCGGCCACGCGTTCTGCTGCTCGACGAGTGGCTGTCGGGACTAAGCCCGAGCGAGCTTGAAGGGGGCATCTCCGTAGTGTGGAGCCTGGCTGCGCAGGGCATCGCGGTCATCCTGGTCGAGCATGTGATGACGGCGGTGCGTGCGCTGTGCCATCGCGTCATCGTCATGAACGCCGGCCTGAAGATCGCCGAGGGCCGGCCCGAAACGGTATTGCGCGACGCCGAGGTCATTCGCGCCTATCTGGGCGGCGACGATGCTTGAGATTGATGGCGTCGACCACTCCTATGGCCGCCACCGCGCATTGCGCGGCGTATCGATCCGCGTCCGCCAGAGCGAAGTCGTGGCGATTCTCGGTGCCAACGGCGCCGGCANNCGGCAAGACCACGCTGCTCAACGCCATCGCCGGCCTAGTGCGGCCGTCGAGTGGCTCGATCCGCTACCGCGGCGACGAGCTGATTGGGCGCTCCGCGCACCGCATCGTCGAACGGGGCATCGCCACCGTGACTGAAAGCCGCCATTTGTTCGGACCGCTGTCGGTCTTGGAAAATCTGTCGCTGGGCGCCTTCACCCATAGCGCCCGCGCAGCCGCACCTGCCAGCATGGCGCGGGTCTTCGACCTGTTCCCCCGGCTCGCCGAACGGCGCCGCCAAGCGGTACGCACCATGAGCGGCGGCGAACAGCAGATGGTCGCGGTCGGCCGCGCGCTGATGGCGCGGCCGTCGCTCTTGCTGCTTGACGAACCCTCGCTCGGGCTCGCGCCGGTGATTGCTACGGAATTGTTCACGGCGCTTGCCCGCATCGCGCGCGAAAGCGACACCAGCATCCTCATCGTCGAGCAGAATGCGCGGCGCGCGCTGAAAATGGCGGATCGCGCCTATTTGCTGGCACTGGGCAGCATCGTCGGCGAAGGCTCAGCCGCCGCGCTGGCGCAAGACCGCGCGGTTGCCGAATCCTATCTCGGCCTGTGACCGGCCGTCATCGTCTCCGATCAGCCGGTCGTCACCGCGGTCTTTAAGTCGCTCGGATCGACCTGCCGGTTGAGAGCGGCCGTGAGCTTCTTGCGGTCCAGCTCGCCTTCCCACCAGGCGACGACGATGCAGGCGACGCCGTTGCCGGAGAGGTTGGTCAGCGCGCGGCATTCGCTCATGAATTTGTCGATACCGAGCACGATCGCCATACCGGGGACCAGTTCCGGCCGCACCGACGCGAGCGTCGCCGCGAGCGTGATAAAGCCGGCGCCGGTGACGCCGCTCGCGCCCTTGGACGTCAGCATCGCCACCACGAGGATGATCATCTCCTCGCCAAACGTCAGCGGCACGTTGAGCGCCTGCGCGATGAACAGCGTCGCCAGCGTCATGTAGATATTCGTGCCGTCGAGATTGAACGAATAGCCGGTCGGCACGACGAGGCCGACGACCGGCTTGGAACAGCCGAGCCGCTCCATCTTTTCCATCAATTGCGGCAAGGCGCTTTCGGACGAACTCGTGCCGAGCACGATAAGCAATTCATCCTTGATATAGCCGAGATATTTGAAGATCGAAAAGCCGGCGATCTTGGCGATGATCCCGAGTATGCCGACCACGAAGACGATCGATGTCAGGTAGAAAACCGCGATCAGGCCGGCGAGATTGCCGAGCGCCGTCGGACCGTAGCGGCCGATCGTGTAGGCCATGGCGCCGAATGCGCCGACCGGGGCCGCTTTGACGACAATGGCGATGATGCCGAACACGGTGTGGGCAAAATCGTCGATGATGGAGCGCAGACCATGACCGCGTTCGCCCAACGCCATCAGCGCGAAGCCGAACAGCACCGAAAATAGCAGCACCTGCAGAATGTCGCCCGCGGCAAAGGCGCCGACGGCACTGTCGGGGATGATATGCAGGACGAAATCGGAGGCTTTCATTTCGCTGGCCTGCTTGGCGAAGCTGGCCACTGCCGAGGCATTCGACTGGCCGGAGAAGCCCGCGCCCGGCTGCAGCACATTGGCGACGATCAGGCCGAGAACGAGCGCAAAGGTCGACACGATCTCGAAATAGACCAGCGCCTTGATCGCGACCCGCCCGACCTTTCGCACCTCGCTGATGTGAGCGATTCCCGACACCACCGTGCAGAAAATGATCGGCGCGATCACCATCCGGATCAGCTTGACGAAGCCGTCGCCCAGCGCCTTGACCCACTCGTTCTGGCCGAATGCGGGAAACAGCCAGCCGAGAATTGCGCCGAGCACGATGGCCAGCAGCACCTGGACGTATAAGATCTTGTACCAGGATTTGTGCGGCGTCGGGGCGGATGCCCTCAGCGCTGCGCCAGTTCCTTCGGTCATAAAACACTCCCTATGCTCGGCCAGTTATGGGCGTTAACCACCCATTGTATCGCCAGCCATATCAGTTCGTTGCTAGCCCGTTTTAATCCAGATCAAATCTGCGACGATTTCGCTTGCCCAGCAAGACCAGCAGACGATCGGCAACTGCCGGTGGTCTGCTACCTTCACATGGCTCGGTCGCAGCGGCGCGATCACAGCATGCCCAGCAGATGCGGCAACCATAACGAGAGTGCCGGGATGTAAGTGACCATCGCCAGGAAGACGAGCATGGTGAGCAGCCAGGGCAGCACCGCGATCGTCAGCTCGGTAATGCCCATCTTCGTGATGCCGGAGGCGACGTAGAGGTTCAATCCGACCGGCGGATGGCAAAGCCCGACTTCCATATTGACCGCCATCAGGATGCCGAGATGGACCGGGTGGACGCCGAGCGCCGCCGCCATCGGAAACAGGATCGGCGCCATGATCAAAGTGATCGCTGCCGGGTCCATGAAGTTGCCGGCCGCCAATAGGACGATATTGGTGACGAGGAGAAACGCCACCATGCCAAAGCCCTGTGCCGTCATCCATTCGGCCATCGACTGCGGGATCTGCTCCGAGGTGAGCAGCCAGGAGAACACAGCGGCATTGGTGATGATGTAGAGGATCATCGCGCTCATCGACGCCGCCTTGAGCAGCACCGCCGGCACTTCGGAGAATTTCAAGCCCTTGTAGACGAACACCGAGATGATGAAGGCGTAGACCGCGGCGACGGCGGCGGCTTCGGTCGGCGTGAACAGGCCGGTATAGATGCCGCCGAGCACCAGAAAGATCAGCAGCAGGCCCCAGACGCTTTCCCGGAACGTGCGCCAGCACTCGCCCCAGCTGGCCCGCTCCATGCGCGGGTAATCGTTGCGCCAGGCGCGGTACCAGGTCGTGGCGCCGAGCATCGTGGCCAGGATCAGTCCGGGAACGAGCGCCGCGATGAACAACTGGCCGACGGACGCGGAGTCGACCACCGCACCGGTCGGCCCGTGCGGCTGCATGCCGCTCGTCGCCACCGCGAAGATGACAAGATTGATCGACGGCGGGAACAGAATGCCCAGCGCGCCCGAGGTCGCGATCACGCCGGCGGAAAAACGCGGCGGATAGCCTTGCTGCGCCAAGGCTGGCAGGATGATCGAGCCGATGCCGACCACGGTCGCCACCGAGGAGCCGGAGATCGCCGCAAACAGCGCGCAGGCGACGACGCCGGCCAAACCCAGTCCGCCATACCAGTGCCCGATCAACGAAGAGGCGAAGTCGATCATGCGGCGCGCCACGCCGCCGGAGGTAAGAAAATTACCGGCCAGGATAAAGAACGGAATCGCCATGATCTCGAAGCGGTCGATGCTGGTGAACAGCTTCAATCCCACCATCTTCGGATCGACGTCGGAAAGAATGAACAGATAGGTCAGCACCGACAGCCCGAGCGCGATCGAGATCGGCATGCCGGACGCCATCAGCGCCAACAGCAGCGCAAATAGCAACTCGGCGCGCACCGTGTGCGACAGCTCGACGACATGAAAGCGGGCGGCGATGCAGAGGAGCGTGAGCGCGATCGGAATGACGATGATCAGCACCGCGGTGACGGCGTCGCCGAGCGGCCGCGGTGCGGCCGGTTTGGAGCTCTGTGAGAGCGCGGTCACTGGGCCGCCTCACGGACCGGCATGCTCGCGTCATGTGGCGCTTCGTAGTCGATGCCATGCCCCTGATGCGGCACCCTGCCGGTGCGCAGAAAGCGCCACATCACCTGCAGGAAGCGAAAGCACATCAGATAGGAGCCGAGCGGAATGCACAGATAGATCATCCAGCTCGGCCATTCGAGCTCGGGCGACGTCTGGTCGGGGTCTAGCTCATAGACATAGACCGCGCCGAGCGTGCCGATGATGCCGGTGAACAGCGCGCCGCAAAACAGCGCGAACACGATCACCGGCTTTTGCGTCGCCGGCGAAAGCTTCTTGACGAAAACATCGACGCCGACATGGATGCCGGTACGAACGCCGAGCGCGGCGCCGAATTTCGCCATCCAGACGAACATGTAGGTCGCAAGCTCGTTCGCCCAGGACAGATGGATCGACGCGAGGAAAGTGTAGACCCAGTTCGCCGCGTTCTTGAGCAGCGGAAGGTGATGCGCGCCCGCCCATCGGGCGAGGCCGACGGAATTGCTGGCGCCGTAGCGGTGCACGACCGCCACAAAGGTGATGATCGTCGCCGCCGCAATCAGCGTGACGATGATCCACTCTTCGAGCCGATTAAGAATACGGTCGAGCACCAGCCGTCCTCACGAGCTGAATCCCGCGCCCCATCCGGCGAAGGATTACGCGGCCTAGGACTGCGGCGGTACGAAGCCCGACGCCTTGTAGATCTTCTCGATGAAGTCCTTGCCGAAGCGGCCTTCCATCTCCTTGTGGACCGGCATCAGCTTGGCGATCCATGCCTGTTTTTCGGCAGGCGTCTGCGCATGCATTTCGACCTTGCCGGTGGCCTTGATCTTGTCTAGCGCGTCGACATTGTCCTTCGCCGCCGTGTCGTCGAAGAATTCGGTCGATTCCTTCACCGCGCGATCGAGACCGGGCCGGATATCGGGCGGCAGCCCGTCCCAGAACTTCTTGTTGGTGATCAACGAATAAGTCAGCCGCCCGTGGTGCGACACGGTGAGATGTTTCTGCACGTCATAGAGCTTCTGCGTCCAGACGTTCGACGGCACGTTATCCTCGCCGTCGGCGACGCCGGTCTGCAGGGCCTGATAGAGTTCGCCGAAGGCGATGATCTGCGGAATGGCGCCGAGCTCGCGCGCCACCGCGTCAAGCACCTTGCTGCCCTGGATGCGCATCTTTAGACCGCGGAAATCGTCCGGCATGATCAGCGGCACATTCGCGGTGTAGACGTGCGATCCGTTGTCCCAATAAGCGAGCGGAGTGACGCCCTTGTCCTCGAGCTTCTTGTTGAGATCGGCCATCATCGGGCTCGCCATCATCTGCCGGGCGTGGGTGTCGTCGCTCATCAGGAACGGCAGATCGAAGACGTCGAATTCCTTGACGCCAAGGGGGCCGAATTTGGAGATCGACGGCGCCAGCAATTGCACGGAGCCGAGCTGCAAGGCTTCCAGTTCTTCCTTGTCCTTGTAGAGCGAGGAGTTCGGATAGACCTCCACCGTCACTTTGCCGTCGGTGTATTTCTCGGCCAATTGCTTGAACAGCAAAGCCGACTTGCCCTTCGGCGCATCGGGCGACACGACGTGGCTAAATTTGATGACGATCGGATCGGCGTGCGCCGGCCTGCCGAAACCGATGACCGGGGCCGCGGCAAGCGCGAGAGCCCCACCTTTCATTGCGGCACGTCTGGTGACTTTGAACGCCATGGTATCCCCTCCCTGGACGCGGCCATGGCGGGGGCATTGCCCGGCGGCCGCTGGTATTCGCTTTAAGACTTATGTCTTTTACGACTTGTTTTACGACTTGCCTTCTCATAGCGCGAATGCGGCGGCGGGCCAATGCTACACTTTGACCATACGGCTCGACCCCGATGCGGGCGGCGGTCACTTCGGGATGACGGAACGAAAGCCCGCGCAAACTCATTCGTTGCCGCGATGCCTCCGCATCCGGGGTGTGCCGCACCAAAGCATTCCCTAAATCCTCCCCTCAAAAAAGAAGGGAGGCGGAGCGCCAAAAGACGCACCGTCCGGGCCACATCTTGCGATGCGGCGCGCGCCTTTGCTCCGTCCTTCCCGAAACTGGAGAAGACCGGGGCCCCAGGGACCCCACTGGAACAGGGCGCGCTCGCCTTTCGGCGCCCCACCGCGGTTCTGACCAAGGGTTTCACCCCTCGGCTCGGCCCGGGCCGCGCTTCCTGGAATCACCGGATGCAAACGGGAGGACCCTCTCCGGCACCAGTGCAGCGAGCACCTCGCAGTCCGATCACGCGCCGGACGGGACGATGCCCAGACCGCCCGCTTATGCAGTGTATGGCTGCACTCACGGGACCGCCCCCGCTCCGCCTCAAGGAGTACCCTCGCGAAAAGCGTCCTTCGCGAGCGGGACATTGGGCATATAATCCCATCCCAGACGGTCGTCACGAGATAGGTCTCAATAAAAGTGACGCCTTCTCGTCATTGCGAGGAGCCAACGGACCCGCGCGAAGTCGCGCGGTCCGATGACAGGCTCCGCAACGAAGCAATCCAGCTCCCGGGCTCCGCGCTGGATTGCTTCGCTGCGCTCGCAATGACGGGGCTGAGCATCAGCGAAATCCAGGACGACCGTCGCCCTCCGCAACCGGGTTTCGCCGGCGCTCAACCCGGGCTACGCTTGCTCATTGCAGCGGGTATGATCCCTTCGGGACGCGGATCGAATGGTAATCGAAATCGGCAGGCGGCGATTCATATCCGCGCTCAGCGGTGGCGCCTTTGCATGGCCGCTCGCGGCACGAGCACAGCAGCCAGAACGGATACGGCGCATCGGCTGGCTGAGTATCACGCCGGAAAATGATCCTGTCGGCCAAGCACGTCTCGCTGCGTTTCTCCGCGCCTTCGAGGATCTCGGCTGGAAGGAAGGCCGCAACGTTCGTATCGAGTACCGCTGGGCGGGCCCCGACCGGGCGCGCGCGAAAGCCTATGCGTCGGAACTAGCCGGGCTCGGACTCGATGTCATTCTCGCCGAGGGGTCCCCGACCGTCGCCGCACTCAAGCAAGCTACAGCCACGACACCGATCGTATTTGCCGTCGTTGGCGATCCAGTCGCCCAAGGCATCGTTTCAAGCTTGGCGCACCCCGGCGAAAACATCACCGGCTTTAGTTTTATCGACTACTCGGTTGTCGGGAAAGCAACGGGGCTGCTCAAGACGATGGCGTCGGATGTGAAGCGAGTCGGGTTCATGTTCAATCCCGAATCCTACCCGTTCTATGAAAGTTATCTGCATTCGTTCCAGACCGACGCGAGCACTCTCGCGGTTGAGGTGATTCCTGCTCGCGTGCGTTCCGATGCCGAAATCGGGGAGACGATCGCAGAACTCACTCGGAGTGCCGGCGGTGGGCTGGTCGTGCCGCCCGATCCATACACGACCAACCATCGCGAGACGATCGTCAAACTGGCGCTACAAAGCCGGTTGCCCGCGATCTCTTTCTTTCGCGCATTTGTTCTGGCGGGCGGCTTGACGTGTTATGGACCCGACGATGTGGACGTTGTTCGGCGCTCAGCCGGCTATGTCGACCGTATATTAAAGGGCGAGAAACCCGGCGATCTGCCGGTGCAGGCACCGACGAAGTTTCAGTTCGTCATTAACCTCAAGACGGCGAAGTCACTCGGCCTGACGGTCCCGACATCGCTCCTCGCTACCGCCGACGAGGTGATCGAGTGAAACTTCCCCGCCGAAACCTCCTCCGCCTGGCTGCCGGCGCAGCCGCGATGACCGTTATGCCGCGGGGCGCGCGTGCGGAAGCCTATCCGACGCGTCCCGTGCGCCTGTTTGTCGGCGGCACCCCAGGCAGCGCACCCGACGTGATCGCGCGGCTGATGGCGCAATGGCTGTCGCAGCGGCTCGGCCAAACCGTGTTCGTCGAAAACCGGAACGGCGCCAACGAAAATCTCGCGACCCAGGCCGTGGTGGACGCGGCGCCGGACGGTCACACCTTGCTGTTGGCGTCGGCCAGCAATGCCATCAACGCCACGCTTTTCGCCAATCTCAATTTCAATTTCATCCGCGACATCGCACCGATCGCCGGCCTCGTTACTTTTCCCATGGTCATCACGGTGAATTCGTCGTTTCCGGCAAAAAGCCTTCCCGAGCTGATAGCCGAGGCGAAGCTGCAGCCCGGCAAAATCAACCTTGGAACGCCGCCGCTCGGCACGCCGCACTACGTCGCCGGCGAGTTATTCAAGATGAAGACCGGCGCCGATATTGTCCTGGTTGCCTACCGCGGCGGCCCGGCGGCGGTCAGCGACGCGCTCAGCGGACAAGTTCAGGGCGTCATCGGCACGGTCTTATTGACGCTGGAGCAAATCAGGTCCGGAAGTTTGCGCGCCTTGGCCGTGACCGGCGCGAGACGCTGCGAACTGCTGCCCGAGGTTCCGACGGTGGATCAGTTTGTGCCGGGTTTCGAGGCCGGGCAATGGGTCGGCATCGGCGCGCCGAAGAACACGTCCGTCGAGATTATCGAGCGGCTTAACCGGGAGATCAACGACGGATTGGCCGACGCCGCGCTCAAGGCGCGGATTGCCGAACTTGGCGGTCTGGCATTGCCGGGATCGCCTGCCGATTTCGGCAAGTTTATCGCCGCAGAAACCAAGAAGTGGGGCGACGTTGTCACCTTCGCTAACGTCAAACCGGAGTAATCCGCGGCAAGCGTATGGAGAGCAAAGGCAGCGCCGTGCCCATCTTGGCGTCAACGCGAACTCCAAGTCGGTGGGGCACGCTTCGCTCTGCCGCCGCTATCCTCCAGCGGCAACGCGCAATCCGAACTGAGATGCGCGCGCGTTAGCTGACGGGTGTCTCCACCGGCGGGAGCGGATTTTTCTGCAACCATTCCTCTCGCGTGATCCAGGCCTCGAGCACTTGGACGTGCTCGGCTTCTTCCTGGTAGAACTCTTTAGCCGCAGCGCGGATTTCGGGATTGGCGGTGATGCCGGCGACGGAATAATAGAATTCATATCCGCGCCGCTCTCCGACGAGGGCAGCCCGCAGGGCATCGAGACGCGACAGCGATGGATCGCCGGCCCAGAGGGCGGTGCGCTCCGGCGTCTCGTGGTCGGGCCAAGCGTAGTCCGACGGAATATATTTGGCGACATCGGTCGCCGCGGCGCGCTTCCTGGCCTCGGCAAGATGCAGCCGCGAGAAACCGGCAAGCTGCGCGAACAGCTTAGCCACCTCGAGATTGCCGCAATTCGCCATTGCCGATGACAGCTTATCAAAATGGAGCGCGGCATCTTCTTCGACTTTCACCGCGAAGCCATGAAATTCCTCGATCGAGGCTATTTGCACACCGCCGTTGTAAAGCTTGGCGGCCGCAGTCAGATAGGGAGGCTGTACCGGCAAAGTCTCATCACCTTTGAAGGTCACGACGATGTCTTCGTGGCGTACGAAGCACTGGCACGCCAACCGGTAGCGCGGCGGCATGTCGTTGACTTCGGCGTCATAAATCTCTTCGCGCGTGATTTTGCCGAGCTGTCGAAGCAACTCCTTTTCTTTTTCCGTCAGAGCGATTGCGTTTTTGCGGTTGCCCGCGGCGAGATGCTTGACCTCGATGAGGCACGATCCGCATTCGCCGTCCTGACAGTCGAAAGGAATCGGAATTTTGTGGGCCTTGGCGACAGCCAGGATGGTCCCGCGGTCGCCGGCGACGGCATAGACCGTCACGTCACGGGCCATCACGGGAGAGGAAAAGGTGACATTGCTCATTGCCGTGCTCCTAGGGTGA
The DNA here is from genome assembly GCA_003164375.1 of Hyphomicrobiales bacterium. Lineage (GTDB taxonomy): Bacteria > Pseudomonadota > Alphaproteobacteria > Rhizobiales > Xanthobacteraceae > BOG-931. The sequence continues at coordinate 3,365 of PLTE01000226.1, read as the reverse complement.
CGCTCGGGTCGGCTTCCGTCGGCGATGCGCGGGATGGTCCGCGTTGGGCTTCAGATTTTAGAACGCCAATGGGGACGCCTGCGAAGCATCCGATTGCTCTTTAGCAAGGAACGCGCCACCTCGGAGCCATGGTCCAATTCGTGCGTTTGGCGACAGGAGACGGTTTCGGAATACCTGACAACTCGTGCGCTCGTCTGATTCGCTACACAGATGTCGGCAGGTCCAATGTTAGCCGGTTGGCGTACTCCCGCGCCGAGGCGGCAGTTGTTTTAGGAGCCCACGCCCTAATGCATCGCCATCGCAGTGCGCGGCACCAGCGCGCCGGGATGGCGGATCACATTACCGGCGAGGCGGTGTGCGGCGCTGGCGGCCTGCATCGGCTCGCTGCCTGATAGCCGGGCGGCGAGATAACCGGCATTGAACCCGTCGCCGGCTGCGGTGGTATCGACCGGCACCACCACTTCGGGAACCGGCACGAATTCCTGGGCGCCGCCCGATGCGACCAAGGCGCTGTTGGGTCCGTTCTTGACCACGATCTCGCCGATGCCGAAGGCTTGCAACCGTGACACGGTGCTTTCGGGGCTCGGATCGCCCCACAGCACCGCCTCGTCGTCGAACGCCGGCAGCGCAATATCGACTCGCTTGAGCGCCTCGATGAAGACGTTGCGGGTGCGCTGCAGGTCGCCGTTCCAGCCGCGCGGACGGAAATTGCCGTCGAAGGCGACCTTGGCGCCCTGCTGGCGCGCCACTTCGAGCACGGCGAACAAGCGGCCGAGGCCGTGGTTGGAGTAGAGCGACAGCGTGATGCCGGAGAAGTAAATCAGCCGCGCCACGGTGAGGCTCTCGGCAAGGCGTATCCAGTCGGCAAGCTCGAACAGGTCGCGCGCCGGAGCGCCCTCGCGCCAGGTGCGCACGATATGCTCGCCGGAGGGGCCGTTCTCGATCAGCGATAGAGCGGGCAGCCGGTTCGGCGCGCGCAATATGAGATCGGACGAGACACCTTCCGCGGTGGCGAGCGCCACAACACTGTCGGAATAGCGGTCGTCGCCCACGGCGGTGGCGAAAGCGACATCGATCCCGGCGCGGGCGAGATAAACCGCGGCGTTGAAGGTGTCGCCGCCGCAGGAGAGAGCGAAGCGGCCGTCGGCGCCGCGCGACAGCTCGATCACCGCTTCACCGACACAGATGGCGCGGCCTTTTTGCTCGCTCATGTCGCTCGCTCGTACCCCGAAAAGCCTTATCGGCGCGGCGGCTCACCTTGGCAATAGAGGCAGCGGCGGCTGGGACAGGTGGCTGGGAGAGGTGGCTGGTCTTGGGCCACCACACCGTTATATTGTAACAATATGGCATTTGCCCTATTGGACCCAATTAGGTCCTCTAGGCTCGGACATTTCATGACCCATCATCATCACCATCATGGCGGCGAGCCGCATCCGTCGCCGGCGATCTCGCCGTCGCTGATCCGGCTGTCGGCGCCGCTCAGGCTTGCGCTTTCAGGCGCGCTGATCGTGCTGATCTGGGCCGCGTTCTTTTGGGCGACGCGCTGAGCGGAACCCTGTGAGCAAACGATGCCGGCACTGCAGTTCCACAATCTCACGCTCGGCTACGACCGCCACCCCGCTGTGCATCATCTGAACGGCGCCGTGGAGACCGGCGCGCTGGTCGCGGTGGTCGGACCGAACGGCGCCGGCAAGTCGACTTTGTTCAAGGGCATCACCGGCGTGCTCAAACCGCTCTCCGGCTCGATCGAGCGCGACGGGCGCGAGGCCCGCGACATCGCCTATCTGCCGCAAGTACCCGATATCGACCGCACGTTTCCGATCGATGTCTACGACATGGTGGCGATGGGGCTATGGCGGACCAAGGGCCTGTTCGGCGGCATCGGGATTAAGGATCAGCGCATCATCGAGGCGGCTATCGCTACCGTCGGTCTCACCGGATTTGAAGAGCGCGCCATCGGCACGCTGTCGGGCGGTCAGATGCAGCGCATGCTGTTTGCCCGGGTGCTGGTGCAGGACGCCCGCGTCATCGTCCTCGATGAGCCGTTCACCGCGATCGACGAACGGACCGCCGCCGACCTGTTGAACTTGGTACAGCGCTGGCATAGCGAAAAGCGCACAGTGATTGCCGCCCTGCACAATATCGATCTGGTCAAAGCGAATTTTCCAAAGACTTTGCTGCTCGCCCGCGAGCCGGTCGCCTGGGGTGCTACGCCTGAGGTGCTCACCGCGGAGAATCTCGCCAAGGCGCGCCACATGTGCGAGGCGTTCGACGAGCGGGCGACGGCATGCGCCGTGCCGGAAATGGCCTAGAGGCGATGCTGTACCAATTCTTACTTGAGCCTTTCGGTGAGGCATCGGTCCGGCACTCGATGGCCGCCATCCTCGCATTGGTCTTAAGCGCAGGTCCGATCGGCGTGTTCCTGATGCTGCGGCGCATGAGCCTGGTCGGCGATGCGATGGCGCACGCCATCTTGCCGGGCGTCGCGATCGGCTTCCTTGCCGCCGGGCTGAACGTCTTTGCCATGACGCTTGGCGGCCTGGTCGCCGGACTTCTGATTGCACTCCTCGCCGGCGCGGTCAGCCGGGCCACCAAGCTGCAAGAGGACGCCTCGCTCGCGGTGTTTCTCTTGGTGTCGCTGGCGTTGGGCGTCGTGATCGTGACGGCGAACGGCATCGATATCGAAGGGCTGATGACCTTCCTGTTCGGCGAGACGGCGGCGAAAATGAGCGCCAGCAAGCTCTTGGTCGTCGCCGGCACCGCGACCTTAAGCCTGATCGCGCTGGCGCTGATCTACCGGCCGCTGGTGCTCGGTTGCGTCGATCCGGGATTTTTGCGCTCGATCAGCCGCTCGGACGGCATGGCGCATTTGACCTTCATGACTTTATTGGTACTCAACCTCATCAATGCTTTTCACACGCTCGGCACATTGCTCGGCGTCGGCATCATCATCATCCCGGCCGCGATCTCGCGGTTTTGGACGCGCGATATCTCGACGATGATCGTGCTTGCGATCGCGAGCGGGCTCGTTTCCGGGTGGGCCGGGCTGCTGTTTGCCTTTCACGCGAAAATTCCGTCCGGGCCGGCGGTGACGCTCGTTGCCGGCGTCCTCTATGCCGGCTCGGTGCTGTTCGGCCGGATCGGCGGAATTGTGTGGCAGGTCTTTCCGGGTCGCCATCTGGAGGCTTAGCGGCCCATCGCGAAGCCGCGTTTTGAGGGGTTTTGTTTTGCCTTGGCACTCAATATATGTGCCGTTCCTCTGGAGTGATTGTCGCCATGTCCGATACCATGTCCGATACCAAGTCCGATACCAAGTCCGACGCGCCTCAATTTGAAAAAATCCCCGTCACCGTGCTGACCGGCTA
>PLTE01000374.1 GCA_003164375.1 Hyphomicrobiales bacterium | reverse complement strand
CCTGCGGGTGGGGCTCGTAACCCCGTTCCCGGGCGGCTTTGGGTCCCCGACCGACCGGCACTACGACCGGTCTCCGAGGTGCTCGGTAGACTGTGACAGGCCGAAGCGGATAACGCCCGTCAGGCCAGGTCTCAGGAAGCGCGGGTCTGGAGCTGAGCCGATACTGGATGCGTCCGGTCCGGCGAGTGCCGGGGTGGAGCGCCGAGAGGCGAGCCCCCTCCGTATCTTTCTTCGGTGATTGAGGAAGATACGGAGGGGGCGCCGCACCCGCAGGTGCGGTCTCTAAGTACGCGCCTTTCGGCGCTCCGCTCCCCTCGGCTTTTTGGGGAGGCATTTTGAGGATGGTCTGCAAAGCTCGGGCGCACAGGCGTCGCGAGAACGAAATTGTGCGCGTCATTGCGAGCGCGCCGTAGGGTGGGCATCGCGCCGTGAGAGCCAAGCCGGATGGGCAAAATCGTATGCGCGCGATGCCCACGCGGTTGCGCGGGAGCAGACGATTTTGCCGACCCTACCGCGCTTGCGCTCCTCGCAATGACGGCGCCCTACTTTCTGGTCGCCACCGTGATCCCCGCGAACACCAGCGCATAGCCCACGGCATGGAAAAGCTCGAAGCGCTCGCCAAGCAGCACGATCGCCAGTACCGAGCCGAACACCGGCACCAGATGCATGAACGGCGCGGCACGGTTGGCGCCGACGAGCTCGATGCCGCGATTGAGGAACAGATAGCCGAGCAGCGACGGGAAGATGCAGATATAGACGAAGCTCAGAACGCTTTCGGTGTCGAACGTGACGTTACGTCCGCCAGCGATTTCCAAGATCATCGCCGGCACCAGAAACACCGCGCCCAAACCCATGCCGACGGTCAGGAACGAGAGCGGATGCATGAGCGGCCGTTTGCGCAGCATCGCGGTGTAGAGCGCGTAGATCAAAAGCGCGATGACGATCCACAGATCGCCGCGGTTGAACGCGACCGCAAACAGGACATCGAGACTGCCGCGGCAGACGATGACGAGGACACCCGTGAGCGACGTGCAGATACCGCAGGCCTGGCGCAGCGTCAGCCGGTCGCGGAACAAAACGAAAGTCCACAGCGCGACAAACAGCGGCGTCACCGATTGCAGCAACAGGCCGTTGATCGCGGTGGTGAACTGCAGGCCGTAATAGGCCATGGTGTTGTAGGCGGAGAACCCGGTGAGCGCGAGGAATGCCAAGAGGCAGGCCTGCTTGCGGATGACCGGCCAGTCACGGATCAGATGCCGGGCGGCGAACGGCAGCAAAAGCGCAACCGCGCCGCTCCAGCGGATGAAGGACAGCGCGATCGGCGGGATGTGTCCGGCGACAAAACGGCCGAGCACGACATTGCCGGCCCAGAACAGGGAGCTCAGCGACAACAAGAGATAAGGCTGGTCGAACAGCCAGACCCGAGCCGTGCTCCGATTCTCGATCCGCACCCCCCGCGTCATTGCATGCCCCCTTCGAGCACCGGCGCGGATGCCTGGAACGCCGCGGCGTGCCTCGGATACCACCAAACCGGCATGGCTCGCGGCAAATTCTCTCTAAAACCAATGATTTGGCGAAAGTCAGGACCTACGGCAAGAGCCGCTTTTCCTTGCTTCCGGCGGCGTCATCCATTATCCGGAGCGGTCGGCTACGGCCTGCACCCGCTCGATCAGGGCGGTCATCGGCCGCGCCATTGTCCGCTTGAGCCTTTCGGGGGCGCCCCTTCATGGCGAATGTTGTCGTTGTCGGCGCCCAGTGGGGCGACGAGGGTAAGGGTAAGATTGTCGATTGGCTGTCCGAACAGGCCGACATCGTCGTCCGGTTCCAGGGCGGACATAATGCCGGCCATACGCTGGTGATCGACGGTACCACCTACAAGCTGTCGCTGCTGCCGTCCGGCGTGGTGCGGCCGGGCAAGCTTTCGGTCATCGGCAATGGCGTGGTGCTGGATCCGCACGCGCTGTTGAACGAGATCGCGCAGCTCAAAAAACAAGGCATCACCGTCACGCCTGACAATTTGCGCATCGCCGAGAACACGACCTTGATCCTGCCGCTGCATCGCGAGCTGGACGGCATCCGCGAATCAGCCAATGCGGCGTTGCGCATCGGCACCACACGGCGCGGCATCGGGCCGGCCTATGAAGACAAGGTCGGCCGGCGCGCCATCCGCCTGATGGATATCGCCGATGGCGCGACACTTGATCGCAAGATCGAGCGGCTTTTGACCCACCATAATGCGCTGCGCAAAGGTCTAGGCCTCACGCCGATCGACCCGGCCGAAGTGCGCAAGGAACTCTTGGACGTGGCGCCGTTCGTGTTGCCTTTTATGGATTCGGTATGGTCGCTGCTCGATCAAAAACGGCGTGAAGGCAAGCGCATTCTGTTCGAGGGCGCGCAGGGCGCGTTGCTCGATGTCGATCATGGCACCTATCCATACGTCACGTCCTCGAATACCGTAGCGGCACAGGCGGCGACCGGGTCGGGGCTCGGACCTGGCGCGATCGGATATGTGCTCGGCATTTGCAAGGCCTATACGACGCGCGTCGGCGAGGGACCGTTTCCCACCGAGCAGAACAACGAGATTGGCCGGATGCTTGGCGAGCGCGGCAAGGAGTTCGGCGTCGTGACCGGCAGGCCGCGGCGCTGTGGCTGGTTCGATGCCGTCCTGGTGCGCCAGACGGTGCGGACCAGCGGCATCAACGGCCTGGCGCTGACCAAGCTCGACATCCTCGATGGCTTCGACGAGATCAAAGTCTGCACCGGCTATCGGCTGCAGGACCGCGAAATCGATTATCTTCCCGCCAGCGAGCACGCCCAGGCCGAGGTCGAACCGATCTACGAGAGCATTGCCGGCTGGCGCGAGAAGACGGCGGGGGCGCGGTCCTGGGCCGACCTGCCGGCCCAGGCGATAAAATATGTCCGCCGCATCGAGGAGCTGATCGGTTGTTCGGCAGCCGTGCTGTCGACCAGCCCAGAACGCGAGGACACCATCCTCATGCAAAATCCGTTCGAAGCCTAGGGTGCAACTTTAGGGAGCCGGGCGTAAGCTCAAAGAAATGGCCGACTATCATCCGCTGATCGCCCGCGCCGTGGACGGGCTTGGCACCTCGACCGGCGAAGCCCGCCGCTCGCTCTATGAGCGCGCGCGTGCCGCTCTGGTCGCGCAGTTGCGCAGCATCGAGCCGGCGCTTTCAGAGTCCGACATTACCCGCGAGCGCCTGGCGCTCGAAGACGCCATCCGCAAGGTGGAAGCCGAGGCCGTCCGCAAGTCGCGCGCGGAGGCGCGACCCGAACCGCGGCCTGGCGCCGCGTCGTTGCGTCCAGGCCCGCTCGGCGCGCGGCCGCAAACTCCGTCCACTCCACTGCCACGGCGCGAGCGCCCGAGCCCGCCGCCCGCCGATATGCCGGCAGCAGACCACGCCGAAGTGACGCGACCTGAGCCGCAGCGAATCGAACCGCCGCCATTCGACACATCCAATGAGCTCGCGCCGGACAACGCGCCGCAGCCGCCGCCGAGCGCGCGCAATCGGCTCTTAAACGCGCGCACCTCGCCGATCTCGCGCGAAGGCCTCAAAGGTTTCCGCGACGTCGTAAGCGAGGTCGACGATCTCGGCACCGCATCGGCGAAGTCCGCCCAATCGGCCCGCGACACCCGCGATTCCTACGGCGCCGCGTCGCTACAATTGTTCGACCACGACGATGAGCCGCCGCTAGGCCGCGTCGAGCCGCAGTTCAATCCAGAGCAAGCGGACTTTCTCGACGACAACGCGCCGACGCACGCAGTCGAATCGTCGTACGAATTGGACGACGAACAAGCGCCGCCATTGGCGCGGGCGCACCCGCCCCGTCCGCGGGAATCCGAAGAGCATTATGAAGAGCCGCGGCCGCCGCGTTCCTATCGCGGCCTGGCGCAGCTCGCCGTGGTGTTGATCGTTATCGCCGGGCTCGTCGCGACGATCTCCTGGCAATGGTCGAATATCAACGGGCTTTATCACTTTTTCTCGCACTTGCGATCGCGACAGACCCAGACGACACCGGCGCCGACGGCGGAGCCGAAATTCTCCGGCCGCGTGCCGCAGGATCAAAATGGACAGGCACCCGCTGCAGGCGCGCCAGGGGCGCAGAGCCAGGCCGGACCCGCGGTCGCGCAGCGCGTCGTGCTCTACGAGGAGGACTCGAACGATCCGAACGGTAAGCGCTATGTCGGCTCGGCAATCTGGAAGACCGACACCGTTTCGCCCGGTACCGGACTTGCTCCTGAACTGGAGGTGCGCGCCGATCTGACGATTCCGGAACGCAACATGTCCGTAACCTTCACGCTGCGCCGGAATACCGACCAGGCGCTGCCGGCCAGCCACACCATCGAAATCATGTTCACTCTGCCGCCCGATTTTGCCGGCGGCAGCATCGCGAACGTTCCTGGTGTGCTGATGAAGGAATCCGAGCAGGCGCGCGGCGTGCCGCTTTCCGGGCTTGCGGTTAAGGTGACGAACGGCTTCTTCCTGATCGGCCTGTCAGCGGTCGATACCGACGTGCAACGCAATACTCAACTGCTCAAGGATCGGCCGTGGTTCGACATTCCCATCGTCTATAGCAATGGCGGCCGCGCCATCCTGGCCATGGAAAAAGGGCCGCCCGGCGATCGCGCCTTCGCCGATGCGTTCGCGGCCTGGTCCAAATAGCGCGTAGTGTCGGGCCGGTGGATATTCGAGTGAGGACACGTGCGAAGATGAGCGAGCGCAAATCGGCTGCGGCCATCGCCTCGGCACTGCGCACCCTCGACACCGAAGCCGAAGGCATCGCCGCCTTGGTCGCGGCGATGTCAGATGGACTTGGCGCGCCCTTTGTCGCCGCCGTCGAAACGATCCGGGCGGCGCGTGGCCGCGTGATCGTGACCGGCATGGGCAAATCCGGCCACGTCGCCCGCAAGATCGCGGCGACGTTCGCCTCGACCGGCACGCCGGCCTTTTTCGTCCATGCCGCCGACGCGAGCCACGGCGATCTCGGCATGATCACGTCGGATGACGTGATGCTGGCGCTGTCCTGGTCGGGTGAGACCGAGGAACTCAAGGAACTGATCAATTATTCCCGGCGTTTTCGCATCGTGTTGATCGCGATCACGGTGAATGTCGAAAGCACGCTCGGCAAATCAGCCGACATTGTCTTGGCGCTGCCGGAGGCGCGCGAAGCCTGCCCGCACAATCTCGCCCCGACGACGTCATCGCTGATGCAGCTCGCGCTTGGTGATGCCTTGGCGATGGCGCTTTTGGAGAGCAAGGGTTTTACCGCGGTCGACTTCGGCGTGTTTCACCCGGGCGGCAGGCTCGGCGCCGCGTTGAAATTCGTCCGCGACGTGATGCATCCCGGCGATGCCGTGCCGCTGATCAAGCGCGGCGCGCTAATGTCGGAGGCGATCGTCGAAATGTCCGCCAAGGGCTTTGGCTGCGTCGCTGTCCTCGAACCGGACGGCAAGCTTGCTGGCGTCGTCACCGACGGCGACTTGCGGCGTCACATGCGCGCCGACTTGCTGCAAGTACCGGTCGACAAGGTCATGACTACTGCGCCGAAGACCGTGCGGCCTGGTCAATTGGCAAGCGAGGCTTTGCTGCTGCTCAATTCGTCGAAGATTACCGCGCTTATTGTCGTCGAATCCGAACGGCCGGTCGGCATCGTGCACTTCCACGATCTGCTGCGCGCCGGTGTGGCGTGATGTCGTTTGTTGAGCCTGGTCTTTTCCGAATGCCGGCGGCCACGTTTCGGGATCATGCTCTAGTACAGCCCGCCGCGCACGACACCGGAATCTTGGGACGGTTGATCTTCGGCAGGCCCGACCGGCGCGGCCGGCGCCTGCTGGGCGCTCAGCTTCGCCGGGCTGGCGGCGGGTTTCATGCCGGGAGCGGGTTTCGCGCCGGCCGCGGTGGATCCGGTTGCGACGAACTCCGGAGCGGGAGTTCCGGCCGCGGCAGACTGAGTGGCGTTTTGGTTGGCCCCACCGTGCGCAATGAATTCCTCGTAGCCCGGAGTGCCCGGCCGCGGCGGCACGTCGCCGGGCATGCCGCCGGCCCAATGCGGCCAATGGTCGGAGACATACCCGGAAAACCCGCTGCACGATCCGAGCAGCGGACCGAGACTGAGCAGGATTGCCGCGACGGTGTATCGCTTGCCGATCATATCTGCCGCCGGGTTGCTATACTTGTCCGGAGACTACCTCGCGCGCGGTTAACCATTCTGTCCGATCGTGTCACTGTTGGTTAGTGGTGCCGTCATGCCGATGTTTCCGCTTCCGACACCGCGCCAGCCGCGATCCCCCCTAAAACACTGCCGTTCCCCTGTTCAACCGGCTGGACGCACCTCCAGATGGACAGCTTTCATGGCGGCACTGTGGTTTGGCCAACGCATTCGCCGCGCTTGCGCGGCCGTGCGGCGCGCCCTGTGGGGCGCTGTGCTTGGCCCGGCGCTCGTCATGGTACCGGGCTGCAGCGAGCTGGCGCAACCGAGCGACGCCGTGCCGCCGGTCACTGGACCGGCCTATGTCGCTTTGGCCGCCAAACATCTGCAATCGGCTTTGAAGGACCGGACGTCCTACGATGTGTTCGAGATTTCGCCCGCGCGCTGGGTCGATTCGATCCGCGGCTGGAGCTGGCTCGTCTGTGTGCACTTCCACGACCACGGGCACCTGCGCGCCTATGCGCTTCTCATCCAGAACAACGTCGTGGTCGATGGACGCTATGCCGTGGAGACCGACGCCTGCCAAACGCAAACTTATACGCAATTCGATCTGATGACCGGCGAGCTTGGCCGGCCGACCGCTCCGGTGCAGCCGCCGCTGTATTAGAGCGCACAGATCCTACACCGTAAGGTTCCCGAGCAAGGCCGCGATATTCTCCGCCCGATCGAGTTCCCACAGGGCTTGCAGGATGGCGTCCGTCCGCTGTCGCGGCCAGTGCTTGCCGACATTGCTGCGGAATTTGCGCTCGACATCGGCTCTGGTCATCGGCTGCCCCGGGAAGCCAGGCATATTGTCGACTTGACGCCCGACGCGTCGTCCATCGTCGAGGATCGCTGTGATGCGCGCCGGTGGAGCGTTGCCGGGAAACACGGCGAAGGCGGGATCTTCCTTCACCGTGATCTTGCGCATGAATGCGAGGATGCGCGGGTCGTGAAGTTTTTCCGGCGTGTAGCTGTCGTTGTCGATGTCGCCGTCGAACATGGCCCGCGCCGTTATGTAGGGTAGGCTGTGATCGGCCGTTTCCTTTGTATCCGGCGCCCATTTCTCCGGCTCGCTGCCGTCCATCTGATAGCCCCGATGGGTCGTCGCGATTTCGATCGCAGCAATGCGATCTAAAGAGCCTACCTCTTTGGCTATGGCGATCGCGGCCACGATCGCGGTCTGGGTGTGCACCTGCGCGGGATATGACTTCATGCCGCACGCACTGATTCTAAAAGGCACGGCGCGGCGACCAAACGCATCGACGTCGATATCGGCCGGCCCCGACACCAGCCGAAAGAAACCCTGCCGACCTTCGAATATGGGCGCCGGACCGGTGAGACCGCCGCGGGCCAATAGCGCGGCGAAAATTGCATTGCGCGCAGCTTCAGCGTCGGCCAGTCCCTTCCAGTCCGACATGGTCTGCACCCGGGTCTGCCCCATCGGAATGTGGTCGTTGATGGCAAGGGCGACGGCTTGTGTCAGCCGTTCGGGACCGAGTTTCATCAGCTTTCCGGCGGCAAGCGCCACGGCCGGTGGGCTGAACACCGGCGGGTCCCAGCCGCGCGTTGAGATATCGAAGGCATCCACCAGCCGACAATTGATCTCATAAGCGAGCACGATTGCGGTAATGAGCTCGGCCGCGCTCGCCCGCTCGGCCTCTGCGACCGCAAGACACGCCGCGATGTGATCGCTCGGATGACCAGTCTGGCGCCCGACATAAGCGTCGTTCAAGTCGTAGTAGCGAAAGGCCGCGCCATTGGCGAAAGCCGCAAGATCGGGCGGAGCGCGCCGGTTTGTACCGATGACGGTCGAGGCGCCACCGGAGGTCGCCACCACGACGTCACGACAAATTCGCACCGGCTCCTCATCGAACGCCGCGATCCCGCAGCCGAGCGTATCGATGACATGGGATTTGACCTGCTCGATGGTCGCAGCATCGATATCGTCATAGCGCAGCCGGTCGGCGTAGGCCGCAAGCCTTTCGGCAAGCGGGCGAGCCGGCTCTTCCGGAGCCGTGGCCTGTGCCAGGCAGGCGCGCGGCGCGAGAGCGGAGAGGCCGAATGCGGCGATGCCGGCGACAACATCGCGACGGACGAGATGGCGGCGTAGGATCGCGTGAGACATAACCGATGCCTTTCCGGCGCTTCGACATTTCGACGCGCTGAGGTTCTTGGTTACGGCGTGCCAGCCGATTTGTCGGACTGAAAAATAGGACAGTCGCCGGAGGTTGGGCTAGCAGAAATCATCAGGCCGCCCGCTGCATCGCGAGCGCCTGATCGACTGCGGTCATGACCTGGGCGACCGACAGCTCGTCGAGACATTGGCTGTGGCTGTCGAGCCGGCGGTCGCAACCTTCCAATTGGCACGGCAGGCAGGGCAGTGGATTTTGCACCAGCCAGACATTGCCGCGACGCTGCATCGTGCCGGCTGCGGCCCACGGCCGATCGAGACCGCCCACCGGCCAGGGTCCCCAGAGCCGCGGATCGGTCGGACCATAGAGCGCAACCGTCGGCGTACCGGTGGCGGCGGCAAGATGAGTAATGGCGGTATCCGGACCAATATAGGCCTGGGCGGCGGCGATCGCGCCGGCAAGCTCCGGCCATTCGAGCTTGCCATCCAAGCGCACGACATCGCTACCCCGCCAGAGGTCATCGAGATAGACGCGGTCGGTCGCAGCCCCGGTGATGACGGTAGCAAGGCCGCGCTCCCGCAACGCCGCAGCGAGATTACGCCAACCGTCAGCCGTCCAGCGTTTGTAAATAAACATCGGCGCGGCATGAACGACAGCGTAAGGGCGCGTCGGCACGAGCGCGGAGCGCACTGCGCCTGTCGGACAGACAATCTCGGCATGCGCGGTAATGCCGAGTAACTCGGCAAGGCCTAATATGTCGAGCACACGGTGCTGACTGCTGTCGCGCACATAGGAGCGACTGAGCCCGAGGCGCTTTACCGCGGCGGCTAATCCGGACGGTTCGAGCGGACCAGCACTTTGCCGTGCGGCGATAATGGCCAACGCGGTCGGCCGATCGCCGGTCTGCGTCGACAGCGCGAGATCGTAGCGCCGGCCAAGCCGCAGGGCGAGCGCCAGCGTTTCACGAAGCCGCGGCCGCTGCGGAATCGTAAAGATGCCCGAGAGATCGGGATTGCCGGTCAAAATCCCTTCGGTTCCGGCAAACACCAGCGCATCGATCGACGCCTGCGGGTAAGCGCGCTTGAGACTGCGAATAAGCGGCGTCGTCAGCAACACGTCGCCGAGCCGGCGCAACGCCACCACGAGCACGCGGGGAGCGATGGGCAAGGACAGCGGCTTCATCGCCGCGCCACGGAAGAATTCTCGGCTGCCGGCACCGCGTCGTCGGCGCCGAGCGACGACAGGCCGCGCAACGCGCGCACGCGGGCGCCGCCGATAACCTCATCGAGTCTCGTGCGGTTGGCAGGCAAATGCGAACGGTCGCTGTGCGGATGCCACAAATGCAATACTCCGGTCGCAAACCGTCCATCCTTGCGCCGCACGCCTGCGTGCAGGAGCCGCACCACGAGATCGGAATCCTCCAGTCCCCAGCCGGTATAGTCGCAGTCGAAGCCATCTATCCGATCGAGATCGCTGCGCGCTACCGCAAGATTGCAAGTTTGCGCGCCCTGCCAGCGGCCACACTGCAGCTTGCGCAGCGGTCCGAGCGGCAGATGCAGCATCGGCAACAGGCGATTAATCCCGCAGCGCAACCGCTGTTGCAGCAGAACGGCGAAATTCCACTCCTCCGCCGCACGCCCTTGGGCAAGCACGGCTTCGGTCAGCTGGCGCGAAAGCAGGATCCGGTTGCCGGTCACGAACCATCCCGGCTCGTAGAGCCGGCGATGGGTGGCGACGAAATCGGCGCCGGCCAAACAATCGCCGTCGAGAAAGATGCAAATGGCTCCGGCACTGGCGCGAATGCCGCGGTTGCGGATTTCGCCGCCTCGGAACCCGCGATGCTCGTGGCGTACGTGCTTGAGCGGCATCGGCAGCCGGGCTCGCCAGCTTTCGGCAATGCGAGCGGTTTCGGCGCGCGAACCGTCATCGGCAATGACGATCTCGAAATTTTCGTCCGATTGATGCGCCAGGGCGCGCAAGACCGCGTCGAGCGCATCCTCGCGGTTATAGGTCGTGACGATGACAGAGATGAGCTCAGCGTCAGACACGATCGCTCACTCTCCGGCCGGTTCCTTGGTTGACTGCTTCGCCGGCCGCGCCCGTGCGACGATGGCCGTGGTCGAGTGACCGGGCACCAGATCGACCAAGATCACGTCGCCGCCCGCCGCCTCCACCACGTCGCGACCGACGACGTCTTCGCGCTTGTAGTCAGCGCCCTTGACCAGCACGGCGGGACGCACCCGCTTGATCAGCTCGAGCGGCGTATCGTCCTCGAACACGACGACGAGGTCGACCGCTTCGAGCGCCGCAAGCACCTCGGCGCGGCCCTCGGCCGGATTGATCGGCCGGCCTTTGCCTTTGAGCCGCGTCGTCGAGGCATCGCTATTGAGACCGACGATGAGGCGGTCGCATGTGGCGCGCGCCTCCGCCAGCAATTTGACGTGGCCGCGATGCAGGATGTCGAAACAGCCATTGGTGAAGCCGATACGCAGGCCGTGACGGCGCCAGTCGCCGAGCCGATCGTCGAGCACCGACCAGTCGAACACGATCTTGTCCTCAGGCGCCAGCGTTGCGGACGGCAGGATGCGATGGCGCAATTCGGCAAGCGAGACCGTCGAGGTGCCGCGTTTGCCGACGACCACGGCGGCCGCGGCATTGGCGGCGCGCATCGCCGCATCGAATGGCGCCTGCATCGCCAGTAGCACCGCCATCACGGCGACTACCGTATCGCCCGCGCCCGATACGTCGCGCACTTTGACCGGATAGGCTGGAATATGGAGCGGCGCATGGCCGGCCACGTGCAGTGTCATGCCTTGCTCGCTGCGGGTGACCAGCACCGCTTCGCTCTCGACGATGCGGGCGAGCTCGACTGCGGCTTTGGCGATCTCGGCCTCGTTCGTGACCGGCCGATGCACCGCCGTGCCAAGCTCCTGCCGGTTCGGCGTGATCAGCGTCGCGCCGCGATAGATGCTGTAGTCGTGGCCTTTCGGGTCGACCACGACCGGCTTGCCGAGCTTGCGCGCCTTCTCGATGATCGCACTGATGACACGCGGCGTCAGCACGCCCTTGGCGTAGTCGGACAACACCACCGCGCCGGCTTGCGGCAGCGCCGCTTCGGCCTGCGCGACGACCGCAGCCTCGCTTGCGGCGCTTGCCAGTTGCGCCGTCTCCCAATCGGCGCGCATCAAATGCGCCGAATGATGCTCGGACACGAAGCGTACTTTACGCGTGGTATGCCGACCGGCGTCGATTACCAGATGCGGCGCGATCGAACCCTCGAGCTTGGCGAAGGCATCGCCTAGCGTTCGGCCGGCCTCGTCCTTGCCGATCAGACCGACGAAGATGCAGCGCGCGCCTAGTGCCGCGATATTGCGCGCGACGTTGCCGGCACCACCGATTTCAACCTCGCTGCGGGCGACTGCAAGCACCGGCGTCGGCGCTTCCGGCGACATGCGCGTGACTTCGCCATAGACGAATTCGTCGAGCATAAGATCGCCGACGCACAGAATGGTCTGCTGCGCGACAAGCTTGAGGCCTTCTTCAAAATCGAACATGCGCGTTGTCGCCGGGCTCAATCGTGGCGATCATGCTCACCGATAACGATCAGCACGATCGAGGTGATCGTTCACATAATGCTTCACCGCCGTTTCGAGCGGCGTAAAGTCGGTATTATAGCCGGCTCGCCGCAGATTTTCCGTCTCGGCTTGCGTGAAATATTGGTAGCTGTCGCGGATTGAGACCGGCATGTCGATATATTCGATATCGGGCTTCCGGCCGAGCGCCATGAACATCGCGGTCATCAGATCGCGGAAGCTGCGCGCCTTGCCGGTGCCGACGTTGAAGATTCCGGACACCGCCGGCGCCTCGATGAGCCAGCGTACGACCGCGACGGCGTCGTCCACATAGATGAAATCGCGCCTTTGCTCGCCGTCGGCAATGCCGGGGCGATGCGATTTGAACAGGCGGATTGGCTTGCCGGCCTTGGCATCGTCGAAGCGCTTGGCGACGAGACTCATCATCTCGCCCTTATGGTATTCGTTGGGACCGAAGACGTTGAAGAATTTCAAGCCCACCCATTGCGGCGGCATGGCGTCGTTGCGGCGGACGCGCTCGACGACGGCGAGATCGAACAATTGCTTGCTCCAGCCGTAGAGATTCATCGGCTTGAGCTTTTTGAGACCGCCGCGCGACCAATCGTCGGTATAGCCTTGTTCGCCGTCGCCATAGGTCGCCGCTGATGAGGCGTAGATGAAGGGCGTGCGCGTTGCCGCGCACCACTCCAAAAGGCGCAGCGACAGCCGGAAATTGTTTTCCATGACCGCGTCGCCGTCGGTCGCGGTGGTCGAGGATATGGCGCCGAGGTGGATGACCGCATCGAGCTTACGGCCGTCGAGCCAGCGCATCAGGTCGGCGGGCGGGACAAAATCGGCAAGCTCGCGGCCGGCGAGATTGCGCCACTTGCCGTCGCTGCCGAGCACATCGTTGACGACAATGTCGGCGCGTCCAGCCTCGTTGAGGCTCGCGACCACATTCGACCCAATGAAACCGGCGCCGCCGGTGACCAAAATACNNTGAAACCGGCCCCGCCGGTGACCAACAACATCGACGCGCAAGACCGGTTGAGGTTCGATCGGCTGCCCCGACCACACCGCTCCTTTGCCCCAGTCTCAGGCGCCGAGCAACTCTCGACGTGAAGTTTGGGAAATTAAACTATGAATTTTAATTCATTATATCTTCCCGTCCGCGGCTGAATTTCCGGGATATCGGGGGTGCTAATTGGTGGATCACTGTTTCGGGTAGGTATGCTAGCCCTTCGCTCATGCAAACGATCTCCGCCTATATCCTGGCCTTCAACGCAGCCGAGAAGATCAAAGCGGCGGTCGAGAGCGTGCTGTGGGCCGACGAGATTGTCGTGATCGATTCCTACAGCAGCGACCGCACCGCCGAGATCGCCGAGGAGCTCGGTGCGCGCGTGGTGCAGGTGCCCTTCAACGGCTTCGGCGATTTACGCAATCACGCTATCGCCGCCTGTCAGTTCGATTGGATTTTCAGCCTCGACGCCGACGAACGCTGCACCAAGCCCGTGCGCGACGAGATTTTGGGCCTGCTTGCCGGCTCGCCGCCGCACGACGTCTACCGGGTGCCGCGCCGCAGTTTCATGATGGGGCGCTGGATCCGCGGCTCAGGCTGGTATCCGAATTTCCGCCAGCCGCAGCTGTTCCGAAAGGGCGGCATGCGCTACACGCTTGAGCCGGTGCACGAAGGCTACGAGGTGCGGTCCGGCAAGCCCGTCGGCACGCTTCAGAATGCGGTCTGGCAGTTCCCATTCCGCGACCTGGAAGAGGTCCTCGAAAAGGCTAACCGCTACTCCTCGCTCGGCGCGCCGAAGCTCGCCCATAAGCGCGTCTCCATGGCGAGCGCGCTCGGCCACGGGCTATGGTCGTTCCTCAAGCATTACATTTTCAAGCTCGGATTTATCGATGGCTGGGCCGGCTTCGTCATCGCCTTGGGCAATTTTGAAGGCACCTATTACCGCTATGCTAAGCGCTATGAAGGAACCCAAAATTGGGCACCGCCGCCGAGCGAACCGTTGCGGCGCGACCCCAATTTTTGAACCGCTACGACCACGCTGAATTTATGAATCAGAATTCATATCATGCCGAAGCGGCACATATTGGCTCCGATACAAGCCCTATCCTCATTATCCCCTATTTATGGATCGGCGACTTCGTTCGCTGCCATTCGGTCGTAAGGCTCTTGCGGCAGCGCTTTCCGGATCGTCCGGTCGATATGCTATCGAGCACTTTGTGCAAGCCGCTGACCGACTACATGCCCGGCCTGCGACAAGCCATTGTCGTCGACCTGCCGCGCAATCGCCTGGCGTTGGCGCAGCAAAACGCGCTTGCAAGCCGGCTCAAACGCGAGGGCTATGGCACCGCGCTGGTCATGCCGAGGACCTGGAAATCGGCGCTGGCGCCGTATTTCGCCGGCATTCCTGAGCGGACCGGATTTGTCGGCGAGGCACGCTTCTTCTTGCTCAGCGACTTGCGGTACGGCGAGCGCAGATTGCCGCGCATGGTCGACCGCTGCGCGGCGCTAGCGCTGCCGGCGGGCGCGCCGCTGCCGCTGGCTTGGCCGTTGCCGGAACTCAAAGTGTCTCGTGGCGAGTTCGAAGCCTGGCGCAAGAACCGCGGGCTAGACGGCGATGACCGCCCGGTCGTGGCGTTGGCGCCGGGCGCGGTCGGACCATCGAAACGCTGGCCGAGTGCCGCCTATGCGGCGCTTGCCCGCAGCCTGATCGCTGACGGTCTTGCGGTCTGGGTGTTGGGCGGCCCCGATGAAAAGCCGCTGGCCACCGAAATCGTCGGCGCTACCGAGGCCCGCGACCTCACCGGCAACGACCTGCGCGACGCGATCCTGGCACTCGCCGGCGCCAGCGCGGCGGTTTCCAACGACTCAGGGCTCCTCCACGTCGCCGCGGCTCTTGGCACGCCCTCGATCGGGATCTTCGGACCGACCAGCCCCTGGCACTGGGCACCCCTCAATCCGCTCGCCGGAGTTATCGAAATCAAGACCGAACTTGCTTGCCGGCCCTGCCATAAGCCGGTTTGCCGCCTCAACCACCACCGTTGCATGCGCGATATCGCGCCGGAACAAGTCCTTGCGGCCACCCGTCGCGCCGTCGCGACGGCGCTGCCGGGAAACCACCCTGCGCCTGCCGCATAAGGACGTATTCATCGAATCGGTGTAGGCCGAACCGATGCGATCGATGGGTCGAAGGCCACAAGCTACGCCACAAAGGTTGCCATGACGGTCCTGGTCACCGGCGGCGCGGGCTATATCGGCAGCCAAATGGTGCTTGAGCTGGTCGATGCCGGCGAACGCGTCGTCGTGCTCGACAATCTGTCGACCGGCCACCGCTGGGCGGTCGCTGAGGGCGTGCCGCTCATCGAGGGCGAGACCGGCGACCAGCCGCTGGTATCGCGGCTCATTCGCGAGCACAGCGTCGAAGCGATCATCCACTTCGCCGCCTCGATCGTGGTGCCGGATTCGGTGCGCGATCCGCTTGGCTATTACCGCAACAACACGGTTAACTCGCGCGCGCTGATCGAATGCGCGGTCAAAGGCGGCGTGGGTCATTTCATCTTTTCTTCGACGGCCGCGGTCTATGGCAACCCGGCCACCGTACCGGTTGCGGAGGACGCGCCGACACTGCCGATTTCACCTTACGGCTGGTCGAAACTGATGACGGAAATCATGCTGCGCGACGCGAGCGCCGCCCATGGTTTGACCCACGTCATCTTGCGCTATTTCAACGTCGCCGGTGCCGATCCGAAAGCGCGCACCGGTCAAGCGAGCCCGGCCGCCACCCACCTGATCAAGGTTGCGGCCGAAGCGGCGTTGGGGTTGCGGGCAAAGCTCGACGTTTACGGCACCGACTATCCGACGCCGGACGGCACCTGCATCCGAGACTACATCCACGTCTGCGATCTCGTTCGCGCGCACTCCGATGCCTTACGGCACGTGCGCGCGGGCGGCCCGTCGCTGACACTCAATTGCGGGTACGGCCACGGCTTTTCGGTGCTCGACGTGATCGAGACCGTCAAGCGGGTGTCGGGGATCGACTTCAAGGTCGAACACGCGCCGCGGCGCCCGGGCGACCCTGCCCGCATCGTTGCGGCAAGCGATCGGGCGCGCGCAGCGCTCGGCTGGCTGCCGCGTTTCGACGATCTCGCGACCATCGTCAGCCATGCGCTCGCCTGGGAACGCGAACTCCTGAGGCGGTTCCCGCGGCCCACGTCGCACGGCCACAATCTCGCTGAAATTACTTGAATATTCCGGCCCGTCCGGGCATGGGAAGCGATCACGCTCCTGCCCGGCTGCGGGTTCCGACCGCAGCGTGGTAAAATGGACCACGCATGAAACCTGCCACGGCCAAAATCGCGGACGAGTATTCGACGCTTGCGCTGGTGCGCCGGCTGTTGCTGGACGAGGCGCTGGCGCATTGGCCGCGCTACGCCATCGCCTTCTCGCTGATGGCGGTCGCCGCCGCCGCGACGGCGCTCACCGCCTATCTGCTCGGCTCGATGACCAATGAGGCCTACGTCAACCGCAATTATCACGGCATCGTCGTCATCGGCATGATCGCCATGGTGATCTTCATCGTGAAGGGATTTGCGACCTACGGCTCGACCGTCATCCTGTCGTGGATCGGCAACTCGATCATCGCCGATAATCAGCGGCGCATGTTCGACAAGCTGCTGCGGCAGGACATCGGTTTCTTTTCCGATCGCCATTCATCGGAATTCATCGCGCGTCTTACCACCGGCGCCGCCGCGGTCAGCGGGGTAATCAATCTGCTCATCACGGCAATCGGCCGCGACCTGATGTCGCTCATCGGGCTCTGCGTGGTGATGGTGATCCAGGATCCGGTCATGTCGATCGGCGGTTTCATCATGGCGCCGCCGGCTTTTTTCTTCCTGCGCAAGCTGATCCGCCGCGTGCGCGGCATCGCGCGGATGCAGTTCACCGGCGGCACGCGCATCATCGAGACCATGCAGGAAGCGCTGCAGGGCATGCGCATGGTCAAGGCTTTCGGCCTGGAAGACGAGATGCGGCGACGGCTTGGAAAAAGCGTCGCCGAGGTGCAGCATGAATCCAACAAGATGGCGCGGGTGTCGAATCGCGCGAGTCCGATGATGGAAATGCTCGGCGGCTTCACCGTGGCGCTGGCAACCATCTATGGCGGCTACCGCGTCATCGAGACTGGGGCGACACCGGGCGAGTTCGTCTCCTTCATGGCGGCGTTTTTGCTCGCCTACGAGCCGGCCAAGCGGCTGGCGCGCCTCAATATCGACCTCAACAACAACCTCGTCGGCGTGCGCGTGCTTTACGAGGTCGTCGACAGTCCGGCGGGCGAACCGAACGACGACAATCTGCCCGAGCTTACCCTCACCACCGCGCGCGTCGAATTCGCCGATGTCAGCTTCGGCTACAGCGCCGATACGCCGGTGCTACGCGACATGAGCTTTGTTGCGCAGCCGGGCAAGGTCACTGCGCTGGTCGGGCCGTCGGGCGGCGGCAAGACGACGGTGCTCAATCTCTTGCTGCGCTTCTATGACGTCCCTGCCGGCCGCGTCCTGATTGACGGCCAGAATATCGCCGCGGTGTCGCGCCACTCGCTGCGCAGCAAAATTGCCTATGTCGGCCAGATCGTGCACCTGTTCCGCGGCACTATCCGCGACAACATCGCGCTCGGCAGACTTGACGCCAGCGAGGCGGAGATCGTCGCCGCCGCCAAGGCCGCCCACGCGCACGACTTCATCATGAACTTCCCGGGCGGTTACGATACCCAGGTTGGCGAGCACGGCTTGCAACTGTCCGGCGGCCAACGCCAGCGCATCGCCATCGCACGCGCTCTGATCAAGAACGCGCCGATCATCCTGCTCGACGAGGCGACTGCGGCGCTCGATTCGGAATCCGAGAGCCTGGTGCAGGAAGCGATCGCCGAACTGTGCAAAGGCCGCACCACACTCGTGATCGCGCATAGGCTTTCCACGATCATGCACGCCGATTGCATTCTGGTGGTCGAGAGCGGCGTTATCGTGGAATCCGGCCGCCATGACGAACTGCTGCGCAAGGGCGGCCGCTATGCCTCACTCTATCGGTTGCAACTCAAAGAGCAGTCGCCGGCACAAGAGTCGGCAACCCAGGGCGCGACGATACAACCGGACATCCAGCCGGTCACCGCAATCGCGTCGCCCGCTTAAGGCCTGATCCTACCGGCAAACCGGTTTTCGCTTTTCCGGATCATGGGCTAAGGCTATAAGCGCCGGCAGGTCTTCCCCTCCAACACGAAACCGCAACATGAGCACCGACGCAAAAAGCTATGTCATCCCGCAACCGCCGCAGGCCGCAATTCCGGTCGCCGGCACCGACAAATACTTTCCGGTCCGCCGCCTGTGGTGCGTCGGCCGTAATTATCTCGAGCACATCAAGGAGATGGGCAACGACGTGCGCGAACCGCCGTTCTTCTTCGCCAAGCCCGCCGACGCCATTGTGCCGGACGGCGGCACCTCGCCCTATCCGTCGCTGACCAAGGACATGCATCACGAGGTCGAGCTTGTGGTCGCGCTCAAGAGCGGCGGCCGCAATATCAAGACCGAGAACGCGCTCGATTGCATCTACGGCTACGGCGTCGGCATCGACCTGACGCGCCGCGATCTGCAGTTTGCCTCGCGCGAGATCAAGCGGCCGTGGGAGATTGGCAAAGCATTCGACCATTCGGCGCCCTGCGGGCCGCTCAAACCGGCAAGCGAGACCGGACATCCGTCGAAAGGCCGCATCACGCTCAAGGTCAACGGCAATATCCGTCAGGACGGCGACCTCAATCAGATGATCTGGAACGTACCGGAAATCATCTCAAAGCTGTCCGAGATGGTCGAACTCGCGCCGGGGGACATCATCCTCACCGGCACGCCGTCGGGCGTCGCCGCCACCGTCGCCGGCGACAAAATCGAGTGCGAAGTCGAGGGCGTCGGCACGCTCACAGTCACCATCGGCCAGCCGCTGAAATAATCGTGGGCCGGATTGCGCTGGGCGCAATCCGGGACTGTCACTTCCCGATTTCGCTTCCGCCTCATCCCGTTCGAGAGCGACGTGCGCGACGCTGCGCGGCGACAGCGCGGCCACGCTCGGATTTTTGCGCTACGTCAATGCATTGTCATAGAGCGCGGCGCATAAGGGCGAGGTGTCGCCTGATTCTGCTTGCAGAGGGGGGCGGCCTTTGAGTGAATGATGGAACTCGAACAAATGTCGCGCGTTGAGAGGCAGCCGGAAGCTGATTTGGAGATCGCCATGGGCCCCGCCCGCCGTGTCACCTTTCGCGTGCAACCACCGATCCCGTTCGGCGACGTCACGATGGTGCCGGCGCCGTTGAGCGGACGACCCGAAGCCGACATGGCCCGCGCCATGGCCGCAGCCCTTGCCGATATCGAGGCGCCGACGGCGTCTGACGTCTATCAGCAGCTGCGCCAAGCCTTCCCGCTGGCGCCACTCAGCGCGCGGGTCAGCGCGCTTGCCGCGCTGATGGAGCGCATTCGGCGCCCGTCGCACTGACCGAGAAGCCGGGCTTATAGTCCTAGATACGCACTGCGCACCCGGTCGTCGGCCAAAAGCTCGGCACCGCTGCCCGAGAGCGTCACCCGGCCATTTTCCAGCACGTAGGCGCGGCTCGCAAGCTTGAGCGACAGCGCCAC
This sequence comes from Hyphomicrobiales bacterium, assembly GCA_003164375.1. GTDB lineage: Bacteria > Pseudomonadota > Alphaproteobacteria > Rhizobiales > Xanthobacteraceae > BOG-931. Next base: position 12,591 of record PLTE01000374.1, on the reverse strand, counting down.
ATTCTGCTCGACCAGCAGGCATGTAATGCCGTCGCGGTTCAGATCGCCAATGATATCGAGCACGTTATGGACGACGGCCGGCGCCAGACCAAGCGAAGGCTCGTCGAACATGATGAGCTGCGGTGCCCCCATCAGGCAACGGGCGATCGCCAGCATCTGCTGCTCGCCGCCGGACAGCGTGCCGGCCGGCTGACGTATCCGCTCGGCCAGCACCGGAAACATGGCGAACGCACGGTCGCGGTTTTTGGCGCGTACGGTACGGGCGCGCGGCAGCATGGCGCCCATGTCGAGATTCTCGCCGACCGAAAGCGTCGGAAACACCTGTCGGCCCTCCGCCACCTGTCCGATGCCGAGATCGCAGACCCGATGGCTCGGCCAGCCGCAAATATCGAGCCCGCGAAACAGGATCTGGCCGCGCGCCCGGCGATTCATTCCGGCGATCGCGCGAATGAGCGTCGTCTTGCCGGCACCGTTGGCGCCGACGATGGCGACGATCGCTCCTTCCTCGACATCGAGCGAAACACCGTCGAGCGCCTGGACATCGCCATAGAACACTTCGAGACCTTCGACGCGCAGCATCACACCGCCTCAATACCGAGAGAGGACTGGCCGAGATAGGATTGAACTACCGCAGGATCGCGCACGATCGCTTCTGGTGCGCCCTGCGCAATCGCCGTGCCGTGATCGAGCACTAGCACCCGCTCGGCGAGCGCCATCACCGCACGCATGACGTGCTCGATCAGGAGAATCGTCACGCCGCTCTCGCGGTTGATGTCCCGGAGCGTTGTCACCATGCGGTCGATTTCCGTCGGCCGCAAGCCCGCCATGACCTCGTCGAGCAGCAACAAGCGCGGCTCGGTCGCAAGCGCCCGCGCGACTTCAAGGCGCTTGCGATCCGGCAGCGTCAGGTTCGCGGCGCGCTGGTTGCGCTTACCGAACAAATCGAGGCGCCGCAGCAACGCCCGCGCGCGCTCGCGCGCCGCGCCGACGTCGCGAAGGTGCAGAAGCGCGCCGACGATGACGTTATCCTCGACACTGAGCGCCGGAAACGGCCGCACGATCTGAAAAGTGCGGGCGATACCGCGGGCGCAAATCTCATTGGGAGGAAGACCGTCGATTTGCCGCCCGGAAAACGATATCGAGCCGGTGTCGGGCGCGAACACTCCGGCGATGGTGTTAAACAACGTCGTCTTGCCCGCGCCGTTCGGCCCGATCACCGCGAAGATGGCTCCCGCTTCAACGCCGAATGTCACTTGATCGACCGCAAGCACGCCGCGGAAGCGCTTGGTCACGCCGTCGACGTCGAGAATCGAGGTCATGATTCTGTTTCCGTGAGCCCCAGCAGCCGCTTGAGCCAAGGCCAGACGCCGTCCGGCCGCAGTGTAATAATGGCCATCAGCGTCAAGCCATAAAACACCGCCTTGGCGCCAGGCACGTTGACGCCGAGACTGACCGTCAGCGCGATCAGGCCTTCGCCCAGCGGCGTGAGGATGAACGCGCCCACGATCGGGCCGAAGATCGTGCCCAGGCCGCCGATGACCGGCGCCAGGATGATTTCGATCGATCGGCCGATGTCGAAGGCCTGCGCCGGGAACAGATTGTTGTAATAAAAAGCGATGAGGACGCCGCCGATCGCGGTCATGCCTGACGAGATCAGCACCGCAATCATCTTGACTCGAAACACGTTGATGCCGAGCGCCAACGCAGCCTGCTGGTCCTCCCGCACCGCGAGCCACTGGAACCCGATGCGCGAACGGGCAAGCCGCGCGGTCAGGATGGCCGCGGCCGCAGCCAGCGCCAGCCCCAGGTAATAAAACAGCAGCGGTCCACCGCGCAGATTCCACCACTCGTGGCTGCGCTGCGCGTCATAGAGCAGGAAAAGTCCCCCGGCGCCGCCAGTGAAAGCCATGTTATCGAAAGCGATGCGGGTGAATTCGGCAAACGCGATCGTCAACAACGCGAAGTAAACGCCCTCGATGCCGAAACGGAATCCCAGCCAGCCGATGACGGCGCCGAACGTGGCCGCCACCGCAACGCCGGCAAACACGCCGAGCCAGGGACCGATCCCGAAGTAGAACCACAACAGCGCCGCGACATAGCCGCCGAGGCCGGCATAGAGCGCATGGCCGAGCGACAGCTGCCCGGCAAAGCCCATCATCAGATTCCAGGCCTGGCCGACATAGGCGAAATAAAAGATCAGCACGAAGATGGAGATCAGATAACGGTCGAGCACCATGGGCGCGGCGAGCAAGAGCGTGATCGCCACCAGCAGAATGACACGGCCCCGCCGCGGGATCGCCGACCACAAATCCTTCATATGCGGCGGCCCATCAGGCCCTGTGGGCGCAGCACTAAAACCGCCACCAGGAGCGCAAAGGAGACCATGCTCTTCATCGATGGCGCCATGAAGAAACTCGCCAGCGCCTCCGAGACGCCGATCACAACGCCGCCGATCAAGGCGCCGGCCATAGACCCGAGACCGCCCACGATGACGATGGTGAATGCGAGCAGCGTAAAGGCCTGCGACAACAGCGGGCTCGCGTCCGCAATCGGCACCATCAGCGCGCCGGCAGCACCGACGCAGGCAAGCCCGAGCCCGAAAGTCAAAGCGTAGAGCCGCTTAATATTGAGTCCGACAACTGCGGCGCCTGTACGGTTATCGGCGCAGGCGCGAATGGCCGTGCCGATTGAGGTGTAGCGGAAAAACGCGAACAGCGCCGCCGCCACGACAAGCGCGCCGACAGCGGCATAGACGCGCGCCTTGTCCACGAACAATGGCCCAATGGCATAGCTGTCGAACGAATAAGGCAAGTTGGTCGGCCGCGCGTCCGGCCCGAAAATCATCAACAACCCGTTGACGATGACGATGGCGAGACCGACCAGGAGGATGAATTGTTCATGCTCGGAGCGGTCGACAAAGCGGTTGATCAGAACCGTCTGCAAAGCGTAACCGACGAAGAAAAACACGGCCGCGATGGGAAACAGCGACACGATCGGATCGAGCCCGAAATTTACGAACAAGAGATAAGCGGCGTACATGGCGACGACGGCGAATTCGCCATGCGCGAAATTGACCACGCGCACGACGCCGAAAATCACCGATAGGCCGAGCGCCATCAGACCGTAGATGAGCCCCGTCAGTACGCCTTCGATAACGACGTTGACGACGATCGCGATGTTCATTGTGCAGCCAAGCGGTCTGCGGGCCAAGGCGCCCCGCCTGCGCCGATCAAGTTCGTCCCTGCCAGCCCGGCATGGGCAGCACCGGCATTGCCGTCGCGACGTCGACCGGCAGCGTCACGGCCGGCGTCTTGTGGCGATTCTGCACCGCCGCCGATGGGATGCCGACGTTCTGCCCCTTTTCGTCGAACTGGATCGGCGGACCGATCATGACATGATCGGCGATCTTGGTTTCACGGACCGCTTGCATCAACTCGACGCCAGTGGCGCTGCCGGCGGTCTTATAAGCTGCCGCCACGACCAGCAACGCTTCAAAGGTAAAACCAACATTGAAGCATTCGACCGCGAAACGGAACGTGGGATTGGCGGGCGTGAAAGCGGCCTCCAGCGCCTGTGTCATCTGCGCTTTTGGGTTGGCCCATGGCAGATTATAAAGCATGTAATCCGAAAGCGGTCCGAGCGCCTGATAGAACTCCTCGTCGTAAAGGCCGGGTGAGCCGGGCGAGATGATGCCCTTTGGCTCAAAGCGCTGTCGCACCATGTCGCGCACCAGCTTGATGGCGTCGGCGGCGCGCGTAACGACCAGCAATAGGTCGGGATTGAGCGAGCGAACCTTGGTCACCTCGACCGAAAGATCCTGTGCTTTGGGGTCGTAGGAGATGGAATCGAGCAGCGTAAACGGCAAACCCGCAGTCGGGAACAAATGGTCCATGGCCGCGCGCTGGGCCGTACCGAAGGTATCGTTGGCATGCATGAAAACCGCAGTCCTGGCATCGAGCTTGGTCACGTCCAAAAGGCTCTTAATCAAGCTGAGCCCGTTGCTCACCAGCATCCCGCCGGTTGGAAAATTGCGCACCAGGAATTTGTAACCCTGCTCGGTCAGTTGCGGGGCCGCGCCGATATTGACGCTCAGCGGCACCTGCCGCTGCTCGCAGACTTGCGCCATGGCCAGCGAGGAGCCGGAATCGAAGGCGCCGACCACGGCCTGCGCGCCGTCGTCGATGGCGCGCTCGGTCTGAGTGCGCGCAATGTCGGCGTTCGACTCCGAATCGATATGAACGAGCTCCACATTATAGCCGTGGTCCGCCAGGACCTTGGGCGCGATCAACGCCCCGCGGTGACAGCTCTGGCCCGCGGGGGCGAGATAGCCGGAGCGCGGTAATACCACCGCGACCTTCAGTGCCGCGCTCTGCGCGCGACCGATCGCCGGTGCGGCCAACGTAGCGGCCGAGGCAACCGCACCGGCAAGAAGGCGGCGACGGTTGGGCTGCATAAGGATGCCTGTCATGGCGATACTCCCTCACAATGGCCGAAATGCCGAAAAACGTCAGACCCTGCGGCAACGCCGATCATCCGCCCAAAAGCCGCGTCATGGCCGCGGCGATGCGTAACAGCCGATGATCGTGGCCGTTGCGCGCGACCAGCATAAGCCCGACCGGCATTGCGGCTGCAAGCGGCAACGAGATGGCGCAGAGGTCGAAGAAGTTAATGATGGAGGTATTGCGCAGAACCGCCGCATTGCGTCTGGCAAAAACGCCGGAATCGGCAACCTCCGCAATGGTCGGCGCGACAATCGCCGTGGTCGGCATGACCAAGATGTCCAAACCCGTGAGCCTCCCATCCATATCGCGGACGAGCGCCGAACGTTGCCGAAGCATATCTTCGTAATCCGCCGGCGTAACAGCACAGCCGCGCTCGACGCGCACGCGCACATTGGGATCGATATCGGCGGCCCGGCGCCCGAGCCAGTCGCGGAGGACGCCGCAGGCCTCCGTCGGAACGATGCCGCCTTTGGCATTGACCGCGAGCATAGCGTCCAACTGCGGCAGTGCTTCGTGGCTCAAACGCACGCCGGCCGCATCGATCCGTTCCAGCGCTGCGGTAAAGGCCGCGGCCACGGTGTCGTCAAGCCGATCAAGTGGCAGCCCGTCGGCAACGCCAACGCGCAGACCGGCGAGTTCCAACGGTTCGAGCGGGATAAAATCAGCTCCGGCCATAACCGCATCGGCTTTGGCGCAATCGACGACGCTCGTCCCGATCGGCCCGATCGAATCGAGCGTCTGGCTCAGCGGAAAGGCGCCCGCGGTCGGAATGCGTTGCCGGCTCGGCTTAAGNNAAACCGACCAAGCCGCACAGCGCGGCCGGGATCCGCACCGACCCGCCGGTATCGGTGCCGATGGCGATCTCGCACATACCGTCGGCGACCGCGACCGGCGCGCCCGCCGAGGAGCCTCCGGGCACGCGCGTGCGGTCGCGCGGATTACCCGGCGTGCCGAAATGCGGGTTGGCCCCGATCCCGGAAAACGCGAATTCGGTCATGTTGGTCTTAGCGACGATCACCGCCCCCGCGCTGCGCAGCCGCTGCACCACCACCGCGTCAGCAACGGCGGGCGCCGCCTCCTCGGCGAGAATTTTCGAGCCGGCGCGGGTCGGCTCGCCGGCNNCGGCGCGGGCGGCTTCGGCATAGACCGTGAGGCAGGCGCGCGCGCCCTCCCCGTTCGGGTCGGCGATCCGCGCCAGCGCTCGTTCCAGGCGGTCGCGGCTGCGCGTTTGCTGCATGATTTTTGCCCGGCCGCTCCGCCCGAGACGAGACGCTAGACGTGCATCACCATCGACGGCTTGAGGTCCTTGATCGATGGCGCGCCGGCTTGCTGCATGGCGACCGTCAATTCGGTGCGCAGGAGTTCGAGGACGCGCTCGACGCCGGCTTGGCCGAACGCGCCGAGCCCCCACAGATAGGGCCGGCCAATTGCGACGCCCTTGGCGCCCATGCACAGCGCCTTAACGATGTCCGTGCCGCGGCGGAAGCCGGAATCGATCAGCACCGGCATAGCGCCGGCGACCGCAATGATCTCTGGCAGCGATTCGATGGTCGAGCGTCCGGATTCGTCGGCGCGGCCGCCGTGGTTCGACACGATGATGGCGTCGATGCCAGTCTCGGCGGCGATCTTGGCGTCTTCCCAAGCCAGGATCCCCTTAAGCACCATTTTCATCTTGGTCACATCGCGCAGCCGCTTGACGGTATCCCAGGTCAGCGCCGGAGACTGAGTATTGGTGAGGCCGGAAAGGTCGGCGCCCTCGTACATCGGGGCATCTCTATTTGCCGTCGCGAGGCTGGAGTTGTCGTGGCAGGTCGAACATTGCCGCGTGTCGGTCCGCCGCAAGCGTGCCAGATCTTCCTGGTTGCGGCCGCCGGTGCGGTCGACCGTGACGGCAACCGCGATCGAGCCTTGCCGCTCCATGCTCAGCACGTGGTGCTTGGCGACTTCGAACTTGTCGGTAGCGTAGAGCTGCGACCAGATCGGCCGGCCCCGCGCGGCGATCACATCGGCGACGGTCGCCGTCGCCTGGGTCGAAAGGATCATGAGGTGGTCGCCGGTCTTGGCCGCACGCGCGACGCCTTCCTCGCCGTCGGGATGATAGGTGCGATGCTCGCCGACGGGCGCGAGGATGATCGGCGTCTGGTATTTCTGGCCGAGGATCTCCGTGCTCATGTCGATCTTGCTGACGTCGACGAGCCGCCGCGGCCGCAGCTGGAATTTCGAAAACCCCTCGCGATTGGCGCGCAGCGTAACGTCGTCGTCGATGCCCGACGTCATGTAGCCGAAATGGGCGGGCGGCACGTTCTTGTGCATGACCGGTTCGAAATCGAACACGTCGAGCGCCTCTTTCGGGCTCGAGATCAGATGGTCGTAGTCGCGCGGCGCCCATACGAACGGATCCGGCGGCCGTTGCGGGAACACACCCTCCTCCGCCAGCGCAGCAACGCTGGTGCCGGCGAACAAGGGACTCGCGGCAAGAAACTGAATGAACCGGCGGCGGCTGGTAGCTTGATCGACAATTGGCTTCATGACGGAAGCTTCTCCCTAAACGCACCGCTTGATCGCGGCTTATTGGCATCCTAGCGGGACAAATCGGCAATTGGAACCGGTGGAGGCTTCGGATCGCCGGCGCATTGCAAAACCTGCACCGGACCTGCCATCATGTGCGCGTCGGTATTAAGAGGAATCGCAGCGATGTCCAATAGCAGTCCAGCCATCACCTTCATCGGCTTCGGTGAAGCCGGCCAGGCGATCGCCGCGGGCTTGCGCGAGGCGGGCGTCGAGCGGATGGCGGCCTGGGATATCCTGTTTCCGAAGCCTGAGGGCGATAAGCTGCGGCGGGCCGGCGAGCGGAGCGGCGTACGTTGCGCGGGTTCCGCAGCAGATGCGGTGCGCGACGCCGACATCGTCGTGTCGGCGGTCACCGCGGCCTCGAGCGTTGAAGCAGCGCGTTCCGCCAAGGCCCATCTTGCCGCTGCGCCGTTTTTCCTCGACATCAATTCAGTGTCGCCCGGGCGCAAGCAACAGACCGCGAAGCTTCTCGGCGATGCCGCCCGTTATGTCGATGTCGCAGTGCTCGCGCCGATCCATCCGGCGCGGCACCAGACGCCGATGCTGCTCGCCGGCGCCGCCGCAGCGGCAGCTGCGCCGACGCTTGCCGCGCTCGACATGCGCGTCAGCATCGCCGGCACGGAAATCGGCGCCGCCGCGGCGATCAAGATGGTGCGTAGCGTGATGATCAAGGGCATCGAGGCGCTGACGCTGGAGTGCTTTCTGGCCGCGGCCCGCGCCGGAGTCATCGACGAGGTCGCCAATTCGATGAAGAACAATTATCCCGGTATCGATTGGGCGAAGGTCGTGCCTTACAACCTTGAACGCATGGCAAGCCACGGCGAGCGGCGCGCCGCCGAAATGGAAGAAGTCGCCGACACGCTGCGCGAACTCGGCATCGAGCCGCTGATGACGACGGCGACGGTCAAGCGGCAGCGCGAAATGGGTCAGATCGGCACCAAGCAATCGGTGCGCGGCGCGCTCAAGGGCGACCGCACCACGATCCTCCGCGCGATCAGCGCGGCAGCCCGCGATCGGAACTGATCGCTACGGCGGTCGGCTGCGTCTTTGCTGGGCGATGAATTCCGCAAGCCATTGAAAGGACGCCTTCGGCGTGCGTTTGAGCGTAGCAAAATCCACCCGGATGATGCCGAAGCGCCGGCGATAGCCTTCCGCCCATTCGAAATTGTCCAACAGCGACCAGACGAAATAGCCGCGTAATTTGACGCCGGCCGCAAGCGCACGCTGCGCGGCGGCGACATGGGCGCGCAAATAGGCAGCCCGCTCGTCGTCATGAACGACCCCGTCGGCCGCAACCGTGTCGTCGAAGCAGGCGCCGTTCTCGGTTACGTAGAGGTCGAGGTCGCCGTAGCGTTTCGCGATGCCGATGAGCTCCTCGGTGAGACCCGGGGCGTCGATCGGCCAGCCCATGGCCGTGAGTGGCGTGCCGGCCGGCACCGCGCCGAACCAAGCGCCGAACAGGCTTTGTGGCGCGTCGGCGACATACATCGGCGCGTAATAATTGACGCCGAGAAAATCGAGCGGCTGATGAATCGTCGCCAGATCGCCGTCGGCGACGAGTGGGGCGAAATCGGCGGCGACCGGCGCGGGATAGGCGCCGAGAACGAGAGGATCGAGGCCGGCACCGTTCCACATCGCGTCGAACCGCTCGGTGGCGCGGCGATCCTCGTCGCTGGCCGAGGACGGCCGCACACGCTGCAGCGAAAGTATGGCGCCGATGCGAAGATCGGCCCGCTCGGACCGCAAGACCTGCACGGCGCGGCCATGGGCGAGATTCTGGTTGTGCATTGCTGCGACCAGGCTCGGCAGGCCCTTGATGCCGGGCGCATGCTCGCCGAGGCCGTAGCCAAACAGGGCATGGACGTTCGGCTCGTTGAACGTCGCCCAATATTTGACCCTGTCGCCGAGCCGCTTGACGACAACGCGGGCATAATCGGCGAATTTTTCCGCGATGTCGCGGTTGAGCCAGCCGCCGTCATTCTGCAGCGCCTGCGGCAGATCCCAATGATAGAGACAAAGCCATGGCGTGATGTCGCGTGCGAGCAAGCCGTCGACCAGCCGCTCATAGAAGTCGAGACCGCGCTGTTCGATTGCGCCTGCGCCAGCCGGCAGGATGCGCGGCCACGCCGTCGAGAAACGGTAGGCGGCAAACCCGCCGCGGGCGAGCAATTCGATATCTTCGACCCAGTGGTGATAATGATCGCAGGCGACGTCGCCGGTATCGCCGCCTTTGACCCGGCCCGGCGTGTGCGAGAAAACGTCCCAAATGCTTTGGCCGCGACCGTCGACATCGACCGCGCCTTCGATCTGATAGCTCGACGTCGAAGCACCCCAGACAAAATTTTCCGGAAACTGGAGGTCCTCTGCGCGTGCAGGACGCGAACGCAGCGGGCCAGCCGAGGCGAACGGCCCAAGTGCCGCCGCAAGCAAATATCGGCGCGACACGGTTAGCATGGAGGCGACGCACGCATCGTCACCGCCGCCTTCCCTTGCGGCGTTCGCGCGGGGTGACTCGCGAGCGTTTCGGCACCGGCCGGCGCGTCGCCTTGGCAGCGCTGCGGCGCGGCGGCATGCCTCCCGAAGCTTCGAGCCGCATGCTCCAATATTCCCAGGTCCGCCCCACGACATTCGGCAACTGGCCGAGTACTCCGGCGAGCTTGACTTCGCCGCGATGCAACGGTTGCGGCGTGCCGAGCGCCAGCGTGCGAAGCTGATAATCGGCATTCTGACACATGAAGATCGAGCGCGACACCAGTTCCTTGAGGCCGCTGCCGACAACGGTCGCGCCGTGACGGTTGAGCAGCACCGCGTTATGCCGCCCAAGCGCCCGCGCCAGCGATTGGCCCTCCTCCGGTTTGACGACCAGAAGATTGGTGTCGCCGAATTCGTCGTATTGATCCCAGAATGGCAGGTCCTCGCCTATCGTCGCGCCGAGATGGAAGACCGGCACGATCGGCTTGCCGGCGATGGCAAACGGCATAATCGCCGGAGCGTGGTGATGGCACACCGCCATGACGTCGCTGCGGGCCTGATAGATGCAGCCGTGAATGACGCGTTCGGCGTAAAGATGCACCTTGGCCGGTCGCACCGGTGCGGAATCCAGCGTGTATTCGAGAATATCGTCAGGCTCGATCAAAAGCGGCGAGCGCGAACGCGACAACAGGTAACGGCCCGGATCGGTCGGATGGCGGACGCTGACATGGCCGAAGGCGTCGAGCACGCCTTCATGGGCCAGAATACGGTTGGCAAGCGCCAGCTCCTCGATCAGATCGGTCATTTTATCGGGCACGGTTTCCCCCTGTTATCGCGGCTTCTGCGAGCCGGTTATCACGATGCCTCAATCCGCGCAAAAGAGCGCCAATCACGCGCCCTACTCCATCGCGATCCGCGTACCGGTCGCCCCGTTCAACAGCCGCTTGAGGTGAAAGCTGCCGAGCTGGTCGTCAGCCACTTTGCCGATGTGAGCCGCAAAGGCCGCAATGGCGCCGGGGTCGCCTGATTCCAGCTTGGCGAAGGCTTCCAGATAGCTCTTTGTCGCCGCGGTATCGTATTGCTCAGGCCGCAGCGGCTCAAAGGCGCGCATTCCTTCGATCCTGCCTCGCAGCATAAGGTCGCCCACGGGCCGGCCGCGAAACTCCGTCACTTTCGCAGCCAGCGGCGCGCTGACGCAGATACGAGTGCCGAGTTGTTTGTTGCCGGCCTCTAAGCGCGCGGCGACGTTGATGGTGTCGCCATAGGCGGTGTAGTCGAAAAAGCGACCGCCGCCGAAATTGCCGACGATCGCTGGCCCGGCATGAACCCCGATCCGGGTGACGCCGAGCGCCACGCCTTTTTTATGCCAACCCGCCCGGAATGTTTCGGCGAAATCGTCCAACGCCAATGCGCAAGTGACGGCGCGTGCGGCATGGTCAGGCTGCTCGCCCGGCGCGCCAAACAAGACGTGCAAGGCGTCGCCGATGACTTTTGCCACCGTGCCGTCATGCGCGAACACGATGTCGGTCATGCCGCCCACATATTCGCTGAGCAGCGGACCGAGCACGCTGGGCTCCAGCGTCTCGACCAGCGCGGTGAAACTGGCGATATCGGTGAACAGCGTCGCGATCTCGCGACGCTGCCCGCCAAGGTCGACCGCGTCGGAATCGCCGGCAAGCCGTTCGGCGAGATTGGGCGAGAAGTACCGCGACAGCGAAGCGTGCGCCCGTTCGGCCGCCGCTTGCCGCCGCTGCGCCTCGCGCAGCACTTCGACATGCCGTATGGTCTTGGCGATGGTCGCCTCGAGATCGGGAAAATCGATCGGCTTGGTGATGAAATCGAAGGCGCCGCCGTTCATCGCGGTGCGAATATTGGCCATGTCGCCATAGGCCGAAACGATAACGGTCGAAAGCTTTTCTTCGTTCTCCTGCAGCTTCTTGAGCAGCGTCAGCCCGTCCATCCGCGGCATGTTGATGTCGGTCACCACCATGTCGACATCGGGGTTAGCCGTAAGCGCAGCGAGCGCATCGACGCCGTCGCGCGCGAACACAAAGCTTATCGCGCCGTTGCGAATCTGATGCCGGAACTTCTGCTGGATCAGCGTCTCCAGGTCCGGCTCGTCATCGACAACCAGGATTCGGGTGGTCATGCGGCGCGTTCAACCCGGCTGTCGATCTCGCTGCGAAGCGTACCGAAATCGATGGGCTTGGTCAGCAGCGCCGCGGCACCGCTCTCCAGCGCCTTGCTTTTGGTCTCCGCATCGCCATAGGCGGTGATCATGATGATCGGCACATCCGGCCGCATCGCCTTGGCTTTGGGCAGGAGCTCGAGCCCGCTCATCCCGGGCATGTTGATGTCGGACAGGATCAGGATAAGCGACTGGTCGGTCGCATCGGCGATACGTTGCAGCGCCGCACCGGCGGACGGTGCAAATTCCATAGCGAAGCGCGCCGCGCGTAGATCGCGACGGAAATGCTGCCGAAACAGCAGTTCGACATCGGGCTCATCGTCGACCACAAGAATGAGCAGGCTCACGTCTTTCCTCCAGGGTTACCAACGGTTGCAGCCGCGCGCGGCAGCACGATGCGAAATTCGGTGAATGCGCCAGGCTCGGTATCGACTTCTATAGTCCCGCCATGTTGCTTGACGATGATATCGTGGCTCAGCGATAGGCCTAGTCCGGTGCCCTCGCCGGCGGGCTTGGTCGTAAAGAACGGATTGAACATCTTGTCCTTGACCTCGGGTGGAATGCCGGTGCCGTTGTCGCGGATGCGGATCTCGACGCTGTCGCCAAGGCTTTTGGTCGCGGCCGACAGCGTCGGCTCGTAGTCGCCGCCATTGGCCTCGGCTTTGCGCTTGGTGGCGGCATAGAAGCCGTTCGAGATCAGATTGAGCAGCACCCGGGTGATTTCCTGAGGATAGAGGTCGATCTCGCCGGCCGCCGGATCGTAGGATTTCTCCAGCGTAATGTTGAAGCCCTGCTTTTCGGCGCGCGCGCCGTGGTAGGCAAGATTGAGGCTCTCCTCGACGATGGCGTTGATGTCGA
>PLTE01000160.1 GCA_003164375.1 Hyphomicrobiales bacterium | reverse complement strand
CGGCGCCGGCGGCACATTGGGCGCCACCAACGCGTCGCGCGCCGCTCCCGACGGTTACACGATCTTCATGGCCACCGTCGCGCACACCATGGCGCCCGGAATCTACAAGAAACTCGCTTACAATTTCGAGCAGGATTTCGATCCGATCACCGTGGTCGCCACGGTGCCGAATATTCTGATCGTCAATCCGTCCGTGCCGGCGAAAAATGTCGCCGAGTTCATTGCCTATCTCAAAGCCAATCCCAACAAGGTCAGCTATGGCTCCGCCGGCGTCGGCTCGACCGAACACATGTCGGCCGAGTTGTTCCGTACGCTGTCCGACACCGACATCGTCCACGTGCCCTATCGCGGCGGCGCGCCGATGCTCGCCGATCTGGTCGCCGGCAACATCCAGATGTCGATCGAGACCAGCGGAGCCGCGACCCCGTTGGTCCAGGCCGGCAGCGTTCGCGCGCTCGCGGTCAGCCCGGCCAAGCGCTCGGCGCTGTTTCCCGACCTGCCGACGCTCGCCGAGTCGGGGCTAACGGGGTACGACGTCTCCACTTGGTACGGATTTCTGGTGCCGAAAGGCACGCCGGAGCAAATTCGCAATAGGCTCTATACCGAGACCGCCGCGATCCTGAAGTCACCCGACATCATCAAGAAGCTCGGCGATTTCGGCGCCGAGCCGGGCGGCGAGCCGCCCGCGCAATTTGCCGCCTTTATCCATTCCGAAACCGAAAAATGGGTCGGACTGGCCAAGAAAGCCGGAATTTCCGCCGAATAGGCCGACCTGTGGAAACCACATTCCTCGAACGGTTCACGGTCTCGCCAACACACCTCCGGCCAGCGGGCCCGGCGCACCCGTGGTGCCCGAAAACGTGATCGGCAGACCGCGCAGGCTGCGTACGGCAAGATAGGCGAAGGCCTGCGCCTCAAGTGAATCGATCGACCAACCGACGTCATGCCCCGATTCGACGCGCGCCGGCGCGACGCGATCCGCCAGCATCTGCATCAGCGTCGGGTTGCGCGCGCCACCGCCGGCGACGACCCAGGTTTTTGGTGCGCGCGGCAGATGCGGCACGATCCGCGCTACGGCCGCCGCAGTGAGCGCGGTGAGAGTCGCCGCGCCGTCCTCGGTGGAGACGCCGTCGAGCGCGTCGCCGACGAAGCCGCGGAAATCGTTGCGATCGAGCGACTTCGGCGGCGGCAAGACGAAAAACGGATGCGCGATGAGACGCGCGATAACAGCCGCGTCGACCCTGCCCGCCGCGGCCATGCGGCCGTCGGTGTCGAGCGGGTGGCCGGTCCGCAACCGCAAAAAATCGTCGAGCAACGCGTTGCCGGGTCCGGTATCGCAGGCGATCAGCGTGTCGNNNNGCGCCAGCGGCGCGCCCTGCCCGCCTGCGGCGACGTCGGCTGCGCGAAAATCATAGACGACCGGAATGCCGAGCTGCGCCGCCAAGCGTTGTCCGTCGCCGATCTGCAGCGTCAGGCCGCGATCGGGCCGATGCAGTAGCGTCTGGCCGTGGAACCCGATCGCCGCCACGCTGTCCGGCGTTAACGAATTGGCGGCGAGAAACGACTGCACCGCCTCGACATGCGCCTCGTTCACCAGGCGCTCGGCCTCCGCGACAATGCCCGGCCGCGCCGTGCGTACGGTCAGATTTTCCGCGGCCGCCGTGGCACGGCGCAACAGCGTGCGCTCTTCCTTGGTATAAGGCCGGCAAGCGGTGGCACCGAATTGCGCGATCGTTTCGCCGTCGGTGTCGATCAAAGCGACGTCGACGCCGTCCTGCGAGGTCCCGCTCATCAGCCCGACCGCCAGCACCGACGACGCCGCGGCCGGCGATAGCGGGGACATTGTGCCCGGCGACATTGCGGCCGGTGTGATGGGCTCAGACATCGATGCGCTCGTTCAATCGCCAGCCCAAACAGGGCAGTCTAAACAGCAGTTTAAACAGACTTGCGGACCTGTTACACCACCCGCGCCACGGCGGCGAGCCGCGGCCGCAGTGACCATTCTGGATGCCGATGAGCACCTACAAGTCCGATTTCCTCAACGTTCTGGCTGGCCGCGGCTTTATCCATCAGGTCTCGGAGCCGGAGGCGCTCGATGCACTGGCGCATTCCTCGACGATTACCGCCTATATCGGCTTCGATTGCACCGCGCCGTCGCTGCATGTCGGCTCGCTACTGCCGATCATGCTCTTGTATTGGCTACAGCAGACCGGCCATCGCCCGATCGCGCTGATGGGTGGCGGCACCACGCGGGTCGGCGATCCATCGGGCAAGGACGAAAGCCGCCGGCTCCTCACCGATGACGCGATCAACGAAAATCTCAAAGGGATCCGCGCGGTCTTCAACAAATTCCTGAAATTCGAGGATAGTGGCGGCAACGCGATTCTGGCGAACAATGCCGACTGGCTCAACGCGCTCAATTACATCGACTTCCTGCGTGACGTCGGCCGCCACTTCTCCATCAACCGAATGCTGGCTTTTGATTCGGTAAAAATGCGGCTTGAGCGCCAGCAAGAGCTCTCGTTCCTCGAATTCAATTACATGATCCTGCAAGCCTACGACTTCGTCGAGCTTTACCGGCGCCATGGCTGCGTGCTGCAGATGGGCGGCTCCGACCAATGGGGCAACATCGTCAACGGCATCGATCTCGGCCGCCGGTTGCACAATGCGCAGTTCTTCGCGCTCACTTCGCCGCTGCTCACCACCTCGTCCGGCGCCAAGATGGGCAAAACCGCGGCCGGCGCGGTATGGCTCAACGCCGATCAAGTGAGCCCCTATGAATACTGGCAATATTGGCGCAATACCGAGGACGCCGACGTCGCGCGCTTTCTAAAACTGTTCACGATAATGCCGCTTGACGAAATCGCGCGCCTTGCCGCGCTACGGGGCGCCGAGATCAACGAGGCGAAAAAGATTCTGGCGACAGAGGCGACCGCGCTCGTCCATGGCCGCGCCGCGGCCGACGAGGCGGCGGGAACCGCGCGCACGACGTTCGAGCATGGCGGGACCGGCGCCGGACTGCCGACCGTCGAACTGCCGCGCGCCGAACTGCAAGCCGGCATCGGCGTGCTTTCAGCCTTCGTCAAAGCCGGGCTTGCCGCCTCGAACGGCGAAGTGCGCCGCGCCATCGCCAACAACGCCATCATGGTCAATGATGCGCGCATTACCAGCGATAAGGCCGCGATCGGGGCAGCCGACATCACGGTCGACGGCGTCGTGAAGCTTTCGCTCGGCCGCAAACGTCACGTGTTGCTCAAGCCGGTGTGACCAGGCCGCGTTAGTGACTATTCGTCGGGGCGGCGTTGTCGTCGGTCGACGTGCTGTCGTCAATCGGCGGCGGGATAATCGGACTATTGACGGGGAATTCAAAGATTTTGCGGAACATTCCGGGCGCCAGCGCCGAGAGCGGATTGACATGCAGGACCGGCTGACCGGGCTTCCCGACAACCTCGTAGGTAACGCCGACGAGACCTTCTTTATCCCCGCCCATGAACAGCCCCACGACCGGGATTTGTCCGAGCAGATTATTGGCGCCGTATAGCGGGATGAGCGTGCCGCGCAGATGGATGTCGTCGCGCGAATAATCGAGCGTGCCGTCGATGGTGCCGCCGAGCACCGGTCCGCGCACTACGCCGTCGCGCAGCACCATTCGTCCCGGCGTGCGGGTGAAATCGATCTTCAGCCCGGAGAAATCCATGGTGTTGGCGTTGCGCGGCATTTGGCCACCGGTGGCCACGGCGCGCTCGAGCTGCGACTCATCGTGGACCGAGAAGTTGCGCACGCTCAGGCTGCCGAGTTGCGTCGGATTATTGGCCGACGGCGGGTCCATGACGGAGATCATTTGGCCGCCGGTCATGCGTGAATAGACGTCGGTAAATCGGAACAACGCACCGGCGTCGGTGCTCTCCAGGTCGACGATTTGGCGGCCGTCGCCGCGCCCGCGCAGCTCGCCGGTCAGCGATCCCGCCCGCCCGATCTTGGCGCCAAGCCCGAGACTGCGAATCTCGCCGGCGCGGCGCGACATTTTCAGTTCGAGGCCGCGCAATGCCTCACCGTTGAAGCCGAGTACGGCGCCGAGCTTCATGTCGAGATCGAGATCGGGAGGCTGGCGCTTGCTGGGCTCGGCCTGCGGGCCGCCGGTCATGGTCTTGACGAAACCGCGTCCGTCATAAGCGTCGCCCCGCATGACGACGCGCAGCGCGCCTTCGGGCGTGCGCTCGACTTTCAGAGTGGTCCGGTCGCCGTCGGAGAAACCGTAGGACGGGAAATTGGCGGATTGCAATTCGCCGGAGCCGTCGAACTCGATCGCGCCCTTCACGCCGCCGCCGGCGCCCTCGATCAACAGATCGTCGATGCGGACCGATTGCGGCTTGGTGGTGAGCGTGAACGTGGCGCGCGCCGGCTTGCCCGACTGCTTCACCCAGCCCGGCAGGAAGCCGTCGATCTGGGCCGGCGTCAGATCGGCCTGGACCGTAAAACGCCCGTCGCGATCGGAGGTCGAGCCGACTTTGCCGCTGACGTCGATCGGGATGGCGCCGCCGATCGTATTCGCCGGATCGAGGCCGAGATTGGCGCGCACCATGTCGTCGAGCATGCCCTGAATATGCACGTCGGCGTCGCTGTCACCGCGCATTTTGCGGTATTCGAGACTGGCCGGCGCGCCGCCGATCTTAACGTCGCCCTTGAGCTGGTAGCCGTCGTTATTGGCGTTGACCTTGAGCGCCGCGGCTTCGACCTTTTGCCCCATGATCATATGTTCGGCGGAAAAGTTGGTGGCATCGACCGCGATCGAATAAGCGGTCGAACCCGGCGGCAGATCCGGCTTGAGCGGCATGGCGAGAGCGACTTGC
>PLTE01000238.1 GCA_003164375.1 Hyphomicrobiales bacterium | reverse complement strand
CCCGGATCAAGTCCGGGCATGACGCGGGAATACGGTCGGCCGAGCCGTGGGGAGCCATTGCCTGCTCGCCCCTTTCCGCGTCATGCGCGTCCCCGGATCAAGTCCGGGGATTGACCTGCGCATCCAGGCTGGGAAGGCGGCTGATAGTCGCGACTGTCGCCGCCTGGGCGCCCGGATCAAGTCCGAGCGTGACGCGCTGGGAGGAAAACGCGAATCCCTTTAGCGCTGAGGCGACGCGCCCAGTTACCGCCCAAGCCCCGGCAGCATGCGCGCCAGCGTGCGGTCGCGCCAGAGCCAATGGTGCGCGATCGCGGCGCCGGCATGGATGCCGGCCAGGATCAGGAGCGCGTCGGCAAGATAGCGGTGCGCGATCAGGACGCTCCGCGCAATGGCGCGATCCGCGGGCCATGGCGAGACGAATTCCCACAATCCGAAAATCGGCAGATCGTGGCCGCGCTCTAACTGCACGATCATTCCCAAAAGCGGCACCACGATCAGCAAAGCGTAGAGTGCGAATTGGCTCAGCTTCGCGGCCGCCGTCACCAACGGCCCAAACGGGGTCGGCTCCGGCGGCGGCGGCGGATCGGCGAACCGCCAAACCAGGCGAATGGCGAGCAAAGCGATGACGCATTCGCCAAGCGTCATGTGCGCAAAAAGCCCGAGCGCGCGCGCTGCGCCCTTTGGCAGATCGTCGCCGAACTGGCCGAGGACCCAGCCCGCGACCACGAACAGCGCCGTCAGCCAATGGATGAGCTGCGGCAGTGCGCCGTAGCGCGTTTTCGAGTTAGCCAATTGCATGTTTCGATCCCGTCACTTCGGCGCTCCCAATATTCCGACCGCGGCCAAGTGAGAACTTAAGGAATGTTAATTCAACCGATGGCCCCGCCGATCCGCTCGAGCGCCGCCGCCATATCAGACTCGATATCGCCGGCAATTATTCCCAGGACCTTATAATTATGCGCTTCGAGCCAGGCGCGTTTTTGCCCGCGCGCGGCGGCGGCGGCCGCGGTTTCGTCCGCGGGCACGACATCGATGACGAGCCGCAGCGGAAACGACACGAAGTCGCAGATATGCTGCCCGACCGGGGTCTGGCGCTTGAACCCGCATCCCGCGAAACGGCGGTCGTTGACCAGCGCCTGCCACAGCGCCCGCTCCGCCTCGGTCGGATTGCGGCGCAGAAACCGGGCCAGCCCCCGCATCGGACCGCGCTCCTTCGGGCCGCGGACTGTGTCTTGTTCGGCCAACAGCGCGCGCAGGATTTCGGCTTCAGGGCCGTCGAGCACCCCGCCGCGCGCCGGGCCCTTGCGGCCCTCGGCGATCGCCATGATTACGCCGTGCAACGTCTGAATGTCCTGCTGACTCGGCGCCATGCGCGTGACGATGTTGCGCAGGTTGATTTGCATGGTCTCGCGCTTGTCGGGCGGGCGGAAAAATTCGACTTTTTCCAGTTCACGTTCGAGCGAGGCGAAGAAGGCTAACAGTTGCTGTTTCGGCGCGGGCGCCGATTTTGCCGGCATGACGAACGGCAGCTTCGCGCCGGATGCAAGCTTGAACCACTCGTAAGCCACGATCACCACCGCCTGCGCCAGATTGAGCGAGGCGAACGCCGGATTGACCGGCAGCGTGACTATTCGGTCGGCAAGCGCGACCTCGTCGTTTTCGAGACCGTTGCGCTCACGGCCAAACACCACCCCGACGGTCTCGCCGGCCGCAATCCGCGGCGCGGCCAGCGCCGCCGCCTCGGCCGGGCCGACCACCGGCTTGGCCTGGTCGTGGGCGCGCGCTGTGGTGGCAAGGACAAAACTACAGTCGGCAATCGCCCCTTCAAGGCTATCGTACAATGCAACGCCATCGAGAATGCGGTCGGCACCGGACGCCATGATCCGGGCCCTGTCGTTCGGCCACGGCTGACGCGGGCGAACGAGGCGCAGCCGCGATAAGCCGAAATTGGCCATGGCGCGGGCCGCAGCGCCGATATTCTCGCCGAGCTGTGGCTCGACCAGGATGACCACCGGGCCGGGCTCTTCGATCCAATCCTTGGTCTTATCGGTGCCTGCGCCCGGCATGCGTTACTCCTCGAGGCGCTTCCCTCAAGGCGCAGCCCCTGCCCAAGCCGGCCGCTTGCGTCAAGCGGCGGCACCGTATCCGGCCGAAACACCGAGTGGCTGCCCGCCGGGGCTTTTGCTTCGGCGCGCCAAGTCTGCTTCGGCGCGCCAAGTCTGCTTCGGCGCGCATGCTCGCCACCTGCGCCGCTATTGCGCGAAAAGCCCTTCACCCGCCGCCGCGATGGCCAAATGCGCGGTGTTTTCGTACCTTTCCGCGCATGTGCCAGCCGCCTTCTGGCCCACCGGCGGCTATCTCGCACCTGCTAACAAGGCTTTCACCAGCGGAGTGCGGATGCTATAGGGCGCGCGCCGAACTCCCCGTCATTCGGATTCCCGGTTGGCGGTGCCCGCGCAGAGAATAATTCATTTGAGGGCCCGAGCGAAAAGCCATATCGCCGCGCCCATCAATGTTCAGTTTCCGCTCGGCCTAAACCCGCCCGGCGATCAGAGGTGTAACCATGCCAGATCTCGAAATCATGTGGACCAAGGTCGATGAAGCCCCGGCGCTCGCGACCTATTCCCTACTGCCGATCGTCGAAGCCTTCGTGGGCGCGGCGGGTGTATCCGTGAAGCTGAAGGACATCTCGCTGGCCGGTCGCATCCTCGCCATTTTCCCCGAGAAGCTCACCCCTGCGCAGCGAATCAACGACGAACTCGCCGAACTCGGCGAGCTCGCGACGCGGCCCGAAGCCAACATCATCAAGCTACCCAACATCTCCGCCTCGATCCCGCAGCTCAAGGCCGCAATCAAGGAACTGCAAGGCAAGGGCTACGGCGTTCCGGACTATCCGGACAATGCCGCGACGGAAGCCGAGAAGGACATCAAGTCCCGCTACGCCAAGGTGTTCGGCAGCGTCGTCAACCCGGTACTGCGCGAGGGCAACTCCGACCGCCGCGCCGCCGGCGCCGTCAAGCAATACGCCCGCAAAAATCCGCACAAGATGGGCTCCTGGAGTTCCGAATCCAAATCGCATGTCGCGTACATGTCGGGCGGCGACTACTACGGCTCGGAAATAGCGACCACCGTCGCGGCGGCGACCAACGCCCGCATCGAGCTGGTCGGCGCCGACGGCGCCGTCACGGTGTTGAAGGCGAAGACGCCGCTTCAGGCCGGCGAGATCATCGACGCGGCGGTGATGAGCCGCAAGGCGCTGCGCGCCTTCTTTGCCGAGCAGATCGAAGCCGCCAAGAAGGAAGGCGTGCTGTTTTCGCTGCACGTGAAGGCGACCATGATGAAGATCGCCGATCCCATCGTGTTCGGCCATGTCGTGTCCGTCTTCTTCGCCGACGTGATCGAGAAGCACGCCGCCACGCTCAAGCGTCTCGGCGTCAATCTCAACAACGGCTTCGGCGATCTGCTGACGAAGATCGAGACGTTGCCGGACGCAGAGAAAAAAGCGATCAAGGACGACATCGCGGCCGAATACGCCAAGCGGCCGGGCCTCGCCATGGTCAATTCCGACAAGGGAATCACTTGCCTGCACGTGCCCAGCGACGTGATCGTCGATGCTTCGATGCCGGCGATGATCCGCGAATCCGGACAGATGTGGGGTGCCGACGGCAAGCTGCATGACGTCAAGGCCGTGATCCCGGATCGCGCCTACGCGACGCTCTATCAAGCGACCATCGAGGACTGTAAGGCGCACGGCGCGTTCGATCCCAAGACCATGGGCTCGGTTTCGAACGTGGGGTTGATGGCGCAAAAGGCCGAGGAATACGGCTCGCACGACAAGACGTTCGAAATTTCCGCGAATGGAACGGTCCGCGTCGTCGCCGATGACGGCAAGGTGCTGCTCGAGCGTCCGGTCGAGACCGGCGACATCTTCCGCATGTGCGAGGCCAAAGACGCGCCGATCCAGGACTGGGTCAAGCTCGGCGTGCGCCGCGCGCGCCTCACCGGCACCCCGGCGGTGTTCTGGCTCGACGCCAAGCGCGCGCATGACGCGCAGGTCATCGCCAAAGTTGAGAAGTACCTGAAGGATCAAGACACCAAAGGCCTCGACATCCGCATTCTGGCGCCGGTCGAAGCGATCAAGTTTTCGCTGGAGCGCATTCGCAGGGGGCAGGACACAATCTCCGTCACCGGCAACGTGCTGCGCGATTACTTGACCGACCTGTTTCCGATCATGGAGCTCGGCACCTCGTCCAAAATGCTGTCGATCGTTCCGCTCTTGGCGGGCGGCGGTCTTTTCGAGACCGGCGCCGGCGGTTCGGCGCCCAAACACGTGCAGCAGTTCGAGGAAGAGGGTTATCTACGCTGGGATTCGCTCGGCGAGTTCCTCGCCCTTGGCGCCTCGCTCGAACATCTGGCGCAGACCTACAAGAACGCCAAGGCGCAGGTTCTCGCCGAGACGCTCGACACCGCCATCGGCAAATTCCTCGAGTTCAACCGCAATCCTGCGCGCAAGGTCGGCGAAATCGACAATCGTGGCAGCCATTTCTACCTCGCCCTCTATTGGGCTCAGGCGCTGGCCGCGCAGACCAAGGATGCGGAGCTGCAAGCCCGCTTCAAACCGCTGGCCGAGACGCTCGCCAAAAACGAAACCAAGATCAATGGCGAACTGATCGGCGCGCAAGGCAAGCCGGTCGACACCGGCGGTTACTACCTGCCCGATGTTGCCAAGACATCGGCCGCGATGCGGCCGAGCGCCACGCTGAACGCAGCGATCGCCGCGCTCTGACGCGGAATCCGACGACGGCGGACGACGCCGAGGCCTTGACTTCGCTCGATGGCAAACGGATCGAGCGAGACGTCAGTGCGAGCGGCAGCGCCGCCCTTCTCGCTGTGACCTAGTCCCAGGCGCCATCGACGCGACCGGCATGGCGGGGCGCAGCCACGCGCCTCTGGATGCGGTTTAGGTCCACGACCTAACACCGCTTTCACGTCAATAGCGTCGATGCTATAGGACCCGCCGCAGCCGCGCCGGGCGGCGTCTTCGATGAACGCGCGCCGAAAATTCCGTCAGTCCGACGACCGTCGCCTCGACAACCGTTGCCGGTGCCGTTCTTAAAAGGTGGCTCCTTAAAATGGCGAAAATCAAGGTTGCAAATCCCGTCGTCGAGATGGACGGCGACGAAATGACCCGGATCATCTGGCGGTACATCAAGGACAAGCTGATTTATCCCTATCTCGACATCGAGCTGATGTATTTCGACCTCGGCATGGAGAAGCGCGACGAGACGCGGGATCAGATTACGATCGACGCCGCGGAAGCCACCAAGAAGGTGGGCGTCGCGGTCAAATGCGCGACCATCACGCCGGACGAAGCGCGGGTAAAGGAATTCAAGCTCCACGACATGTATCGCTCGCCGAACGGCACCATCCGCAACATTCTCGGCGGCGTCATCTTCCGCGAGCCGATCATCTGCAAGAACGTGCCGCGGCTGGTGCCCGGCTGGACCCAGCCGATCATCATCGGCCGCCACGCCTATGGTGACCAGTACCGCGCCACCGACTATCTGGTGCCCGGCAAGGGCAAGCTCTACCTCACCTTCGTCGGCGACGACGGCAACGAGATCAAGCGCGAGGTGTTCCAGTTTCCCGGCTCAGGCGTAGCCTTGGCGATGTATAATCTTGATGACTCGATCCGCGATTTTGCCCACGCTTCGATGAATTACGCGCTCAGCCGCGGCTATCCGCTCTACCTGTCGACCAAAAACACGATTCTCAAAGTCTATGACGGCCGCTTCAAGGACATTTTCCAGGCCGTATTCGACGCCGAATTCAAGGACAAATTCGCCGCGAAGAAAATCACCTACGAGCATCGGCTGATCGACGACATGGTGGCGGCGGCGCTCAAATGGTCGGGCGGCTATGTCT
>PLTE01000145.1 GCA_003164375.1 Hyphomicrobiales bacterium | reverse complement strand
GAGCACGAGCGCGATGGCGATGAGCGCCGAGCCGACCTCGTCCATGCTTTTCTTGGCTGCCTCCCGCGGCGCCAGGCCCGAGGCGATACTGCGTTCGACATTTTCGACGACGACGATGGCGTCGTCGACCACGATGCCGATCGCCAGCACCAGTCCGAACAAGGATAGATTGTTAAGCGTGTAGCCGAACGCCGCCATGAAGAAAAAGCTGCCGACCAGCGACACCGGGATGGCGACCAGCGGAATGATCGCCGCGCGCCAATTCTGCAGGAACAGGATCACGACCAAGACGACCAGCACGGTCGCCTCGAAGATCGTATCGATCACCGCATCGACCGACTGCTGGATGAATTGCGTCGGGTTGTAGACGATGGCGTATTTGACCCCGGTCGGGAATCGCTTCGCCAATTGCTCCATCAAGTCGTTGACGCCTTTGGCGGTGGCAAGCGCGTTCGAGCCTGGCCGCTGAAAGATGGCGAGCGCCACCGCGGGATCGTGATCGAGATAGGAATTCGAGGAGTAATCGAGCGCAGCGAGCTCTACGGTGGCGACATCCTTGAGCCGCACCACCGCGCCCGGCGTCTGCTTGACGACGATGGCGCCGAAATCGTCCGGATTGTCGAGCCGGCCGAGCGTCTGCACCGCGATCTGGAACGCACCCGGATGGGCGACCGGCGGCTGATCGAGCACGCCGGAGGCCACTTGGATGTTTTGTCCCTGCAACGCGTTGGTGACGTCGCTTGCTGTCAAGCCGAGTGATTGCAGGCGATCCGGGTCGAGCCAGATGCGCATCGAATAATCGCGGCTGCCGAACACGGTGATCGAGCCGACGCCGTCGACACGGGTCAGCGGATCGGTCACCTCGAGCGTGGCGTAGTTGGAGATGAACAGCGAGTCGCGCGACTTGTCGGGTGAATAAAGATGCACGACCATCATCAGATCGGGCGAGGCCTTGGTCACCGTCACGCCGATATTGCGTACGTCGGCCGGCAATCGCGGCTGCGCGATGGCGACGCGGTTCTGCACCTGCACCTGGGCGATGTCGAGATTAGTGCCGAGGTTGAAGCTGACCTGGATCGAGAACCGCCCGTCCGCGGTCGAGTTCGAGTACATGTAGAGCATGTTTTCGACGCCGTTGATCTGCTGCTCCATCGGCGTCACCACGGTCGCGGCAACGACTTCGGCGCTGGCGCCGGGATATTGCCCTGACACGACAATGATCGGCGGCGCGATCTCAGGATATTGCGCGACCGGCAGGCGCGAGAACGACACGCCCCCGAGGATCACGAAGACGATAGAGACGACGGCGGCAAAAATCGGCCGGTCGATGAAGAAGTGGGAGATCTGCATTTTACCGCATCAACCGGCTTTGGCCGCATCGCCCGCCGCCGGCGGCGGCGCGGCGGGAGCGCCCTCGACGTCCGCCTTCACTTTGATGCCGGGCCGCGCATGCATCAGACCGTTGACGATCACGCGGTCGGTGGCGACGAGCCCGTCCTTGATGACGCGCAAGCCGCCGTCGAGCTGGCCGGGCGTGACATATTTCTGCGCCACCATGCCGTCGTCGCCGACGACGAGCACATATTTGCGCGCCTGCTCGGAGCCGAGCGCTGAGTCGGGAACGAGTAAAGCCGTGTAAGGCGGCGAACCGGGAACGCGGATACGGCCGAACATGCCCGGGGTGAAGATCCCGTCCGGATTGGCGAACACGGCGCGGCCGCGGATGGTGCCCGAGGATTGACTGATGACGTTGTCGACGAAATCGATCTTGCCGGTGTGCTGGAAATTGTTCTCGTCGAGCAGCTTGAGTGCAACCGGAACGCCGCCGTCGACGCCACTGCCTTTCTTGCCGGCGAAGCGCTGGTAGCGCAGGTAAGACGCTTCGTCGAAGGTGAACTCGAAGCGGATCGGATCGACCGACACGACGGTGGCAAGCAGTGTGGTGTTGCCGCCGGTGCCGCCGCTCACGAGATTGCCGACGGCGACGCGGCGGTCGCCGATCTTGCCGTCGATCGGCGTGCGCAGCTGGCTGTATTCTTCGAGGTCGAGCTCGGCGGAGTGCACCATCGCCTCCTGCGCGGCAACCGCGGCCTCGGCCACGCTTTTGGCCTGGGTCCGCTGGTCGTAGGTCTGTTCGGTGATCGTCTTGTTGGTCAGGAGCGATTGGCCGCGTTGGAGGTCACCCTCGGCGAAGGAGAGATTGGCGCGCGCTTGGGCGAGGTTGGCGCGCATCTGCTCGAGCGCGATCTCGAACGGCCGGCGGTCGATGGTAAACAAGGGATCGCCCTTATTCACCAGCTGGCCGTCGGTGAAATGGATTTGCGCCAGATAGCCGGACAGCCGCGCGCGAATTTCGACCGAATTCACCGCGACAAAGCGGCCGACATATTCGTCCTGATCGACCACCGTGCGCTGCACCGGCGCCGCCACGGTCACTGCCGGCAGCGGCCGGGCCGCACCCTGCTGCTCACTCCGGCCGCAGCCGGCAATCGTGACTGACAACCCGGCCGCCGCCGACAACAAGATGGCGAGACGCACCGCACGAGTGAATGTCATGATTCTGCCCCCGAACCTCCCGCCATCATAGGCGTCTGCAGCCGTCAATCACACCTCGCCGGCGGATGGTCACCGCGGCGATTGTCGCCCTTCCTGTAGGCCGGGATGCTCCCCATATGTGTGCGCACTCCCCAATCCACCAAGATCCGCGGTACCTCGGACTAACATTTTGTGATCCCATGGTAATCATCCCCTTGACCGATGCCCTGCGAGGCCGCCGAACGGCCACCGCAGCCGAAGCCATCCCCGCCGACGATCAAGCGCTCCTCGATGCCTATTCCCGCGCCGTCATCGACGTCGTCGACAATGTCGGTCCCGCAGTGGTGCGGCTTGCAGTGACTGCCGGCCAATCTCACGGTCAGTCTCGCGGCGGCACCGGTTCCGGCGTGATCGTTGCGCCCGACGGCCTTATCCTCACCAACAGCCATGTCGCGGGCAAAAACGGTGCCGAGGGCGCCTCGCGCATCGAGGTGACGACCGCTGACGGCCAGGAATTGCGCGCGCGGCTCGTCGGCGACGATCCCGACACCGATCTCGCGCTCATTCGCGTCGACGAACCGGTGACGCTACCGGCGGCGCCGCTCGGTGACTCAAAGCTTCTCAAACGCGGCCAGCTGGTGATCGCTATCGGCAATCCGCTCGGCTTCGAATCGACGGTGACTACGGGCGTGGTCTCGGCGCTCGGCCGGTCGTTGCGCTCGCGCACCGGCCGGCTGATCGACGACGTGATCCAGACCGACGCGGCGCTTAATCCCGGCAATTCCGGCGGTCCCCTCGTATCGTCGCGCGGCGAGGTGGTCGGCATCAACACCGCGGTGATCGTGGGCGCACAAGGCATCTGCTTTGCGGTCGCCGCCAATACCGCAAGCTTCGTGCTCGGCGAATTGGTGCGCCACGGCCGGGTGCGCCGCGCCTTCATCGGAATCGCCGCGCAGCAGACAGCGATCCCGCAACGCCGCCGCCGCGCCGCGGGCATGACACAAGACGGCGCCGTCATGGTCGGCACGGTCGAGCCGAATTCGGCCGGCCAGCTCGCCGGACTGAGGCCGGGCGACATCATCGTCGGTCTCGACGGCAAAACCATCGCCGGCGCCGACGATCTGGTGCGCGCGCTGACCGGCGAGAAGATCGGGCGCGACGTCGCGCTCGATGTATTACGCGGGACGGAGCGGCTGACGCTTTCGGTGGTGCCGCAGGAGCGGCGGCGGACCTAGGCCGAAATCACCCTTCGCGGCCAGAAGAGAGTTGTTCGGCCGATTTTGCTAAAGTTCGGCTTGCCGACGCCGCCGAAATTCTGAAGACTTTGCCGTCAACGAGNNAAACGCGCTTGGCGGAAGGACACACGATGACAATCGCGTCAGGGCTTCAGTGGCTGCGTAGCTCGCTGGCCGAGTCGGCGGGCACCGTGGTGTTCGGAATGGAAGACGGCACCGTTTCGATTTTCGGCTTGATCTTCGGCGTCGCCGCCACGACGACCAACACCGAGACCGTGCTTATCGCCGGCGCCTCCGGCGCCGTAGCGGCGGCGGTTTCGATGATGGCGGGCGCCTATCTGGACGTCGAAACAACGCGTGACGAGATGAATGCAAATCGCGCGCTTGTGCAGTCCGGCTTCACGGCCAACCCGGATTCCTTTGCCGCATTGATTTCGAATCGGCTGACAAATGCCGGGCTGACGCTCGAACAAAGCGCGGCCCTATCCGGCGCAGTAAGCCATGACCGCCAAGCGCTCAAAGCTCTGTGGCTGGCGCTCCACGGCGCCGCGGAAACACCGCTCAATCCGTGGGAGCAGGCGCTGTGGATGCTGCTGGCAGACTTTCTCGCGGCGGCGGTGCCGATCTTGCCCTTCGTCTTTCTTCCAATTCCCGAGGCGAGGGCCGTTTCCGCGGCGGTGACTCTGGCTTTGCTCATAGCGCTTGGTATCGGACGGGCGCGCATTGCAAAGCGCGGCACGTTACGGACGGTGACAGAGACCGTTTCGATCGGTATTGCCGCCGCACTTGCAGGCGTCGTGATCAGCGTGCTGATCGACCATGGTTTCAACGGCTAAGCCTGGCGAGGCTCAGCTGCGCACCAGCGCGACAAGCGCGGCCGCTACGAGACCGAGCCACGCGGCGATGAGGATCATGCCGCCGCTCGGCGCGGCAAACGGAAACAGCCGATGGCCGGCGAAAGCACGCAACGCGATGTCGCCCGAGAACAGCGCGGCGCCAAGCACCCAGGCGGCCAGCACGACGACTGCCAACGGCCGCCATAGCACGCCTTGCTGCGTCAGCGCTGAGCCGCCGAGCACGGCTGCGGCGTGGAACAAGAGCATGTAGGCGGCGCTGTCGAGGCCAGAGCCAGGCGCCACATGCGCACCGGCAGCGGCGAGAATGATACCCCCCGCGCCCATCATGCCGGCCAATGCGATCAAAATCGTTACGGTCATGGCTTGCCGTCCCCCCGCGCCGCCAGGCGGCTAGATGAGTATGAGATGTATGCTAGATTGAGCCCAAAGAAACAAACGACGGGAGGACGCACATGTATAGAGCGCTTGGCGCGGCGATCATTGGCNNCGGCGGGCGGCGAGCCGCGCGGCATCACGGTCGATCTGGCGCGCGAGCTTGGCCGACGGCTCGGTGTGCCGGTCGATCTCGTCGTCTACGAGACCGCCGGCAAGGTGACCGATGCGGTTAAGAGCGCTGCCTGGGATGTCTGCTTTCTCGCCATCGAGCCGGCGCGTGCCGCGGTCATCGGCTTCACCGCGCCCTATGTCATCATCGAGGGCACCTACATGGTCGGCGCGGATTCACCGCTCAAATCCATCGCCGATGTCGATCGCGACGGCGTGCGTATCGCCGTTGCCAGAGGCTCGGCCTACGACCTCTATCTGTCGCGGCAGCTGCAGCATGCCACCCTCGTGCGCTACCCGAGCCCGCCGCTCGCCATGCAAAGCTTTCTTGCCGACAAGCTCGATGCCGCGGCCGGCGTCAAACAACAGCTCCTGCAAGTCGCCAAGGGGAATCCCAACTTGCGGGTGATGGACGGCCGGTTCCAGGAGATTCGAGAAGCCATGGGCACGCCGCTCGGCCGCGACGCCGGCCTCAAGTATCTCCGAGCCTTCGTCGAGGAGATGAAGGCGTCCGGCTTCGTCAAGAAAGGGCTCGAACGCGCCGGTCAGGCCGACGCGGTGGTGGCGCCACCGGCGGAGAATTAATTTCTACCTTCTTGGAGGAAGNNAAAGAACGGAACGGAACTGGGTTGGAACACGGCCTTCGGAGGCCTAAATCATTGAACGCCAAGCGGAACTGGTTGTTGCCGTCAGTCGCCGTCGACAGTGAACGTTGTTCCTTCCGCGCATTGAGAGTGATCGCATGACAGATCTGTCCGTCGACGCACGCCTGCTCACCAGCGAGCGCGGCGCCGTTCCCGCCATCAACACTTCCGTCGTCATCGCGGCGTCCGCAGTGCTCGGTGCCGCCGCGCTCGCGCTCGCCAATGCCTATGGCTGGCGGCAGGGCACGCTGTTCCTGCTCGGCGGGGGACTGGGCGTCGTGCTTTATCACGCGTTGTTCGGCTTCACCTCGGCCTGGCGCGTCTTCATCGCCGACGGACGCGGCGCCGGATTGCGCGCACAAATGCTGATGCTCGCGGTTGCTGCGGTGTTGTTCTTCCCGGTGCTCGCTCATGGTAGCCTGTTCGGCCAGCCGGTGCATGGCGAATACGGCGCGGTCGGCGTGTCCGTCCTGGTCGGCGCCTTCATCTTCGGGCTCGGGATGCAACTCGGCGGCGGCTGCGCCTCGGGCACGCTTTACACCGCCGGCGGCGGCAATAGCCGCATGCTGGTGACGCTCGCCTTCTTCATCATCGGCTCCGCGCTTGGCGCCTGGCATCTGCCGTGGTGGGCGGCGATGCCGAATATCGGTTCGATTTCGCTGATCGCGGCCTGGGGCTGGGCGCCGGCGCTCGCCGTCAGCCTTACCGCCTTCGCTGCCATCGCCGCGCTGACGGCCGTGGTCGAGCGGCGGAAGCACGGCGAATTGCGTTCCGGCCTCGTCACCGACCGCCGCGGCTTGCGGCGCTTCCTGCACGGGCCGTGGCCGCTCCTCGCCGGCGCGGTCGCGCTCGCGCTCGGCAATTTCGCCACGCTATATCTTGCCGGCCGGCCGTGGGGCATTACCTCGGCCTTCGCGCTGTGGGGCTCCAAGATTTTCGCGGCGTCGGGTATCGACGTCGCGTCGTGGGGGTATTGGCATTCCGCCGAGCGCGCCAAACAACTGCAAGACAGCGTGTTCGCCGACATTACCTCGGTGATGGATTTCGGCATTATTCTCGGCGCGCTGTTGGCGTCCGGCCTTGCCGGCAAATTCAAGCCGGGCTGGAAAGTGCCGCCGCGTTCGCTGGTCGCTGCCGTCGTCGGCGGTCTGCTGCTCGGCTATGGGGCGCGGCTGGCTTATGGCTGCAATATCGGCGCCTATTTCAGCGGCATCGGCTCGGCGAGCGTACACGGCTGGCTATGGCTGGTCGCGGCGTTCATCGGCAGCATCTTCGGCACTTACCTGCGCCCGCTGTTTGGCTTGAGCGTCGAAGGCAGTCTGAACCGCGCCCAAGCCTAACCGGTCGCGCACGGTTAGATCGCCAATCAGCCGTCTTGCCAGTCGGGCGGCGTTTACAGCCTCCGGGGATCGACTATCGTGCGACGATCGCAGAAGGCGACGATCCGATGGGTGAGGCGTTCGAGTTCGGGCTCTATTCGTTTGGCGAACTGACGCCCGACCCGCACAGCGGAAAAGCGATCGGCGCCCAGCAACGCATCGCGGAGATCCTCGCCGCGGCGCGGCTTGCCGATGCGGCGGGCTTCGACGTATTTGCGATCGGCGAGCATCACCGGCTCGACATGTCGATCTCCGCAACGCCGGTCGTCTTGGCCGCAATCGCGGCGGCGACCAAAAATATTCGGCTGGCGAGCGCCGTCACGATTTTGAGCACCGCCGATCCGGTCACGGTGTTCGAGGACTTTGCCACCGTCGACCTCATCTCCGGCGGCCGCGCCGAGCTGATCGTCGGACGCGGCGTTTTCACCGAGTCCTTTCCGTTGTTCGGCTTCGATCTGGCCGATTATGACGAACTGTTCGCGGAGAAGCTGGAACTGTTGATGATGCTCAACGCGTCCGAGCACGTCACCTGGCAGGGCCGCTTTCGCACGCCGCTCGAGGCCGCCGCGATTTCACCGCGCCCGGTGCAAAGCCGCCTGCCGATCTGGGTCGGGACCGGCGGCGCGCCGGGCAGTGTCGAAAGAGCCGGCGCGCTCGGGCTGCCATTGGCGCTCGCCAATATCAGCGTCCCGCCCGCAAAACTCGCGCCGCTCGCCGAGCTCTATCGGAGCGCCGGCATCAAGGCCGGGCACGACATAGCCGCGCTTAAGTTTAGCATCGCGACCCATCTGCATGTCGCGGATAACTCGCAGGATGCGCACGACACCTTCTACCCGCATTACGCCGGGTATTTCCGGAACCACGCGGCGACGCAGTACCGCGCCCGCGAGATCACGCGCGCCGACTACGACGCGCTTGCCGCACCACAGGGCGCGCTGTTCGTCGGCAGTCCGCAACAGATCGTCGACAAGATTCTCTACGAGCGCGAGCTGTTCGACCACCAGCGCTTTTTGATGCAGATCGACATCGGTGGCTTGCCTTTCGCGGAAGTAGCACGCGTGATCGAGCTGTTCGCGACCCGGATCGCACCGGTGGTTCGCCGCGCGATCGAACAGCCCGCCGCTGCTGCGCCGCACTGAGCTATTCCACCCCCGCGCGCCCGACCGCGACGTAGCGGAAGCCTGAGCGCTTCATGTCGTCGGGGCGATAAATATTACGCAGATCGACGATCACCGGCCGCGCCATAATGCGCTTGAGCCGCGCCAGATCGAGCGCGCGGAACTGTTCCCATTCGGTCGCGATCACGACGGCGTCGGCGCCCTCGGCGGCGGTGTAGGCGCTGTTGCAATACTGGACGGCGGGCAGCAGCGGCTTGGCCAGTTCCATACCGGCCGGATCGTAGCCGCGCACCGTGGCGCCGAGATCGGTAAGCGCGGTGATCAGGGGGATCGCCGGCGAATCGCGGGTGTCGTCGGTGTTCGGCTTAAACGTGAGGCCGAGCACCGCCACGGTCTTGCCGCGCACCGAGCCGTCGAGCGCCGCCACCACTTTGCGCGCCATGGCGCGCTTGCGCTGCTCGTTGACGGCCGCCACCGCCTCGACGATCCGCAGCGCCACGCCGTGATCCAGCGCGGTCTTGAGTAGGGCTGTGGTGTCCTTGGGGAAACACGATCCGCCGAAGCCCGGCCCGGCATGGAGAAATTTTCCGCCGATGCGATTGTCGAGACCCATGCCGCGCGCCACCTCTTGCACATCGGCGCCAACCGCTTCGCACAGGTCGGCGATCTCGTTGATGAAGGTGATCTT
>PLTE01000332.1 GCA_003164375.1 Hyphomicrobiales bacterium | reverse complement strand
CGACCCCGAGCCCCTTGGCGAGCGCGAGTATGGAAGCCACCACCGCCGCGCACTCCCTGCGGGTGGCCATGCCCTGCACGAACGACTTGTCGAGCTTGATCTTGCCGAACGCGAAGTTTGTCAGTGTGCTGGCGGACGAATAGCCGGTGCCGAAATCGTCCATCACGATTGCCACGCCCATCGCCTTGAGCGTCTGAAGCTCCGCCATAATGGCTTCGGAATTGCCGAGCAGCAGCGTCTCAGTGATCTCCAGTTCGAGCCGGTGCGCGGCGAGCCCCGCCTCCTTAAGCGCGGCGGCGACGAGGTCGCTGACGCTACCCGCCGTGAATTGCGCGGGAGACAGGTTTACCGCGACCGTCAGGTGCTCCGGCCAAGTCGCGGCGAGGCGACACGCCTCCCGCAACACCCATGCACCGATCTTGCCAATGAGCCGCAAGTCCTCGGCAACAGGAATGAACACCAACGGCGGTACAAGTGTTCCATCTTCCGCAGGCAGACGTATCAGCGCCTCGAAGCCGATGAGGCGACGGTTCGGAATTTCGATGAGCGGCTGGTAGTACAATACGAAGCGATCATTCAGTATCGCGTCCTGAATTAGCCTCTCGAGTGTGAATCGCGCTTGCAACTCGGTGTCCATCTCAGCCGCGAAGAACCGGATGCAATCGCGACCGTCGGCCTTGGCCTTATAGAGCGCAAGATCGGCGCTTTTCAAAAGCCGCTCCGGATTGGTTCCGTCCGCTGGCGCCAATGCAACACCAATGCTCACCGTGGCGCCGATCCCCTCCTCCTTGAGCCGCATTGGCGCGGTCACTGCGAAAGCAAGGCGGCGCGCGAAATCTTCGGCCTGGTCCTTATCCTTGACCCCGGTCTGGACCGCGACGAACTCGTCGCCGCCGAGCCTCGCCACCAGATCGTCGGGACGGGTTACCGCGCACAGGCGTTCGGCGACGGTTCTGAGCAGGAAATCTCCGCCGTCATGTCCATGGGTATCATTGACGCTCTTGAAGCGGTCGATATCGATGAAATGCAAGGCGATGCTACCGCCTCCCAATGGCAGAACGGCAAGCGCCTTCTCCAATTTTTCGACCAGCAAGGTCCGATTCGCCAAGCCGGTCAGCGCATCGTGATGCGCCATGTGAGAGATCTGCGCCTGAGCTTCCTGCCATTCGGTAATGTCCTCGAGGGTCGCGACCCAACCGCCTCCCGGCATGGGCTGGTCGAGCACGCGAAGCACGCGCCCAACCGGCGTCTTCCTGATCTTGGTGACGGATTTACCTTCGCGCGCCTCCGCCTTCACGCGCGCGAAAAAGCCCTCCGGGTCGCCAGCAAACTCTCCAGTTTCTTTCTTAAGCTTGAACAGATCGAGTAGCGACCGGCCCTCGAACCAAGCAGCCGGCAAATCCATCATCTTGGAGTAGCGTTCGTTAAACAGCACGACCCGGCCGTCCGCGTCGAACATGCAAAGCCCCCGCGACATGTTCTCGAGCGCGGCGTCGAGCCGGATTTTCTGCTGCCCCAATTGTTCATTCGTCAGCTGGAGTTTGTGCAAATTACGACGAACCGTCCATGTGAATGCCGCCAAAACTCCACTGAGCAGCAACCCGCATATCAGTACGATCGACGAACGTCCGTGTTTGTTCGATGCTAAATCCGCCTGCTCCGGAGTCACCACCATCGTCCAGCGGACGTCACCGAATTCAAGAGGAAAAGATCGGTGCTCTCCAGCGGCGAGAGCGGTCTGCGATCTTGATTGGATAGCTTCAGTGCCCAGATGCGACGTAAAATAGACCGGGGGATCATTCAATCCAGCATCTGCAGCAAACAGATAAAGCCGCGACGGCGATGCGACCCCGGCAAATACGGTATCGATCATCACTCCGATCTGGAACACCCCTTGAACAAAGCCGCGCAGATTTTGGCGCCTCTCGTCCACCGTGTCATGCGGTAAGTTGCGGGCATACACCGGCAATGCGGCCCAGAAGCCGCGGCGATCCCCATTCCCGATGTGCAGCACCAGTGGCGGAGAAACCGACAAGACGTCGGCATCGCGAATATGCAGAAGGGCCTGCTCGCGCACGCCGCCATCTTTGTTATCGAGCCCATAGGCGGGGGACGATCTCGCTTCAGTTGAATAAAATTTTGGAAAGTACTCATCACGGTCCGGCGAAACCGGCAGACTTCCGTCTGGGCCAATAGCCCGGATGTGGTAATCGAGAAGCCCGTCGCGATGTGCCGCCAACTCGTGCGCGGCACGCTCGTCGGCCTTAACGCGCGGAATCCACGAAACGTTCAGGATCGCCGGGCGATTCACCAGCAGCGAGTTGGAGAAGCTCTCGAATTCATCGCGGGTTATAGGGTGGTCCGCCGAATCAAACAGTGCCCGCACCGCGTAAAGCTTGTCTAAGTAATTGGATATCCCGTTTTGTAAGACATTGGCTTGATTGTCGGCTCGGTGAGTGTACTCCGCTGCAAAAATGCGGTTTTCCGCTGTGACCATCAGCGCCCAGACGGCGATAGACGCAACGACGCCGACGATTCCCACTATAAGAACGGGAGCAAGCTGCGGAATCCGATGCCACCCTGACACCTTGAACAACGATTTACCTCGCAATGCACTTTTTGTGCAGCAATGATGCTAGCTATCGAGCGCACGCTCCGGGGTTCCAAATCTGATAACGCGCATGCAATCTATAACGGGCGAGGTATTCCGAAGGTGTACATAGTTTGTTCGACAATCAATTCGTTGGTTAGCAAGCAATGAAGAAACATGATTGGTATTGAGCGCCGTACCCAGACTGGCCGGCTGCTTTTGGATCAGGACCATTAACAGACTTGAGATTCGCGCCGTCCCTTAAGAAGAGGCCGGCGCCAGGACCAGATCCGCGTCGTCGACGACGTAGCGGACATAACGGTAGTCGCGGATGAAGCTGATCCGGCCGTCCGTCCACTCCAGCCACATCAGGTAGCTTGGCTTAACCGCCTCAGCATCCTCCCAGACCGCGATCACCTCGCGGCCGTCGAGCCAGGCGGGAGCGAGCCGCACCGGGGCGCTGCGCGAATAGATGCCGAAGAACATGCCGACGTCGGCTGAGCCGGCGCGCAGCGGGTAGCTCGACTGGATCAGGCGCACGTCGTCGGCGAGCATCGCGCGCAAGCCCTCCCAGTCGCGCCCGTTGAACAGCGCGACATAGCGGGCCACGGCGGGAGACGCCGCGCGCGGCACGGGTTTGGCCCGAGACTTGGTCAGCGCCTCGGCATTGATGGCCTTGAGCCGCGTTCGCCCCCGGGCCAAGTGGGCCTTCACCGCATTGACGGTGAGATCGAGCATGGCGGCGATCTCTGCGAGCGACTGGTCGAGCACGTCCTTGAGGATTACCACGCTGCGCTGCACGGTCGGCAGCTCCACGAACCGCGACACCGCCGTTTCGACAGCCTCCCGTCGCATCATCACCTCCATGGGATCTGGGATTTCCGAATCGGCGACCTCGTGCGCCGCCTCGATCGGGTCGGTCGCGCGGATGACGCGGCTGCGCAACAGATCGAGCGCGCGGTTATGCGCAATGCGGAACAGCCAGGCGCGCAGCGGCGCGACGGCCTCAAGCTCGTCGACGGCGACCAGCGCGCGGGCAAAAGTGTCCTGCACCACATCCTCGCCGTCGATCACCGAGCCCATCAGGCGCGCGCAATAGCGGTGCAGCTCCGGCCGCAGCGTTTCGGCGAGCGCCAGAAGCTCCGCCTGGCGCATTGTTGGCGGCGCATTCGATGGCGAGGATGGGCTCATGCGGCCTCTCCCTCGAGGATCGTGATTCCGGTATCGCCCTTTAGCCCGAAGGCTAAGCCCTCGGCATATTGCGGGTCGTCGAGAAGCGAGACGACTCTCTCGCCGAATTCGCCGGGCGGCAGCGGCGCGCCGAAACGGGTCAAAAACTGTTCGGGGGTCACACCCACGGCGCCCGCATAGGCGTTGGCGCCGGCGTCGCCCACGCCGGTGCCGCCGATGATCTGCATGGGCACGATCGCCTGGAAGCGGATGCCGAGTCTCTTCTGCTGCGCGACGCCGTTGGCATATTTGGCCATGATCCAGAGCATGCGCTTGGCGCCGGCGTAGCCTCCCGACAGCGGCGAGCCGTTCACGGCGGCGCCGCTCGATACCACCAGCACCCGGCTTCCGGGCTTGAGCGGCAGATTGAGCGCCGACTTGAGCCAATAAAGCCCGGCCTTCACGTCGGTGTCCCAGGTCGCGGTAAAATCCGCCCAGCTCACCTGGTCCAGCCGACCCATCCGCGGTTTCGCGCCGGCGTTGAGCACCAGAATGTCCGGGCGCACCTCGGCAAGGATGCGCTGCGCGGCGGTCTCCTCCGTCACGTCGGCTGAGATGGTGGCAACGCCCAGCCGGGCGCGGACGGATGCAAGCGCTTCGGCGTCGCGGGCGACGACCGTAACCTGCGCGCCGTGCGCGACCAAAGCTTCGACCAGTCCGAGGCCGAGGCCGCGGCTGCCGCCGGTGACGACGATCGTCTTATCTTTGAGGCTCATGTTCTGCTCCCGTGTCTGGCTATAGCTAGGACGATCGAGGCTCAGAAAAGGAGTCACCGCGGTGGCGCGGTTCAGCGCTTGCCGGTTCCGAGATCGTCGGAATATCCGGCGTTGAGGCGAGGCCACTGGACGATGGGACGTCCGTTGCTGCGGTACGCGTGCGCGCCAGTTCCTTCTCCCCATCGTTGCGGCCAGCCGGCGGGCGAATCTTCCCACGTCTCCTGCCGGCCATAGACGGTCAAATCGAGCAGCGGGTAGCTGTTGCCTATCATCTCGACGCCGCGCCGCGTCGTCCAATAAGTCTCGAAGACTTTGGATCCTTGTCGCAGGTAGCAAACGATGTGCATCATGCCCACGCGGCGTCCAACCAAAAGGGTCTCGAGCGAGTCCCGGGGGGCCGAATACCAGGGCATCTCCCAGCCCATGAAATCGCGGTACCGCGCGCTCGCTTCGTAGGGGCCTTGGCAGAACGTGGCGTAGGTGACGTCGCGGGAATGAATGAAGGACAGCTCGCGGACCTGGGACGTATACAAGGTGCATCCCTCGCACTGCTCCGGCGCAGGGCGGCCGGCATGCCACATGAAATAGTAGGCGATGAGCTGCCGGCGTCCCTCAAACGCGTCCAATAGTGTCACCGCGCCGCGTTCGCCGATGAGCGGCGTCGCGCCGTCCACCTCGACCATGGGGAGCCGTCGGCGGGCGGCCGCAATGGCGTCGCCTTCCCTTGTGTGAGCCTTCTCTCGAACCCGCAATGCGTCCAGCTCCGCCTGGAAGGCGTTCCGATCGACGACCTTAGGGGCTTCAAGTTCATCGCTCATGGGGTCTCTCCCTTCACTTCTTGCGGTCTTGCGGTCGGTCATTGCTTCTCTCCCGGTCGGCACGGCCTTACTCCCAGCTGTCGAGCTTGATCTCGTTGGGCCAGGGGGCGCCCTTCCCGGTTTCGAGCAGCGACTTCAGGCTCAGCAGAAACACCGCCCATTTGGTGCTGCAGTGGTGCATGAACTCCACCGGCTCCTTCCAGCCTTCGTGCTTGAAAAGAATGATGGTCCAGTTGCCTTCCTGTTTGAGGTCGAAACTGATTTTCGTGCCGACCCATTCTTCGGGTCCGTCGACCACCTGCCAAAGCACGCGCTTTGAGGGCTCAAGCTCGAGAACCTTCATGTCGAACCCGCCGTTGCCAAAGCGGAATTTGAGCACGCCGCCGACTTTGCCGTCGCCCTGCGTGTCGCTCGTCCACCAGGCGGCAAGGCCTTCACGCGTGGACAAGGCCTTAGAGGCAGCATCGAGCGACGACGATTTTATCCCAACTTTGTGCAGAATATCGACCATATGATCTCTCCTCAGGTTTCGCTCTTGAGCGAGCGTCGGACCAGTGAGGCACATCGGCCTCTGCACCTTAAGACGTTTGGGGCCGCGGAAAAGAGTCACCGTTTCGCTGTGCGCCAAATTCCGGTGACAAACCGGCGCAATGGGTCATCTTGACCGCTTGACGATGCTCGAGACATCTCCGCAATGGTCGCATCGACGCCACACTGGCGACCTTTAGAACGTCGTAACGGGCCAGGAACCGGCGGCCGTCCTGCACTAAGGCAGGCGTTCATTCGCTCCGATACTTGCCGCGAGCCTCTTTCGGGCAAGTGAAGTTATCGTGTAGCCTCATCCGATCGCTGCCAACGGGACTTGCCAAAATCCCGGGCGTCGCGATGACGAAGACCGCGGACTGTTCGCCGTTGTCGCCGCTTTCGTCGTTCCAATTTTGACCGACCGTGCATGCCTTGCACGGCGCGGCCGGGGGGAGAATCAATGAAACTTCAGAGACGTCAATTCATGCATCTGGCGGCGGGTGCGACCGCCGTCTGCCTCGGCTGCGGCATGCGACGCGGCGCCTTTGCGCAAGCCAATCCGGCCGGATCGCGCCGCCGTGTCGAGATCGACGGCAAGCCGGTGCGGGTCGTCGACGTGCACTGCCATTGCGTCATCCCCGAAGCGCTGCCCATCGTCGCCGGCACGCCGCTTGAGAAGCGCTTTCGCGTCTCGTTCAACAGCCCGCTGAACAATCCGTCTATGGAAAAGCGCATCGCGACTATGGACGTGCAGGGCATCGACGTCGAGGCGATGAGCATCAACGAGTTCTGGTACGGCGCCGACCGCGACTTGGCGCGACGGCTGATCGATGTTCAGAACGAGGAACTTGCCAAGATGTGCAAGGCCTCGAACGGCAGGCTCGTCGGCTTCGCCAGTGTCGCCCTGCAGTTTCCCGAGCTTGCCGCCGAACAGCTCGAATATGCCACGAAAACCCTGGGCCTCGTCGGCGGCGCCATCGGCCCGACGGTCGAGGGCGAGGAACTGTCGTCGCCCCGGTTCGATCCGTTCTGGGCGAAATGCGAGGAACTCGACGTGCTGCTGTTCATGCACCCGCAGGACAGCGCCGTCGCCACCGGCGTCGACAAGCGCGTCCGCGGCAACGGCTATCTCGAAAACACGATCGGCAATCCGTTGGAAACGACGATCGCGCTGTCGCATCTGATTTTCGAAGGGACCTTCGATCGCTTCCCGAAATTGCGCATCTGCGCCGCCCACGGCGGCGGCTATCTAGCCTCTTACGCCGACCGTTCGGATGCGGTCTGCGTCACCTTCCCCACACGCTGTACCGGCACCGGACCAAAGAAGAAGCCGACCGAATATCTCAAGCAGATTTACGTGGATTCCATCGTCTTCACGCCGGAGGCGCTGCGCCACCTCGTCGCCACGGTCGGCGCCGGCCAGGTGATGGTCGGCACCGATTACGGCTTTCCGTGGGTGACGGACCCGGTCGGCCACGTGCTGGCAACCCCCGACCTCAGTGTGGCCGACAAGGTCGCCATTCTCGGGGGAACCGCAGCGAAACTGTTACGGCTGCCTGGCTGACAAAACCAACCGGCATTCACTCCGCGATCGCCATCAAAAGCTCAGCCGTTAAATCCGGCGCCGTGATCATTGGATAGTGATAGGAGGCAATTTCGTGCGCAGTCCAATCGGCTTGCCGCTTTGCCCAATCGTAATAGTCTCGGAAATGATGCGAGACCTTTTTTGTCGCCAGGACGTACGCCTTGCGCCGCACGTCCAGATATCTTCCGGTGAGATGAATTGGTTGCAACAATGACGGCAGGGGATGCGGGCTCATGCGGCCGAGGAAATCTTGCCGCGCGCCTTCGTCTTCAATGCCGGTGTCGAGCACCAGCGATGCGGGCACGCGGTAACCGTCGCCCTCGGCATCGGCGAGATTTTGCACGGCGCTCCGGCGGTCTGACGACACCGTGTCGAGCATGGACTTGTCATTCGCCGGCAAGGCGGCATTGAGGTAAATGAGCGCAGCGACACGTTGCGGCATCTGGTCCGCGACGGCGGAGACGACAAGCCCGGCGTAGCTCGTGCCGACCAGTACGACGTCGTTCAATTTCTCCCACGAGATCACCGCGGCAACGTCCCGGACGTGGATGTCCAAATTCGTCTCCCGGGTTACCAAATGCTCCCGCTCGCCCAAACCGGTCAGTGTCGGTGTGAAAACTTGGTGTCCCTTGGCGCGAAGCTGTTCCGCGACTTGACGCCACTGCCAGCCGCCGCCCCAGGTCCCGTGCACGAGCAGGAAAGTCGTCATCGCGTCTATCTCTCTCTGTTTTAGTAAATCCGTATCGAGCATTCCTTCAACTTAGAACACCGGCTCAATTCAAGGGAGGTTGCAGTCTCGCTGCTCCCCGGCAGCGGCGCTTCCGAGGGTTGCCACTTTGCAAGAATCCCGATCAATCGACTTTGATGTTTCCGCGCCTGATGACGTCAGCCCATCGCACGATTTCATCGGCCACAATATGCCGGGCTTGTTCTGGCGTTGTCGGATCGGGAACGCTACCGAGTTCCATCAGACGCTTGGTAAAATCGGGCGCGTCAAGGATCCCCTTCACTTCGGCATTGAGGTGTTGTGTCAAGGCAGCGGGCATGCCGGATGGCGCTGCTAGGCAAAGCCAAGATGAAAATTTCACGTTCGGCAATGTCTCCGAGACGGTCGCAACGTCCGGCATCAGTGCGAACCGATCGGCGGACGAAACGGCCAGCGCACGGAATTGGCCCGATTGGATGTGGGGCATCACTGACGTCGATGCATCGACCAGGACGTCGACACGGCCGCTGAGCACATCGGCCACTCCAGCCGCAATCCCGGGGTAAGGTACGGCGATCATCGAGACACCCGACTCAAGCTCGATCCATTTGGTTAGGATGTGATAGCCGGAGCCGTAGCCGGTGATGGTATATGTGAGCTTCCCCGGGTTTTGTTTGGCCTTGGCAAGCAGGTCCGGGAAGGACGCAATCGATGAATTGGCGGGAACCGCATAGACTAGCGGATATGTGCAGATCATCGTGACGAAGGTAAAGCCCGCGAACGGATCGTAACTGGAATCCGGGCGTAACGTCACCTCCGGCGCATAGCCTGACGTCAGAATGCCTATCGTGCCGCCATCAGGCGTAGACCGCGCAATCGTCCGATAGGCTCCTGCTCCCGCCGCCTGCGTGACGTTCTCGACATAAACCGCCCTGCCCAATCGATCCGATAGTCTTTCGGCCAGCATGCGTCCAACGACGTCAGGACTGCCACCCGGTGATGTGCCGACGAGCAAGCGTATCCGCGTCGCGGGCCACTGTTGCGCCATTGCCGGCCAGAAGGTCAGCGTCGATGCAATCGCTGCCAGTTTCAACACGTCGCGACGAGCGTAATCAATCATGTCGGTCATCAATCGCAAATCATGCGCCGCGAATACCGCACGTCAATGCCGGTCAATCGAGCCGCGGTTGCCAGATCATCAGCGCATAGACGGCGATCATGGCCGCAAGCAGCGCGCCGGCAAGCAGGCACCAGACGCGGAACAGGGGCCGGTAGCCCGCGGGTAGCGGCACGGCGTCGAGGGCCGCCTGTCGGGTCATGCCGCGGATGCGTATTTCGATCCGCAGCGCCGCGATCCAGCAAATGACGATGCCGGCATAAATTACGAGCGCGACGTCGATCCAGAATTCGCCGAGCGGATCGAGACCTATTGCGTAAGCGAGCGGAAAGCCGCTGATCGGCTGCAACGCCAAAGCGGGCGCCATCACCGTGAACTCGGCGCGCACGACAAATTGCGAGGTCAAGGCGACGACGGCGGTATTGCCGGAGCGGTGCGCCAGGACCATGAACACGGCGACGCAAAGCCACGTGCCGACCATGACGCCTGAGGCCAGCAGGTGCACCAATTTGATGGCGAAGATGACGTCGATCATCGGTGAGCGAAGACGCGCGCTGGGTTAGCGCGGCGGTTCATTCAGAACGGGATCTCGTCGTCCATATCGCCGCGCCCCGAGGCTGCAGTCGCGGCCACCTTGCGTGTCGGTCCGGGCGAGCCGAACTCGCCGCCGCCGTCACCGACATCGCTCCCGGCGCCGGGACTGCCGGCACGGTCGAGCAAGGTCAGTTCGCCGCGGAAGCCCTGCAGCACGACCTCGGTCGAGTAGCGTTCCTGGCCGGATTGATCCTGCCA
This sequence comes from Hyphomicrobiales bacterium, assembly GCA_003164375.1. Classification (GTDB taxonomy): domain Bacteria; phylum Pseudomonadota; class Alphaproteobacteria; order Rhizobiales; family Xanthobacteraceae; genus BOG-931. The sequence continues at coordinate 2,908 of PLTE01000332.1, read as the reverse complement.
CTTGCGCGTCTGCAACGCCCCTTCGATGAAGACCTTCGAGCCCTTCTTGAGATATTGCTCGGCGATCCGGCACAAATTTTCATTGAAGATCACGACGCGGTGCCATTCGGTCTTTTCGCGCCGCTCGCCGGTGGTCTTGTCTTTCCAGGACTCCGATGTCGCCAGTCGCAGATTGGCGACCGGCCGGCCATCCTGGGTACGCCGGATTTCAGGATCGGCACCCAGATTGCCGACCAGGATCACTTTGTTCACGCTTCCTGCCATGGCATGCTCCTGTTCGCGCGCTGCCGTCTGTGATGGTTTGCCGCGATGGCTGCGAACCGCTGAAGGTTTTTCCAATCAAGCAATTAGGCCGCCAAGTTCAACTGCCAAATGAGGCGGCCCGATCAGACCGCCAAATTCAACTGCCATACGTTGCTTGCCAGTCAGAACAGTAGTGTCCGACCCGTCCCCTGCAAGGATCATCGGCGCTTATCCACACGCGTAGCTTCGCCGCAGCGCGCTTTGCGATCTCGTTCCTCGTTTGTTCTAGGTCGTTCGCAGGCCTAATGCAAGGGGTTCCGTCCCGTCGATCCGCCGATTTTTGCTGCCCCGTCGGGCCCAATTATTCCGTTGAATCCATCCCGTTGTTGCCATTGGGCAACAGCCTTTTCGATCCCTCTCGGTTATGCATGTGTGCAAGCGACAGACTTGGTCGCGGTCGGGCGACTGTCGTTTTCTAGCGCGAAAAATCAAACAAAAATACTGCATCGGGCGAAATCGCGCGTCGCGCGTGCGGGTAGGAGTGTCGAATGAAGCGTATGTTGATGGCAGCGGCGTTGGCGTTCGCTGCGGGCGGACAGGCTCTCGCCGCCGATCTGCCCCAGGCTTCACCACTGCCGCCGCGGGCACCCTCCATGTACGTTCCGGCCGCTCCGCCGGTCTATAACTGGGGCGGCATCTATCTGGGCCTCAATGCCGGCGGTTCGTTCGTGGATCAGCCCGCGGGGTCGTTCACCAACGCGACGACTGGCGCCGCCATCCCGGGCGCGGTGAGCGACGCCAACAGCACCGGCTTTGCCGGCGGCGGCCAGCTTGGCTTCAACTACCAGCTCAGCCAGATCGTGCTCGGCGCCGAAGCCGACGTCGACTATCTGAGCAACAAATCCACACTCAATGGGACGTCGACTATCGGCGGTGCGCCCGTTGGCACGTTCACCCACACCTACCAGCTCGATTTCCTGTCGACAGTACGCGGCCGCGTCGGATTCGCGTTTGACCGCATTCTGGCTTACGGCACCGCCGGCTTGGCTATGGGTGGATTTCAGGCTACCCGCACCGAAAACTCATGCACGGTCGGCGTGAGCTGCCCCGGCACTTCGGTTCCCGGCACCAATGAAAGCTACAGCGACCTGCGACTGGGTTGGACCGCGGGCGCCGGCGTCGAATACGCCATCACCGATAGCTGGACCGCCAAGCTGGAATATCTCTATGCCAGCCTGGAAAGCCTCAATTACACCTTCCCGATCCAGAACCGGACCACGTCAGCGCCGGCGGAAACGGTCAACTTGGTGCGCGTCGGCGTCAACTACAAATTCTGAAGCCCGTCGCCTGGACGGCAAGCGCGCCGGCGTTCCCCCGGCGGCCTTCCCGTGATTCCAGGGGGTTGTTGTTTTTTTGCACTATCCAAGGGCTTGCCGAAGCATTGTATTGTGCTGCGGCAAGCCGTGCTCGGCGTGCCCGCAAAGGTGCCGGATGAAACTTCTGGTCGGTGGCCGGGTCCTCGGCGATAGCGAGGCCCTTGGTGATAGCCCCGGTTTGGGCCTTTTGGCTTTAGCGATCACGGCTGCGGCAAGTTTGGCTGCGGCAACTCTGGTCGCCGCGCCGGCGCGCGCCGCGGACCTGCCGGCGCCGGCCCCCAGCTATTATCCGCCGGTTTATTCGCCGGCGCTCTACGACTGGACCGGCGTCTATTTCGGCGGCCATGTCGGCGCCGGCTTATTGGACGACAGCGTCAGCCAAGCGGCAGCCGGCGTCTTGGCCCTCTCGGGCGCCATGGCGATCGGGCCGGTCGGCGTTGTCGGCGGCGGACAAGCCGGGGTGAATTACCAATTCTCGCACTGGGTGGCCGGCGCCGAGGTCAGCTGGTCGGCCACCAATCTCAACGGCTCCGGCACCATTCCGGCACCCGCCCCGCTCACCGAGCGCTCCACCTCGGCGCCGTTGTGGTTTTCCACCGTCTCCGGCCGGCTGGGTTACGCCTTCAACGACCTACTGCTCTACGCCAAAGCCGGCGGCGGCTGGATGAATGTCGGCTATACCCAGAACACGCTCGCGGGCGGCTTGGTCGCAGCTGCGCAATCGATCGGCGCGGTGCGCAACGGTTTCGTCGGCGGCGTCGGGCTCGAATACGCTTTGACCGAGAATTTCTCGGCGCGCCTGGAATACGACTATTACGATTTCGGCACCCGAACCTATGACTTTCCCATGATACCGATTGTGGTTGCGGTCCGGTCGAACCTCAACGTCCTGGCGATCGCGGTCAATTACCGGTTCAACTGGGCCGGCGGCGGTCCCATCGCCGCCAAATACTGAGCCGGCAAATTACCCACACAGCTATTCGCTAGGCACTCTGGCAAAAAGCGCGCGTTCTCACTACGTTCGCTGAGCATGAGCGATCTTTCCGATAAAAAACCCGCCCGTCACGACCCGCGCGTCATCGCGATCCGCGGCGCGCGCGAGCACAACCTCAAAAACGTCGACCTCGACATCCCGCGCGACCAGCTGGTGGTGTTCACCGGGCTCTCCGGCTCCGGCAAATCCTCGCTCGCCTTCGACACCATCTATGCCGAGGGGCAACGGCGCTACGTCGAGTCGCTCTCGTCGTACGCACGGCAGTTTTTGGGGCAGATGGAGAAGCCCGACGTCG
>PLTE01000069.1 GCA_003164375.1 Hyphomicrobiales bacterium | reverse complement strand
GGCCAACGAGCCACTGCTGATTCTGGCCGCGCTGATTACCGTCTACTTCGTGCTGGGCGTGCTCTACGAGAGCTACATCCATCCGCTGACCATTCTGTCGACGCTGCCTTCGGCGGGCGTCGGCGCGCTGCTGGCGCTGATGATAGGCGGCTTCGACCTTTCCGTCATCGGCATCATCGGCATCATCCTNNAAGAAGAACGGAATCATGATGGTCGATTTCGCCATCAACCGCGAACGCGCCGGATTGGCGCCGCGCGAGGCGATACGGCAAGCCTGCCTGCTTCGCTTCCGTCCCATCGTGATGACGACGATGACGGCGCTGTTGAGCGGCCTGCCGTTGATGTTCGGACATGGCTCGGGATCGGAATTGCGCCAGCCGCTCGGCTATTCGATGGTCGGCGGGCTTGCGCTGAGCCAATTGTTGACGCTGTTCACGACGCCGGTGATCTATCTTTATCTTGATCGGTTCCAGGCCTGGCTCAGCGGCCACAAGCGCGAGCACGAGGAAGCTGCGGAACCGCTGCCGATCGCCGCGGAGTGACAGCTAGGCGCCATTGCCGAATTTGTTCCGTAAATTTCTCGCTCGGAACTTCGGCCACGGCGTGCCGCGGCGCGGAACAACGCCGTATCCCTCTGCGTTTCCTTCTCTGAGCCAGAGAGCAGAAACGAACAGAGGAGAATGCTATGAAGAAGCTCACGCTCGGGATCGCTACGGCGGCGATGCTGCTGACTGCTGCGCCGGCGATGGCGCAGTTCGGGTTCTACGCCGGGCCGGGCGGCGTCGGAGTTGCCGCGCCGGCGCCCTATTACGGCTACGCCTGCGGACCCTATAACTATCCGTGTAACGGCTACTACGACTATTACGGCGGCCCCGGCGTGGTGATCGGCGGCGGCGGCTGGCATGGCGGCCCGCACTTCCACGGCGGTGGCCATCACCGCTAGTGCAGCCACGGATCGCGCGGAAAGGGCTCTCAATCGGGGGCCCTTTTCTTGTTTGATTGTCTTTGAGGGAGTTTTTGTTCCCGCTTCGCCCAGTCGCTCGCATGCGCAGCAAATACACCGCGCTGCACCATAAAAGTCAGCACACCGGAATGTGATGCCAACCATCGCGTTTCCCCGCATTGATCCGTGCGCCGAGCGTGACTTGGTGTCATTCTGGCGATGTTCAAAAATGTCCGGACGCCTTGCGGCCGCGGTCGCATTGGCGACCCGTCGAGCGAACAGGTTCAGGAGGAGCGCCATGGCCTATTCACACATTCTCGTCGGTACGAGCCCGGCACGGCCCATCGTGCGCCGAATTTCGTCGACCGATCTCTATCAGTCGCTTGCGCGCGGGATCGACGACTTCGCGGCGATGCCCAGTCACGCTGTATTCCTTTGCATCGTCTATCCGTTGCTCGGCGTCTGCCTGATCGCGATGACGCTTGGACATTCGATGCTGCCGCTGGCATTCCCGATCGCGGCAGGCTTTGCGCTGATCGGACCGCTTGCCGCGCTCGGTCTCTATGAGCTCAGCCGTCGCCGCGAGGCTGGTCTCGACAGTTCCTCCGGCCACGCTTTCGACGTGCTGCATTCGCCGTCGCTCGGCGCCATCGTCGCGCTCGGCGTGCTGTTGATGGCGATCTTCCTGATCTGGCTCGTGGTGGCGGAGGCCATCTATGTCGGCACCCTCGGTTACGCAGCGCCGACCTCGCTGAGCCAATTTGCCGACGATGTGTTCCACACCTCGGCCGGATGGACCCTCATCCTCGTCGGCAGCGGCGTCGGCTTCTTGTTTGCCGTGCTGGTGCTCACGATCAGCGCGGTGTCGTTTCCGCTGTTGCTCGATCGCGATGTCGGCGCGGCGGTGGCTTTGCTCACTTCGATCCGCGTCGTCGTCGAGAATCCGGTGACCATGGCGTTATGGGGTTTGATCGTCGCCGCGCTGCTGGCGATCGGCTCGATACCGTTCTTCCTCGGCCTGACCGTAGTGATGCCGGTGCTCGGCCACGCCACCTGGCACCTCTATCGCCGCGCGGTCGAGCCCGATCCCACTCCGCGACAGGACTATAAGCCGCGCGAGCGGGCTCGCCGTTCCGCCGCGGATTTTCCGGCGGCGCTGTTTCCGACACGGCGGTAGGTTTAGGCGAGCGCGGGCACGACTTCCGGGAGGGCGTCGAGGCGTTCCACGCCAAGCGCAAGGTGGTGTTTCGCGGCACGTAGCTTTGGGCTAAGTTCCCCTCAAGAATAGCAACTCTTGGAAACGCCAAACGCTTGGGGGCATCATGCAGCTCTCCCCTGCCCAACTGAAAGAGTTCGACGAGCAAGGCTACTTGTTCTTCCCGAACTGCTTTAACGAGGAAGAAATCGCCCAGCTGCGGGACGATGCCGACGCCATTTTGAAACTCGACCGCCAGGAAGTGTGGCGCGAGAAATCCGGCGCGCCGCGCACCGCTTTTGCCGCGCACACCTTCAACGAAACCTTCCGCCTGATGGCCCATCATCCGCGGCTAGTCGAGCCGTTGCGCCAATTATTCGGCGAGGACGTCTACGTCCATCAGTTCAAGCTCAACGCCAAGGCGGCATTCGAGGGCGACGTCTGGCAGTGGCATCAGGACTACGGGACCTGGGCGCGCGACGACGGCATGCCCTCGCCGCGTGCCATGAATATCGCAATATTCCTCGACGAGGTGATGCCGATCAACGGCGCGCTGATGCTGATTCCGAAGAGCCACAGACAAGGCGTACTGGCGGCCGGGCACGACACCGCGACCACGTCCTATCCGCTGTGGACGCTCGACAAAGATGTGGTGACGCGGCTCGCGGCGGAAGGCGGCATCGTGGCGCCGACCGGCAAGTCCGGCTCGGTGCTGATGTTCCACGGCAACCTGGTGCACGCCTCGCCGCCCAACATCACGCCCTATCCACGCAAGATCGTCTATCTGACGCTATGCGCCTGTTCCAACCACATCACCAAATTCACCCGCCCGGAATGGATCGCGCATCGTGATTTTACGCCGATCGTGCCGGTCGCCGACGATGCACTGTTGGCGTATGCACGCTCGCACAGAGTTGCGGCAGAATAGTTATGAATCTGCAATCCCTGCTCGCAGCGCGCGTCGAGGCCGCAAAGCCGGTCCGCGTCGGCCTCATTGGCGCGGGAAAATTCGGCTCGATGTTCCTTTCGCAAGTGCCGTCGATCCACGGTCTCGACGTCGCGGTGATTTGCGACCTTGATCCCGAACGCGCCAAGGCCGCGTGCCGCGGCGTCGGCTGGGATGCAGCCCGTATTGCCCGCACACGGTTTGCCGATCGCGGCCGAGACGCGTGTGTCGATGAGAACGTCGAGGTCGTCATCGAAGCGACCGGCGATCCGACGGCAGGCATCGCGCATGCGCTCGCCGCGATCGAGGCGCGAAAGCACATCATCATGGTCAATGTCGAGGCCGATGCGCTTGCCGGCGCCTATCTGGCGCGCAAGGCGCGCGCCGCCAACGTGATTTATTCCATGGCCTACGGCGATCAGCCGGCTTTGATCGCCGAAATGGTCGACTGGGCGCGCGCCGCGGGCTTTACGGTCACGGCGGCGGGCAAGGGCACAAAATATCTGCCGGCCTATCATACGGTGACGCCGGACGGCGTTTGGCAGCATTACGGTCTCACGGCCGCGGAAGCCAAGCGCGCCGGCATGAATTCGCAGATGTTCAATTCGTTCCTCGACGGCACCAAGTCGGCGATCGAGATGGCGGCGGTGGCCAATGCTTGCCTGCTCGACGTGCCGCATGAGGGTTTGAGCTTTCCGCCGTGCGGCGCCGACGAACTGGCGAGCGTGCTGCGGCCGAAGGATTTAGGCGGCGTCCTTGCCGGCGACGGCATGGTCGAGGTCGTGTCGTCGCTGCGCCGCGACGGCAGGCCGGTCGAGCGCGATCTGCGCTGGGGTGTCTATGTGGTGTTCAAGGCCAACAACGATTATGCCGCGGCCTGCTTCAAGCAATATGGGCTGCCGACCGATTCAACCGGCCGCTACGCCGCGATGTACAAGCCGTTTCATCTGATCGGGCTAGAGCTTTCGATTTCGGTGCTCAATGTCGCGCTGCGCGGCGAGCCGACCGGAAGCTGCCGAAGCTGGCGCGGCGACGCGGTCGCGGTCGCCAAGCGCGCGCTCAAAGCCGGCGAGAGGCTCGACGGCGAAGGCGGCTATTGCGTTTACGCCAAGCTCATTCCAGCGCCGCGCAGTCTTGCGCTCAACGGCCTGCCGATCGGGCTTGCCCATCATGTCAAGCTGTTGCGCGATGTCGCGGCCGGAGAGATTTTGTCCGCCGCCGATGTAGCGCTCGACGACAACGCGCAAGCCGTGCGCGTCCGGCGGGAAATGGAGAGGCAAGCGCGGCAGATGCCCGCGATCATGGCCGCGGAATAGATTCTATTCCGCCGCCAGCCGCGTCGGCGGCCGCATTGTCTCAAGTCCATCCACCGCGGTCGCCGAGATCGTGGTGCGCACCATGTAGCGCGCCTCATGCGCCGGCCAGGGTCGGCCGCGGTGCATGGTGGCGCGGTTGTCCCACATCACGACGTCGCCGGCCTGCCAGGCGTGGACGTAGCTCGTGCCGGGCGCAGTTGCCGCCGCTGTCAGCTCGTCGATGAACGTCTCGCCCGCAGCCGGCTCCATGCCTTCGACCGCATAGGCGTGCGAGGCGAGATAAAGTGCGTTCCTGCCATTGACCGGGTTCTTCCACACCATGCGCCAGCATTGCGGCGGCAAGGCTGAGAGCTCGTCGTCGCTGGCGAGCCCCGGCGCGATCTTGCCGCGCGAATAGCCGTAGTGATGCCAGGCGAAAGACTGCTCGAGCTTTTTGCGCAAGACCGGATCGAGCCGGTCGAAGGCAAGCCGCGTCGAAACATATTCGGTTTCGCCGCCGTTTTCCGGGATGACACGTGCCGACAATATCGAGGTCAGCGCCGGCACGCTCTTGAACGAGCTGTCGGTATGCCAAAGCTGATTGGCTTTGTTACGCATCGCATAACGATGATCCGGCGGCACCACTTTGCCGTCCGGACCGATGGTGGTGAGGATGACGAAATGCGTGCCGGTGCCGAGCGAACCGACTTTGGTCGTTTCCGGCGGACCGAAGCGGCGCGAGAAAGCGAGCTGGCCTTCGTCGGTCACCTCTTGGTTCCGAAACACCAGAACGGAATGTTCCTCGAAGGCTGCACGGACGCTTGCGTAAACCGCATCGTCGGCGGCGACGTCGCTAAGCGTCACGCCGCGCAATTCGGCGGCGAAACCCTGACCCAGAGGGACGATTTCCATCGGCATATCCTCCCCGATTTTTTATTTGGTCGATTTTCCGCCAAAACCGGGCGGCTGGCAAGCAAGCGAACGAGCTTACGCGAGCTTCAAGATGGCAACGAGCGCGCATAAACCCGCGACAAGCATGACCCCAAATCGCACGGTCATGCGCAGCGTCACGCGATCGAGCGCCGCTTCGAGATCGAGTTTCGTGACCAGTTCGGTCAGGATAAAATCTCTTGCCGCCTCGGCGTGCGCCTCGGCTTGATCGCCCGGCGCGCCATGATCGCGTAAATGTTGCGCGTATCCAAGAGTATCAAGAGCGAAGATCATGGACTGCACCCTTCGGGTGAGAC
>PLTE01000298.1 GCA_003164375.1 Hyphomicrobiales bacterium | reverse complement strand
ATCTTGTGGCACAGCGTGTCGACCTGGATGAGGAAGCGCACGTCCATGTCGTCTTGTTCGCGCAGCTTGATGATGCGATCGAAGATCAGTTCCCAGTCTTTGTTGCGGGCGAAGTTGTCGTCGGTGATGAAGAAGCGGTCGATGCCGTTCGCGAAATTCTTGCGTAGGATGCGCTCGACGTCGTCGGCACTGCGGCGGCGCGACTTGCGGCCCTGCACGTTGATGATGGTGCAGAACGAGCATTGGAACGGACAGCCTCGCCCGGCGTCGAAGGTGGTCACATTGCCGATGGTCTTGCGCACCGAATTGCCCGGCAAAAACGGCGTCACCGCGTCCTCGAGCGCCGGCAGATCGTCGATGTAATTGTAGATCGCTTCAAGCGCGCCCGCAGCGGCGTCGCGCACGATCTCGTCCATGCGGCCTTCCGCCTCGCCAGCAAATAGCGTTACGCCCATGTCGAGCGCCTGCTGCAGGTCAGGCCCGATGCTATCGAACATCGCCAGCATGCCGGAGACGTGGAATCCGCCGATGATCACTGCAATGCCCGCCGCGCGCAGCGGGCGCGCGATGTCGAGCGAGCGCGGATATTGGTTCGATTGCACGCCGACCAGGCCGACGAAGCCGAAATTGTCGTTCTCACGCATCTCGGCGACGATGCGGCCGATACGCACGCGGGTATTGGTCTCGTCGATGGCGACGATATCGATGGCGATGTCGGGGCCGAGGATTTGGCGTTGGGCGCAGTCGTCGAGAAGGCCATAGACGCTGGCCAGCGAATTCGCCGGCATCGGCGAACGGAACCAACGGATGACATAGCCGTCGTCGTCGTAATGCGACGGCTTCACAAGCACGATGCGGAAACGCTTGCGTGCGATGGTCGCTGCGGTCTGCTGCTGAGGGACCATACCTCACCCGTACCCGGCCGACGCAACTTACCAGATTACCGCGAAGAATACACTTCCTCATTGAGCGAGGGGGTGCTCGCCGCCTCGAGCACGTCCTCGAAGTTCCGCAAGCCCGGCCGCGGGGCGTTGACCAAGACCGCCATATTGCCGGGCTTGTGGCGGTTGGTGCGCATCAATTCGTGGGCATAGGGGATTTTTTCCCACGGGAAGACGTCGCTCATGCAGGGATCGACGCGGCGGTCGATGACGAACTGGTTGGCGGCACTCGCCTGTTTCAGATGGGCGAAATGCGAACCCTGGATGCGCTTCTGCCGCATCCAGACGTAGCGCGCATCGAAAGTAATGTTGAAGCCCGAGGTGCCGGCACAAAACACCACCATGCCGCCGCGCTTGACGACGAGACAGGACACCGGAAACGTCGCCTCGCCGGGATGTTCGAACACGATGTCGATGTCGCGCTTGCCGGTGATATCCCAGATCGCCTTGCCGAAGCGGCGCGCTTCTTTGACCCAGGCGTCGTATTCGGGCGTGCCGACCTTGGGCATCTGGCCCCAGCACTTGAACTCACTGCGGTTGATGACGCCCTTGGCGCCGAGATTGAAGACGTATTCGGATTTCGACTGATCCGACACGATGCCGATGGCATTGGCGCCGGACGCGGCGACGAGCTGCACGCCGAACACGCCGAGACCGCCCGAGGCGCCCCACACAAGCACGTTGTCGCCGGGCTTGAGAATATGCGGCGCATGGCCGAACAACATGCGATAGGCGGTCGCCAGCGTAAGCGTGTAGCAGGCGGATTCTTCCCAGCTGAGATGCGGCGGCTTCACCATGAGCTGGCGCGACTGCACGCGGCAGAATTGCGCGAAGGAGCCGTCCGGAGTTTCATAGCCCCAGATGCGCTGCGACGGCGACAACAGCGGGTCGCCGCCGTTACATTCCTCGTCGTCGCCGTCGTCCTGATTGCAGTGGACGATAACTTCGTCACCAACCTTCCAGCGATGTACTTTCGAGCCGACCGCCCAGACGATGCCGGACGCATCGGAACCGGCGATGTGAAACGGGTGCTTGTGGCCATCGAACGGCGAAACCGGAATGCCGAGACCGGCCCAGACGCCGTTGTAATTGACTCCGCCGGCCATGACATAGACCAACACCTCGTCCTCGGCGATCGGCCAGGTCGGCACCACTTCGCACTCCATCGCCGTCAAGGGCGGCCCGTGACGTTCCTTGCGGATCGCCCAGGCATACATCTTCGCCGGCACGTGGCCGAGCGGCGGGATCTCGCGCATTTCGTAGAGATCCTTGAGCGGTGCAGCGGACGGTTTCTTTTGCGCGATGGCCATGGCGGGGGCTCCAGGCTGCTCCGATACGCGCGACCGCGGATCGTGAGCCTGACGATAGTCTGCCGCACCTATTGTTGCAGCGCAATAATTAGTTGAAGCGGCGCTGTTGCGAGCGGCGCTCTGCTGACGCACGGATTACGCCCGCGTTCACGTAAGGGTTCCTTTAAGCACAGGCGGTTAGCTTCGCCGCAATTACAGGCGAGGCTCGACCGCCGATGGCCCTTTACGAGATGACACCTGGGCGCGGCGCCAGTGCCAAGCTAGCCCGGCCGCTCGAGCTCGTCTGCGTTGCGCTCGTCCTCGCCCACGCGGTCTATCTCGCGACCTGCTATATCGAAGGCATCTGGGTGACGGCGCCGGACGGCGGCGGGGTGCCGTCGGACTTCGTCAATGTTTGGGCGGCCGGCCGGCTGGCGCTCACTGGGCACGCCGCGGCGGCCTATGACTGGCCGACCCACAAGCTCATCGAAGAAACCGCCGTCGGTCGTCCGTTCGACGGCTATTTTGTCTGGCCCTACCCGCCGACATTCTTGTTTGTCGCCACAGCACTCTCGCTGTTGCCTTACGCTACCGCTTATATCGCCTGGGTGTTCGGCACCTTTGTGGGGTATCTGATCACGATCCGCGTCATCGTCGGCGAGCGCACGGGCTATCTGCTTGCGGCGGCGTTTCCCGCCGTGCTGTCCAACTTTATCGTCGGCCAGAACGGCTTTCTCACCGCGGGGTTGGTCGGCGGCACGCTGGTGCTGTTGGAGCACCAGCCGATAGGCGCCGGCCTGCTACTCGGCCTGCTGACATTCAAACCTCACCTCGGCTTGCTGTTTCCAGTCGCGCTCGCGGCAAGCGGCCGCTGGCGCGCATTCGGCGCCGCAGCAGTCGTCGCTACGCTGATGGCGGTTGCGGCGTGGCTCAGTTTCGGCGGTGTGAGCTGGCAGGCCTTTTTCGCGGGGCTCGGCCACTCATCGCAGGCCTTTCTCGCCAACGACTTGGCGGACTGGAGCAAATTCCAGACTGCATTTGGCCTCACGCGTACGCTCGGCGGTAGCGAAGCGCTGGCCTGGAGCGTGCAAATCGCGATGGCGCTCACCGCCGCGACCGCGATCGCAGCGCTATGGCGCAGCCACACGGCTTACGAAATCAAGGCCGCTGCGCTCGGCGTCGCAGCGATGCTGGCGACTCCTTATCTCTACATTTACGACCTGGTGATCCTGGCGGTGCCGCTGGCTTTTCTATTCCGGCTGGGCCGAGCGCGCGGATTTTTGCCGTACGAAGCGACGGGCATTGGCACAGCCTGTCTTCTCATCCTGATCTTCCCGTTCGTGAAGGCGCCGGTGGGCTTTGTCGCTGTTGTCGTCGTCGCCGCATTGATCGCGCGTCGCGCGCTCCTACCACAAGCAGTCAGGACATGAGTGCGCACGACATTATAGGCGATGCGCAGATGCGGACTTTGCCGCGGCGGCAAGCCGCGCGCCTCGTCGTCCTGATCGGTCTCATTTTGGCGCTCGGCTATCTGACCGCGCTCGGCGGAGCTTATCTCAACGGCAATTTTTTAGCCGACGGGCAAGGCCGGCCAATCGCCAACGACTTCGTCGATGTCGTCGCCGCAGGCCGGCTCGTGCTCGACGGCAATGCCGCCTCCGCCTACGACTGGCCGCTGCACAAACAGGCGGAAATCCGTGCCCTCGGCCATGACTTCGAGAATTATTATGGCTGGCACTATCCGCCCACCTTCCTCTTTGTCGCCGCGGCGCTGGCGACGTTGCCCTATTTCGCGGCGGCCATCGTTTGGCTCGCGGCGACGTTTGCCGCCTATGCCGCTGCGATCGGCGGCATCATTGGTGGCGTTGTCGGCCGGCGCGGCGCTCTGTTAGTTGCGCTCGGCTTTCCCGCCGCGCTGTGGAACGTCACCGCCGGCCAAAACGGCTTCCTGACCGCGGCGCTGATCGGCGGCACGCTGGGGCTCCTGGAGCGGCGGCCGGCGCTGGCCGGCATTTGTCTTGGGCTTTTGACCTACAAACCGCAATTCGGTTTGCTGTTTCCCCTTGTGCTCATCGCGGACCGGCGCTGGCTGACGATCGCGGTGGCGGCCGCAGTCGCAAGCGCGCTTGCCGGACTGTCGTGGCTCGCCTTCGGTGGCGCCAGCTGGGCGGCCTTCGTGCATTGGATGCCGATCACGAGCCGGGTCGTGCTCGGCGAGGGCGGCGCCGACTGGAGCCGGCTGCAAAGCCTGTTCGGCCTGGTACGTGCGCATGGCGGCAGCGAGCCACTCGCCTGGACCGTGCAGACGACCGCAAGCCTCGCCACAGCCATCGGCGTCACCTGGCTGTGGCGCCGCCGCCCGCCGTTCGAACTGAAGGCCGCGGCGCTCGCCGCCGGCACGCTGGTCGTTACACCTTATGTCTATATGTACGATCTCGTCGTGCTGGCCGTGGCGGTGGCCTATCTCCTTCGCTTCGCACTCGAACGCGGCTTTGTCGCGAGCGAAGTCGCGGGCCTCGGTGCCGCCTTCATGCTTATTTTGATCTACCCCTATGTCGAGACGCAGGTCGGCCTTGCCGCGGTGCTGATCGTCCTCGTCCTGGTCGTCCAGCGCGTGCTCCTCGAGATGAGGGCGGATCGGCGCTTCAATGTTGCATTGCAATAACTTCCGCGTCACACTGGGCTCGCCGGAATCCGGGGAAGACCGATGGGCGACCAGCCGCGCCGCGATAAGGCATTTCGCGACAAGCCTTGGATATTCCGCACCTATGCCGGCCATTCGACCGCCAAAGCGTCGAACGAGCTTTATCGCAAGAATCTGAGCAAGGGGCAGACCGGGCTTTCGGTGGCCTTCGATCTGCCGACTCAGACCGGCTACGACAGCGATCATCCGCTAGCTAAGGGTGAGGTCGGCAAGGTCGGCGTG
>PLTE01000390.1 GCA_003164375.1 Hyphomicrobiales bacterium | reverse complement strand
TGCCGAAGCCGAACGCGCGGCGCAGCTTCACGCCGGCGCCCTCAAGCGTGGGCTTAGAAGTGATGATGCTCTTGACCGGTCTGATCGACATGGGAGTTGACCTTTTCGCGCTGGGGCGTTTTCAGGGGCTGTCGCAACCAAAGGGGTTGTTGCAACCAAAAATAAGTTGCCGGGCCGCCCGAGCAAGAAGGCACATCGCTGATACCATCATTGCGAGGAGCAAACCCACGAAGCAATCCAACGGGCCTCGCCGCGGCGCTGGATTGCTGCGCTTCGCTCGCGATGACGGGGGACTATCAGCCCAGCGTAATCATGCCGCTCCAGAATTGCTGATCGGAGCCGACGTCGACGTCGTATTTGCGCACCAAGCTCAGCCGGCCGTCATCGGCGATGCGCATGACCGTGATGCCGGCGGGAAGCGTGCCGTCCGCCGCAGACAGGATGCTGGCGGCCACCAGCATGCGGCCGGCAGGCTCGATGCCGAATGTGCGTAGCTGGATGCCGCGCCCGTCGATGTTCTGGATCAGATGCGGCTCACCGGTTGTCTGATCGATCGTGAACACCGCGACGCTGTTCTCGCCGCCCGGGGCGATGACGCGCGCACCGGGCCCCGATGCCGGGAACGTGCGGTTAGTTACATAGACGAACCGGCCGTTGGGATGGACGTGGATCGCGCCGGTGCCTTGCGGCGCAGCGGAGGCGGGATCGGACAGCGTGTCCTTGATGAACAGCGGCGCGCGGGAAAGCCCGCTTACGGCATCGCGCTTATAGACGTAGAGCTTGTTCTGGCGCTCGACCGAAATGAACACCCAGGGTTCGCTCGGATGAAAGTCGAGATGGCGCGGGCCGAAGCCGAGACCGTTGCCTGGCGAAATCGACGCGAGATTGGTCAACACACCATTGTCGAAACCGAAGGTCTTGATCGCGCCGGGATCCTCCGGCTTGCCCCCGCCCGCATTGTTGCCGCGCGTCACCAAGAGCACGATGCGGTTGCCGGGCGCGACCAGGATCTGATGCGCGAAGATGCCGGTCTCGAGCTTTGCCGGCTGCGCGACCGCCGCCCCGATCGTGCCGTCCGCGACGATGGGGTGCACGGTGACGTTGCTCGGATCGTTGTAGGCGATCAGCAAAAACTCGCCTTTAGCATCGACGCAGGTGTGGATCGGCCGCGATGGCAGTCGCACCGGATCGCCAAACGGGCGCAGCGCGCCGGTTTGCGGATCGATCGAGAGTGCACTGGCGAAGTGCGCATGTCCGGCGATGCCCGGTCCGCCGCTACTCGAAACGACATAAAGCGTGCGCCGCGACGGGTGCGGCCAAGCATATTGCACATTCGCCGGCAGCGTCACCGTGCCGCGCTTGGCGAGCGTGGCCTGGTCGACGTTGATATCGAACCAACTCAGCGCGGCGCCGATGCTGGCGTAATAGACCGTCAGCGGATCGATGGCTTGTGTCATGATTTAAGCGCGCTTTGCCGCCCGCGGGCTTTCTTTGAACTTGGGAATGACCTCGCCGGCGAAAAGCTCGAGCGAGGCGAGCGCCTTTTCCGCGCCATACCATGGCGGGAAATGCAGCATAACCGACGCATTACCGGCCATGGCGTGAAGCTCTTCGATCTTGGCGATCACGGTTGTCGGCGAGCCGTGCAGGATGATGTCGCGAGTCAGCGAGTCGTAGTCACGCGACTTGGCGCCGACGTCCTGCGACACGGTGCCGAGATAGCCGGAGGTGTGGCCGGAGCCGAAATGGGCGAGGTTGCGCATGATGCCCGCCTCGCTGTCGCGCTTGGCCTTGGCGTCGGTTTCCGCGACATAGACCCAGCGCGCGACGTCGACATGGCCGCGCGCCGGATTGGCGCGCAACGCGTCCGGCGTTTCTTCGAGACCCTTGCGATAATGCGCGGCTTGCCGCTCCAGCTCGGCAAACGGCGTCCAGCTCGACAGGAACAGGCCGAACCCCATCCTGGCGGCAACGCCGATCGAACGGTCGGTGGCGCCAGCCAGGAAGATCGGCGGATGCGGCTCCTGCAACGGGTGCGGAAACAATTCGTAGGCGCCATCGACTTTGACGTTGAAATGATCGCCATGGTGATCGACGCGCTTGTTGTGGAACAGCTCCATCAGCAGCGGCAGCGCCTCTTCCTGGACGTCGCGCCGCGCTTCGAAATCGGCGCCGAAGCCGTCGAATTCGTATTTGCGATAACCGGACCCGAGCCCGAGCGCGAAGCGCCCATTGCTCAAAATGTCGACGAAGGCGGTGTTCTCGGCGACGCGCAGTGGGCTGGCGAGCGGCAGCGTCACCACCGCGGTGCCGAGCTTGATGCGCTTGGTCAGCGCCGCGAGATAGGCGGCATAGACGAAAACATCCGGCATGATGCCGTATTCGGCGCTGAAATGATGCTCGGCGACCCAGGCGTAGTCGTAACCTAGCTCGTCCGCGCGCACCACCTGCCGCGTCACCCGCGCGTGCACGTCGCGATGCGGATAGGGCTCGGCCTCGGTGTTGGGATGCGACGTGAAGAGAATGCCGAATTCCATGCGTCCCCACCTTCCTTGGCTTTCCGTCCCGGCGCGGGCTTAATGCCGCCCGCTTGGGCCACATCATCTCACTGCGGCGCGGGCTAAGCCAGAGCGATTCGGAGGCTGATAACGGGGCGCGGGCGGCTCAGGCGTATTGCAACAAGACGCCGATCAGCGCGTCGATCCGCGCGACGGTGCGGAAATTCGCCGGCGTCATGTCGCGGTCCGGGATTTTGACGGCGAACTCGCTCTCAACCGCGAGCATGAGGTTGACCATGTCGAGCGACGACAGGCCGGCCGCGGTCAAATCTTCGTCGCGGCCAATGGGCCGGTCGACGGACCGCTTGGCCAGGATCTGGCGCACCAGCGCGGTGACCCGGTCGTTCGCCGCATAGTCGTTCGCCGCATGGCTGCGATCAAGCACGGTGAATAATTCCCAAATGTCGGCCGAACAATAGCGTCAGCCCCAACCATCTTCGCACCGATAGTTCGACCCATGGTTAGCACGAAAGGGGTTTTCGATTGGTAACCTTTACGCGAAAGAAGCGCGCTAATTCCCGCCAAATGCTACGAGGATTTGTAAGTATTACGCTAGCGGTGGTGCGCTAACGATCGCATTCGCAACCGGAACGCGGCCCTAAAATATCGCGAGCCCAACCATGAATGTCCGAATAGCTAAGGTTCTCGAGGTCGATCAAGACGCTCACGCAGCACGCGTCGCCAAGGTCGCGGCAGTTGCCGCGAGCCATGCTGCCGCGGTCGACGCCGCCTCGCGGTTTCCCCACGAAGCCATCGCCGCCGCGCGCGCCGAGCGGCTATTGAGCATCGCGGTGCCGCGCGACCTGGGCGGCGAGGGCGCCGGCATCGCCGAGGTGGTGGATGTCTGTTATGCGCTCGGCCGCGCTTGCGCGTCGACGGCGATGATCTATGCGATGCACCAGACCAAGCTGGCCTGTATCGTGCGTCATGGGCGATCGAGCGCCTGGCATCAGCTGTTTCTGCGGCGGCTGTGCAACGAACAAATGCTGCTCGCGTCGTCGACTACCGAAGGGCAAAGCGGCGGCGACATCCGGAATAGCACCGCCGCGATCGAGCACGACGGTTCGCGCATCAGGCTCGAACGGCAGGGTACCGTCATCTCCTACGGCCGCTCAGCCGACGCCATCGTCACGACCGCGCGGCGCTCCGCCGATGCCGCGAGTTCCGATCAGGTGCTCGTCACCTTCCTCAAGCAGGACTACACGCTCGAGCCGATGATCGGCTGGGATGCTTTCGGCATGCGCGGCACCTGCAGCGAAGGGTTCCGGCTTATCGCTTCGGGCTCCAGCGAGCAGATACTGCCGGTCGGCTATGACAAGATTCACGCTCAGACGACGATGCCGGTCGCGCATCTGGTTTGGAGCGCCGCATGGGCCGGCATCGCCACCGCCGCAGTCGAACGCGCCCGCGCTTTCGTCCGCAAAGCAGCCCAACGTTCCGGCGGCGCACTGCCGCCCGCCGCCGCGCATCTGACGCGCGCCAATGCGTCGCTGCGCACGCTGCGCAGCCTCATCGCCGCGACGACGCAAAAATTCGCGGCCGCTGCGGACGATCCGGCAGCGCTCGAGACACTCGACTTTCAGACCGGCATGAACCTGCTCAAGGTCAATGCGTCGGAGCTTGCGGTTGCCACGGTGATGGGCGCGATGCAGACCTGCGGGCTTGCGGGTTATCGCAACGACGGTGAGTTCAGCATCGGCCGCCATCTGCGCGACGTGTTGTCGTCGCCGATCATGATCAACAATGACCGTATCCTCGCCAATATCGCGACCGCCGCCTTGCTGAGCGGCGTACCCGATTCGCTCGGCGATTAACCTAGCAACGAGGCGCAAGTCAGATGAATGTTGCATTCAAGCAACCGGCCCGGACCATCCATTCGCTCGATTCGATCGCCGAGGCGCTGTTACTGCCGACCGGCATTGACGGCGTCTACGCGCGCACCGCCGTGTTCGAGCAAGTTGTCGACGGGCTTGCCGCGCTGATCTCGCGTTACCGCGAGCCGGCGACCGAAGTGTTGCGGTTTCCGCCGGTCATGAGCCGCCGCCAACTGGAGAAGTCCGGATATTTGCAAAGCTTTCCGCATTTTCTCGGCTGCGTGAGCTGCCTCGGCGGCGCCGAGGCCGATATCCGGGCGAGCGTCGAGCGCTACGAATCCGGCGGCGATTGGACGAGCGGCCTTGCCGCCGCGGATCTCGTGCTGAGCCCGGCCGCCTGTTATCCGGTCTATCCCTTGGTCGCGAGCCGCGGCCACGTGCCCGCCGGCGGGCTCGTGTTCGACGTCGCCTGCGACTGCTTCCGTCGCGAACCATCGAAAATGCTCGATCGGCTGCAATCGTTTCGGATGCGCGAATATGTCTGCATCGGCATGCCGGAAGAGATTCAGGAGTTTCGCGCCCGCTGGATGAAACGGGCGGAGAACTTTGCCGCCCAGCTCGACCTGCCTTATGGGATCGATCAGGCGAGCGATCCGTTCTTCGGCCGCGGCGGCAAGCTGATGGCGATAAGCCAAGTCGAGCAGGCGCTGAAATTCGAATTGCTCGTTCCGGTGCATTCGCAGGAACAGCCGACCGCCTGCATGAG
>PLTE01000203.1 GCA_003164375.1 Hyphomicrobiales bacterium | reverse complement strand
CGGCCGTTCACCGGCGACTATGCCGGCGACCTGCTCTACGCAACCCTCATCGAATTCGGCTTTGCTCGCGGCATCTATCAAGCGCGCCCGGATGACGGGCTCGAACTCCTCGATTGCCGCATCACCAATGCGGTGCGCTGTGTGCCGCCGGAAAACAAGCCGGTGCCACAGGAGATCGCGACCTGCCGCGACTTCCTCAGCGCAACGATCAAGGAAATGAGCAAGCTCCGCGCCGTGGTGGCGTTGGGGCGAATAGCGCACGAAACCCTCATCGTGGCGAATGGAGCGCGGCGATCGGCATTTCCGTTTGGCCACGGCCGCAGCCACCCGATGGACGCGTTCACATTATTCGATAGCTATCACTGCTCGCGCTACAACACGAATACCGGCGTGCTGACGCCGCAGATGTTCCGCGATGTTTTTGCCAAGCTGCGCGCTATGCTGGACGCGCAGACGACGAACGCCGTCATCTAACCGGCCCGGCTGCCCAGCCAGCCGACAACATGCCGCGCGCTTCGGTCATGCCTGGTCAGCGTACGACATGAATTCCATCAGCGAGCCGTCGGGATCGCGAAAATAGACGCTGGTGCCGGCTCCTTTGGCGCCGAAGCGCTGCATCGGTCCGCTTTCGATGCGCACGCCGCAGCGGCCAAGATGGGCAATCGCGTCGGCGATCGGGCCGATCCATTCGAAGCAAAGATCGCTGTTGCCGGGCGCCACCGGCAGCCGCGCCACCTCGGCCGGCTTGACGCCCGGGCCGTGGACGTTGAGCTGCTTGTCGCCGAAGCGATAGGCAAATCCCGCCGGCCGCTCGACAAGTTCGGCGCCCAGCACCGTCGCGTAAAAGGCGTTTGAGCGCTTCCAATCGGTGATGTGGATCACGCAATGGTCGAGCCGGGTGGGAATAGCCATCGCAACACTCGTTCCAAGTCATTCCTTCTGTCGCAGCAACCGGCCGCGTTCGCGCTCCCACGAACGCTTCTTCTCGGTGTCGCGCTTATCATAAAGCTTCTTGCCGCGCGCCAGCGCGAGCTCGACCTTGGCGCGGCCCTTGTCGTTGAAATAGAGCTTGAGCGGAACAAGCGTCATGCCCTCGCGCTCGACCGCGCCGATGAGCTTGTTGATCTGACGCTTGTGCAGCAGCAGCTTGCGCGGCCGCTTCGGCGTATGATTGAAACGGTTGGCCTGCAGATATTCCGGAATGTTGGAATTGATCAGCCAGATTTCGCCGCCGCGGGCATCGGCATAGGATTCGGCGATCGTCGCCTTGCCCTGACGCAGTGACTTGACCTCGGTGCCAGTCAGCGCCACGCCCGCCTCCATGACCTCGTCGATAAAATAGTTGAAGCGCGCCTTGCGATTGTCGGCGACGACGCGCAGTTTGCGTTCCGGCTTTGCCGCCAATTTAGCCGCCATACCGTTTTCGTGCTCAGCCCTTCTTCAGCGCGTCGCGGATTTCCGTGAGCAACTGCACTTCTTTGGAAGGAGCGGCCGGCGCGGGCGCCGGTTCCGCGGTCTTCAGCCGATTGATGCCCTTGATGCACAGAAACAACACCCAGGCGATAATCAGAAAGTTCAGCGCGATGGTGAGGAAGTTGCCCCAAGCCAGCACCGCACCCTGCTTCTTCGCCTCGACCAAAGACGTCGCCGTAACCTTTGACGATAGCGGAACGAAATAGTTGGAAAAATCGAGTCCCCCGGTGATCGAGCCGATAAGCGGCATGACGATGTCGTTGACCAGTGAATTGACGATCCCGCCGAAGGCTGCGCCGATGATCACGCCGACCGCGAGGTCGACGACATTGCCGCGCATTGCGAATTTCTTAAATTCATCGAGCATCAGGTTCCCCGCGCTTGATTGCTAGTTTCCGCTCGTCGCCGTGAAAGCCGGGCTCCGGCTCCGCCCGCTCATTCCCGCTGCCGCGGGAACGAGCGGATATCGGCGCGCGCATCGCTCAACACTATTTCAATTGGTCAGTCCGGCATGCACCATGGCCTGGCGAACGGCAAACTGTGCGTTCTCGCTCGCCGGCACCATCGGCAAGCGCAGCGTATTGGAGCACTTGCCCAACAGCGAAAGCGCATACTTGATCGGCGCCGGTGACGTTTCAACGAACAGATTGAGGTGCAGCGGCGCAAGCTTGTCCTGCAGTTTCAGCGCCGCCGCGTAATCGCCCTTTAGGCACGCCGCCTGGAATTCGGCGCACAGCCGTGGCGCCACGTTCGAGGTCACCGAGATACAGCCGTGTCCGCCATGCGCCATAAATCCGAGCGCAGTAATGTCCTCGCCAGACAACTGATTGAAGTCCTCGCCTAAGGCGGCGCGTTGCTGCGATACCCGCGCCATGTTCGCGGTCGCGTCCTTGACGCCGGCAATATTTTTGAGCTCGTAGAGACGCTTCATGGTGTCGACGGACATGTCGATCACCGACCGCCCTGGGATGTTGTAGATCAGGATGGGAACGCCGATGGCGTCGTTGATCGCCTTGTAGTGTTGATAGAGCCCTTCTTGTGTCGGCTTATTGTAATAGGGCGTGACCACCAGCACCGCGTCGGCACCCGCCTGCTCCGCGTGCCGTGCAAGATCGACCGCCTCCTTGGTCGAATTCGAGCCGGCTCCAGCCACGACCGGAACACGGCCGCGCGCTTGGTCGACGCACCACTCCACGACCTCCTTGTGCTCGTCATGCGACAGCGTCGGACTTTCGCCCGTGGTGCCGACCGGGACGAGTCCGCTGGTGCCCTCGGCGATCTGCCAATCGACCAGATCTCGGAACGCTTTCTCGTCGAGGGACCCGTTCTTGAACGGAGTGATCAGCGCGGTGAAGGAGCCTCGAAACTTTGTCTTGGCGGCCATGATATGATCCGTGAAACGTCAGCTCTCGTCCTTGGCTCGGTGCCCCGCACGGGCGGACCGCCGACTGCAAGGAAAACTAGCCACCTCGCTTAAATATCGGTTCGCGGCTGGCCTTGAAAGCCCTTTCGCGGCCAGTTGAGCTGATCCTTTATTACGGCCCCGGCGGTTCGACCCCGCTTTTGCCGTAAAACTGTAAACTGTCGCTTGCG
This sequence comes from Hyphomicrobiales bacterium, assembly GCA_003164375.1. GTDB lineage: Bacteria > Pseudomonadota > Alphaproteobacteria > Rhizobiales > Xanthobacteraceae > BOG-931. The sequence goes on along the minus strand of PLTE01000203.1, from coordinate 15,040 downwards.
CGTCCGCAGGTTAGACTTTCCTCGATCTAACCGACCGAATCAATTACTCGCGATAGGGCGTCTCAATGCGCCGGGAGGAAACGTGCTGGGATATCGGCTCATTATCCTCTTTGCCGCCGTTCTCTTTGCCGGCCTCGGCATCGTGGCCAGCGACCTGCGCGCCGCGCCACGGTCAGACGCCGTACCGCTGCCGCGGGCGCGGCCGGCAGGCAAAGCCGGCAAGCCTGACCAGATCTCTGCCCCGAAGGTCACAGCGCAGAAGCCGCAAAAGAACGCTCCGCTATCCATAACCCCTGCGGCGCCGGGGCTCACGGCTCCGGGGCCGATTTCCGCCGGTACGGCAATGCCGACGCCGCCCCGCACGCCCTTCGCCATGGCGACAGCCGCGACGACCTCCCCGCTCGATCTTGCCGCGGTCAAGCAGGCCATCGATCTGGTACGCAAGAGTCGGCAGGACGAGGCGACCAATGTCGAAGCCACCCTCGCCGACCCGGTTGCCCGCAAGCTCGTGGAATGGGTGATCCTTCGCAGCGACGATGGATCGAACGATTTCTCACGCTACGTCGCGTTCATCGCCGCTAATCCGAGCTGGCCGAGCATCGGGGCGTTGCGGCGGCGCGCCGAGACGGTGCTGTGGCAAGAAAACGTCAACCCGCAAGCGGTCATCGATTTTTTCGCTACCGACCCCCCGCACACCGTCAAAGGCCATTTCGCACTGGCGCGGGCATTGCTCGTGCGGGGCGACACTGCCGGCGCTGCGGCGGCGGTGCGCCAGACTTGGCGCAATGACGGCTTTTCAGCGGATCTCGAAGCCCAGGCGCGCGAGAGCTTCGCCGGCCTGATCACGTCGGCCGACGACGCAGCCCGCATGGACGCGCGACTCTACGCCGAGGATGACGACGCCGGCTTGCGGGCGGCAAAGCACCTCGATGCCGTGGCGCTTGCCGTCGCCAAGGCGCGCGCCGCGGTGATCAATCAATCAGGCGACGCCAAAACATTGCTCGAAGCCGTACCCGAGGCCGCGCGCCACGATCCCGGCTACATGTTCAGCCGCATTCAATGGCTGCGCCGCGCCGACAAGGTAAGCGAAGCCGCCGAGGCACTGATTGCCGCATCGCGCGAGCCGGGCAAACTCGGCGACGTCGATCAGTGGTGGGTCGAGCGGCGCCTGGTGGCGCGCAAGCTCCTCGATCTCGGCGACGCAAGATTGGCCTATGAGGTCGCCAATGGCGCCGCTCCCCCGCTCAACGAGAATTACCGCGGCGAGCAACATTTTACCGCTGGCTGGATCGCGCTGCGCTTCTTGCACGAGCCGGCCATTGCGCTTGCCCATTTCGCCAGGATCGCCGATGGCGTGACCAATCCGATCACGCTGGGTCGCTCGTTTTATTGGCAAGGCCGCGCCGCCGAAGCGCTCGGGCGCGAGCAGGACGCCCGCGCGCTGTACGAGGTAGCGGCGCGCTATCCGACCGCTTATTACGGCCAGCTGGCGCGGGCCCGGCTCGGGCTCGACGAAGTGACACTGCGCACGCCGCCCCCGCCGGCCGAGCACGGCGCGCTCGAAATCGCCCGCGCCTTCGAAATTCTCTACGCCATCGACGAACGCGATCTCGTCGCCTCCATGGCCGCCGATCTCGGCGACAAAGCGACCGATACCGCAGGCCTCGCGGCGCTCGCCGAGGTCACCACGCATCATAACGACGCGCGCGCAACTCTGCTCATCGGCAAATCAGCCCTCGGCCGTGGTTTTGCTTTCGAGCGCTACGCCTTTCCCATTTTCGGCATACCGAGCTACCATCAGATCGGCCCTGCGGTCGAGCCCTGCGTGGTATTTTCGATCGTGCGCCAGGAGAGCGCGTTTAATCCGCGCGTCGTCTCCAGCGCCAATGCGATCGGCCTGATGCAGGTTACGCCTGCCGCCGGCCGCGACACCGCTAAGCGATTCAACGTCACGTTCGATCAACGCCGGCTGATCGATGACGTCGTCTACAATGCCCAGCTCGGCACCGCCGAGCTCGGCAACGACATCGCGAGCTGGCGCGGTTCCTATATCCTCGCCTTCGTCGCCTATAATGCCGGGCCACGGCGCGCACGCGAGTGGATCGAGCAATACGGCGATCCGCGCGACCCAAAGGTCGATCCGATCGATTGGATCGAACGCATCCCTATCTCGGAAACGCGCAATTACGTCGAACGCGTCGTCGAGAATATGCAAGTCTATCGCGCGCTGGTCGAAAACAATCCAAAGCTCTTGATCGAGGCTGACTTGCGCCGCGGCGGCTGATGGGACCCAAGTCGCGTCTTGAAGCTTTTTCTCAAAATGCGTTTTTTGACATAAGCTATTGATGTTACAATGCAACTTTCAATTTCTTGGACGACTAATGGCTGATTGCGGTCCCGCAGACTGGCCATTACATTGCCGCGCGCGAGTGACGCAACCTCGGCGTGACGCGAGTTTTATAGAGCGGACCTGACATGCCGGCTGATACGCAAGGGGGCGGCTCCCCAAGAAGCCTATTCGTAACCGCCCAGGATGGCTTGCGGCTGCATGTGCGCGAATACGGCGTCCGCGCTGCGCTCACAACGCCGGTCGTGTGCTTGCCTGGTCTGGCGCGGACCGTCGCCGATTTCGAGGTCCTGGCGCCGGCGCTGGCCGATGGTCCGCCCGTCCGACGTGTGATCGCCATCGACTCGCGCGGGCGCGGGCAGTCCGATTACGACAGCAATTCCGAAAACTACAATGTCGCGGTCGAGCTCGGCGATGTCGTAACCGTGCTAACCGCGCTGGGCCTCGGCGCGGCGGTATTCATAGGCAGCTCGCGCGGCGGCATTCTCACCATGCTGCTGGGCGTCGCGCATCCGACTTTGGTTGCCGGCGCCGTGCTGCACGACCTCGGGCCGGTGATCGAACCTAAGGGCCTCGCGCGCCTCAAGAGCTATGTCGGCAAGCTGCCGGCACCGCGCAGCTTTGCCGACGGCGCGGAGATGTTGCGACGCTTGTCCAACGCCCAGTTTCCCAATCTCACCGCCGAGCAATGGCTGGCCGCCGCGCGGCACACGTGGAAGTCGGACGATGGCGAGTTCGTGCCGACCTATGACGTACGATTGGCCCGCACGCTTACCGAAGTCGACATCGAACGCCCGCTGCCGTCGATGTGGAATGAGTTCGATGCTTTGGCGCGTGTACCGGTGCTGGTCATCCGCGGCGCGAATTCCGACATCCTTTCGGCTGACACGGTGACAGCCATGCGCGCGCGCCACCCTGATATGGACGCCATGGAGGTGGCGGACCAGGGACATGTTCCATTGCTCGAAGGCGAGGACATCATTTCCCGCATCATGGCATTCATCACCAAGTGCGACGCCCGCGATATGCGCGCGCGACCGCCCGGCTTGACCCGTTCGGCGGCAATCTGATCAAGCGCGCGTGCAACCAGAACACGCGGTAGCGCGCTTTGAGTTTCATGCCGAATTAAGGCATTAGGCTGTGATGTCGCAAGACCAAACCCGCCAGCTCCAAGCCGCCGTCGCCCATCAAAAGGCGGGACGTCTCTCCGACGCCGCGACGATCTACAATCGCATTCTGCGCAACACGCCCGGCAATTTCGACTGCGTATATTTGTTGGCGACGCTTTACGCGCAACAGGGCAACATGAGATCGGCAATCGACATGTTTCGTCGTGCCGCCGCCATACGACCGGACATCCTGGAGATTCATTACAATCTCGCTGTCGCGCTCAGCATGACGGGAAACCACGCAGAAGCGGCGCAAACCTACAAAAGAATCCTGGACATAAACCCGCACCACTCTACTGCCCGTAATAACTATGCGGCGTGCCTGCTGAACGATGGTCAGGTTACCGAAGCACTGCGCCAATATGACGAACTCGTCGGACAGCACCCCGGTCTTGCCGACGCCTACAACAATCGCGGCATGGCGCTGCAATATCTCAAGCGCCTCGATGAAGCGCTTGCCAATTATGACCGGGCCATCGCGCTAAAGCCGAACTTTCCGGAAGCCCACGTCAACCGCGGCAATGTGCTGGTAGCGCTGCAGCGGTCCGACGACGCTCTGGCCAGCTACAACAAGGCCATCGCCTTGAAGCCCGACTTTGCCGACGCTTACAGCAATGCCGGCAACATCTATTGCAATCGCAGGTCCTACAATGAAGCGCTGGCTGCGTATGATCGGGCGCTGTCGCTTCGAACCGACGATTCCGACACGAGGAGCATGCGGCTTTATGCCAAACTGCATCTCTGCGATTGGAGCAACTTCGATGCCGAATGCTCGACCCTTGTATCCTGCATCAATTCCGGATTGCCGCTCTACCCTTTTTGCGTTTTGGCGTTCTCGACATCGCCTGCCCAGCAGCTTGAGTGCGCCAGAATATTCACCAAAGCGCGGTATCCGCTTGCCAAAAGGCCGCTCTGGCAGGGCGAACTCTACAACCATGATAAGTTGCGCATCGCCTATGTCTCTTCCGATTTTCGCCCACACGCGGTGTCACATCTTACGGCAGGGATGTTCGAGAGCCATGACAAAACACGATTTGAAGTCATGGCGATATCGATCGGACCGGACGACGGCTCGGAAATGCGCCTAAGGCTGCGGAACGCCTTCGACACCTTTATCGACGCCGGCGCATGGCGCGACGACGAGATCGCGTCCCGCATACGCGAGGCCGAAATCGACATTTTGATCGACCTGAACGGCTATACGCAGGGCGCCCGTATGGGCATTTTCGCCCATCGCCCCGCGCCTATTCAGGCCGGCTATCTTGGCTATGCGGGCACGGTCGGCGCCGAATATGTCGATTACGTCATTGCCGATTCAACGGTCATTCCCAAGCAGCATTTCGACTCTTATAGCGAGAAGGTGGTCTGGCTGCCCGACAGCTTCATGGTCACCGACGCCACGCGGCAGATCGCGGAGCGAACGCCGACGCGGAGCGAACTGCAACTGCCCGATAAGGCAATGGTGTTTTGCTGCTTCAATCAGCCATACAAGATCAGCCCGACGGTGTTCGGCATCTGGATGCGGCTCCTCAAAGAGATCGACGGCAGCGTATTGTGGTTGAGAGAGAACGGCGCGACCGCCTCGGCCAACCTGCGCCGCGAAGCGGAACACAGCGGCGTGGCGCCGGAGCGCCTGGTCTTTGCCCCCTCGGTGCCGCTTGCCGCAGATCATCTGGCGCGCCATCGGCAGGCTGACCTGTTCCTCGACACATTGCCCTATAACGCCCACGCAACCGCGTGCGATGCGCTATGGGCGGGCCTTCCGTTCGTCACCTGCCTCGGCTCGACCTTTGCGGCGCGCGTTGCCGCAAGCCTGCTCAAAGCAGCCGGCCTCGACGAGCTCATCGCCAGTTCCTTCGAGGACTATGAGGCACTGGCGCTGAAGCTCGCGCGCGATCCGGCGCTCCTCGCCTCGCTCAAAGCCAGGCTGGCGCACAACCGCGCCCGCTGCGCGCTGTTCGATACCGGGCGCTTTACCCGAAACATCGAGACTGCCTACCGGACGATGTGGCGGACGCAGCAGCTTGGCAATCCGGCGGCGAGTTTCGCGGTCGAGTCCGATGCGGCCAATTTCAATGGCCATTCCTAAACTCATACATCAAACAGTCGCACGCAAAAGCGACCTGACGGACGCGTTCCGCGCGAATATCTCGCACATAAAGCAATTAAACGGCACGTGGACCCATTATTTGTATGATGATGCGGAATGCGATCGTTTCATACGAACGCATTACGATCGGTCCATCTATCAATCCTATGTCCGAATCGACCCCGCCTATGGCGCCGCCAAGGCGGATTTCTTCAGATACCTCGTATTGTACAAGCTCGGCGGCGTCTATCTCGACATAAAATCGACGACGACGAAGCCGCTCGACGACGTCCTTCGTCCGAACGATGCTTTCATTCTATCTCACTGGCAGAACAAGAAAGGCCAGAGATATGAACGCTGGGGCATGTGGCCCGAATTGGATCAGAATGGAGAATATTTGACGTGGTGCATCGTATCCGCGCCCAATCATCCGTTTCTTCGCGAAGTTATCGGCACGGTGCAAAAAAACATAGAAACCTATGACCCGGCCCGGGACGGCGCCGGAAAGCTCGCCGTATTGAGAATTACGGGACCCATCGCTTACACGTTAGCCATCCACCGCATTAGAAACGAGTATCCATGGCGCTATGCCGACGTCGACGACCTCGGATTCAAATATTCAATTTTGGAGAACGATAAGGACCGGCTTGCGCACGAGTCGCAGTTTAAGAGCCATTACAGCCACCGCACGGATCCGGTTGTAAGACCGGCTTTCGTCAACGAACTCGGAGGTCTTAGTCGATCCGATAAATTGCGCGATGAAACGTTTCAACGCGCTCTATCGGCGCTGCAAGCCGGCAACGTCGAGGACGCCGCGCGGCTGTTCAAGTCCGTGCTTGGTGCGCAACCCAGACATGTCGCCGCTCTCAATCTGCTTGGTATCGCTCTGACGCAGCTCGGCCGGTTTGCGGAAGCCGAGACCTATCTGCGCCGGGCCTTGCGGGAACATGCGGGCTCCGATGCAACGCTGTACAATTACGGCATCATCCTCAAAGCCCTGGACCGTCCCGCCGAGGCGTTAGAACGCTTTAGCCAAGCACTGGCGATCAATGCTGCTGCGCCTGAAAGCTGGAACAACCGCGGCACGGTGTTCAACGATTTGAACCGTTATGACGACGCGGTCGGCGACTTCGAAACGGCGATCAAGCTCAATCCGCGCTACGCGGACGCGTTCTGCAACAAAGGCAAATCGCTGACATCTCTCAAGCGATGGGACGAAGCGGTTTCCGCATACCAACAGGCGATCAACCTCAAACCCGATTTTGCCGAAGCGTGGCTCGGCCGCGGCAATGCATTGTTCGAACTGAAAAGTTACGACGAAGCGTTCGCGGCTTTTCGTCGGGCATCGGCTCTCAAGCCAAATCTCGCTGAAGCATGGCTTGGCCAGGGCAATGTCCTAACCGAACTCAGGCACTATGACGAGGCGTTCGCCGCCCATGACAAGGCACTGGCCTTAAAGCCGGATCTTGCCGAAGCCTGGCTCGGCCGCGGCAATTTCTCCGCCGCACTCAAACGCTACGACGACGCCATAGCGGCGTTCGACAGGGCACGGGCCCTTAAGCCCGATCTTGCCGAAGCATGGTTCGGCCGGGGCAACGCCTTGGCGGAACTCAACCGCTATGACGAGGCCTTCGCCGCCTGCGATAAGGCCTTCAAATTAAAGCCCGACCTCGACTACCTGGCTGGGCGAAGACTCCAGGCAAAGCTGCATATGGCCGACTGGAGCAACCTGGAAGCGGAGACCGCGCAGCTTCTGTCGGCGATACGACAGCACAAGCCGGCGAGCACCCCTTTTCCAATCCTCGCACTGGCGTCCTCGGCCGCCGATCAGCTGCAATGCGCCAAACGCTATGTGGAGGATCAGCCATCTTTTCCGCCATTGTGGCGCGGCGAAGTCTATCCTCACGATCGCGTTCGCGTCGCCTATGTCTCGGCCGACTTACACGAGCACGCAACGGCATTTTTGACCGCCGGTCTGTTCGAGCACCATGACAGCTCGCGTTTCGAGGTGACCGCCATTTCGCTCGGAGCGGAGCAGGATTCTGATCTTCGCCGCCGGCTCAAGGCGTCATTCGAACGATTCGTCGACAGCCGCTCCCACGGCGATCGGGAAATCGCCGAACTGGTTCGGCAGCTTGAAATCGATATCGTCGTCGATTTGAAAGGGTTCACCCGAGATAGCCGCCTCGGCATCCTGGCGCGACGCGCGGCGCCCGTTCAGGTCAGTTGGCTCGGCTATCCCGGCACCATGGGCGCCGACTATATCGATTACGTCATCGCCGACCGGACCGTCATTCCGCAGCACCATTTCGAATCCTACAGCGAAAAGGTGGTCTGGCTGCCCGACAGCTATCAGGTCAATGATTCGCAACGACCGATCGCTGAATTAACTCCGACGCGCCGCGCGCTTGATTTGCCGGAAGGTGGCTTTGTCTTCTGCTGCTTCAATAATTCCTACAAGATCACGCCGACGCTGTTTGACGCCTGGATGCGGCTGTTGCAAGCGGTGGACGGCAGCGTGCTGTGGCTGCTGGAAGACAATGCACTGGCATCGCGCAATCTGCGGCGTGAGGCGGAGCGCCGCGGTGTCGAACCACAGCGCTTGGTGTTCGCCCCGCGCGTTTCGCCCGCCGATCACTTGGCGCGTCACCGGCAGGCCGATCTGTTCCTCGACACGCTGCCTTACAACGCCCACACTACCGCAAGCGACGCGCTGTGGGCGGGGTTGCCGGTCATAACGTGTCTCGGCTCGACCTTCGCCGGGCGTGTCGCCGCAAGCCTGCTCGACGCCATCGGTCTTGCCGAGCTGATCACCACGACGATCGACGACTATGAGGCCTTGGCGCTGAAGCTCGCGCGCGATCGGGCGCTACTCGCCTCGATCAAGGCCAAATTGATCCGCAACCGCGGCACTTATCCGCTTTTCGACACGCGGCGCTTTACCCGACACATTGAGGCCGCCTATGTCGCGATGTGGCAGGCCTATCAGCAGGGCCGTCCGCCGGCGAGTTTCGCAGTCAAGGCCGGCGATTAGACAAAGAAAAACCCCGGCGGACGAGCCGCCGGGGTTGCCGAAATTCGTGCCTCGATCAAACGATCAGGGCAGGAAGTCCTTGTGCATACGCGCCGTGACCAACCATGCGTTCTGGTCACCCACGCTCGGCGCTCCTCCCATAGACGAAGACGGGCCCGGTGCACCGAGATTGAGATTGGTCGGGATCAGACCGTTGAACGTCGTGGCGCTATTCAGATGTTCGTACAGCACTTCAACGCCGAGGTAGAACGACTTGGTCACGTCCCACTGCAAACGCGAGCTAAGGCTGTACCAGGAGTAGTTGTTGCTGCACCCTGGGGTGGCGAGAGCCGCGGTACCCACTCCAGCGCCGTTGCCGCCACCTTCCATCGAACACAAGATGTTGTTGGCTTGGCTGTTGTAGTTCACCGCCTCATAGCCGGCGACGAACGATTCATGCACTTGCGGCGTCCAGTAGTGCTCGTAGCCGCCGACGACGGCCCAGGCAGTCGTCAGATTGCACCCGGTGCCCGTGGCTGCCGTGCCCCCGACGCCAGCGTTGGCGCCGTAAACACAGTCGCTCAGGAGACCGAAGCCCTGTTGGTTGCTGCTATTATTGAGGGCCCCGAAGTTGGCAGTCGCGTTCTGCCCAAGGTAGCGAAGAGCGCCTTGGGTATAGTTGATTTCACCCTGGAAGTAGTCGCCCTGGGCGACCACCGGGAAGTTCAACCGCAGACCCGCGCCGGCGACCCAACCCCAAGAATCGCTGGCATGGCCCAAGCCGTTAGCGCTGGCGATGGTCGAAGCTTGGTAATAGCCGGGATTGACCTCATGCAGAGCGCCCATGACCTGTGCGCTACCCCAGGTCTGATCGACCCGAAGATTGCCGACAATGTCGGGCGACTGGAAGCCGCCGTAGCCGGTGGCCGCGGTGAGACCAGCGGTGAGGAGGGCGCCGTTAAGAAGTCCAACAGTCGCAGCACCGACGGTGGTCTGACCCACGCCAATGATCTGGGTGGTACGCCGATTTTCCGCCGAGATCGATGCCGACAAGCCGTTGCCGAGCTGCGCGGTGTAAGCCGCCACCCACCAGCCGCCGTCACCGGTATCTTCGTAGTTCGCGACCGACGCGGCGCGATAGGCCATGGCCGGGCCGCTGTAGAAGTCGAAGAACGACTGCGTCAGGCCGGAGGTGAAGCCCGCCCATTGCAGGAAGGCGCGGTTCGAGCTGAAGGTGTTGCTCGTTTCGGTTGCCGGCGTGCCGACGTCGCTTTCGTTGACGCCGACGTCGATGTAGCCGCGCGCCGTGCCGTAAGCAGTCTGCTCGCGGGCGTCGGCCGTCACGTAACCGCGGTACCGGATAGCGAAGTTATTGGTAAACCGCGAATTAATTTGCTCGGACAACCCCGTTCCGCTCAAGCTGCCGTTGATGTTGCCCCAGGTGCCTTCAGATCGCACCCAGCCACCGATCTTGATGCACATATCGGTGCCCGGCATATAATAGAATCCTGCCCCGTAGAGGCTGCAAACCTTCACGTATTCGACCGGCTTGGCCTTAACGGGAAGATCGGCTGCTTGCCCCGCAGTGACCGCAACCAAACCGGCCGCGGAACCGAGGAGGAGGCTTTTCACCATCTTCATTTTGAACCTCCAGTTGTTTGCCGTGGGAGGGTTCCGTCTCCGACGAGTGCAACGCACCCCTGGAAGGTCCCCTTTCGTCCCCTAACCGACCGGTTTTCTCACTGTCCCGAAAACACCGGACGGGTCGACTTAGGGTTCCCCCCTCCGTCGCACCCGTGACATTAACCGACGGATACACTGGTGCAACGAAGAACTGCCCAAGTCACAGGTCCGTTTGACCGATTTCGGGGAGGTGTTGCGCAAAAAACACGCAATCGCTGCCGCGTCGCTGTGCGGCGCTCGGGAGAGCGCGTCGCCTCGCCTGGTAAATTTTATTAAGTAAAATCAATATGTTATAAAATACTTTCGGCGTCAATTCGAGCGCTGGAGTTATGCGTCCCGACAGCAGCACATTTCGGCACCGGGTTACCGTCGCGGTTTCCAGCTCGGTCCGGGCACCTTCGGCAAATGCGGCGACCGCGGATTCCGCGACCATGATTCTGCCGGCAGCATCGAAGCACGCCCCCTCGTCATTGAGCCGGTCGACTTCCGGCATTTCCCTGAAGCGCCGTCCTGTCGGCAAACCCGGCATCGGCCGTTCCGGACTAAGCACCAGACCAAGCACTATATGTCTTGCCCGCCGCCCAATTCTTTTGAAATGCTCACATGGAAATGTTGGATCTGTTTGCGGCCGCCGGCAAAACTGACTTCCAGGTCGAATTCGTCGGCGCCGTTGAAATCCTGCGCGGCGCGATAGAACGCGACGAAGGCCGGCACTTCGGCCGCCAGGCACTGTTTAAAATTGGTGGCCTTGAGCGTGGCGCGCTTGACGGTGACGGTGCCGTGCGCAGGCGCGCCGGCAAGTCGAATCGCCGGCAGCGGTCCGGAGGTGCAATCCGGCCGGATGCTGGTGTAGATGCCGACGCGCACGTCGCGGCCCGGCAAAGCCTTGACGTCGCGCTCGACCAAATTCGCTTGCGCGCAAGCGGCGTGAACCAAGGCGCAGAACGACAAGACCGCAGCGAGCCAGGCCCGCATCATCGCAGACATTGGACGTTCCAACGCGGGCGCGCAGGACACCTGTCGAGCCGATATGGAGGCAACGCTTGCTAGTTTAACGAATAACGACGCCACGCGCGGCGCTCTCTGCCTGCGCTCTCGCGGCATGCTGGATCCGCACCGGCTAACCGCGGTTCGAGCCAGCAAAGTGAAATTGAATGACGGCATCTTTGCGCTCGTAATAGCGATTTAATTCCAGAATCGGTGACGGTATTTCCGCGTATTCGTGCCATACGACAATCGGTCCAAAGAACGAGTGATGATGTTGCGGGCGAAAGTTCCAGTTGAGCGGCAGCACGAAAGGATTGAACCGACATTCTTCAATCGCCGCGGCGAAGGCACCCTGGTCGTTGAACGGCATTTTTACGAGTTTTCCGTCCCGCACCAACGTGATCGACGAATCAAGTTTCGGGATGAGCTGTTCCCAAGTCTCAAATATCGGCCGAGCACGGTCGGTAAAAAAAAGCACGCCGGTATTATACTCGATGGCGCCGCGATTGTCGCGCAGCCCGGTATAGCGCCACGCCCAAGGGCATTCGTTGATGCAGCAAGCCAGTCCGAAATTTCGTGCTTTTTCAAATCCGAAATCGAGTTTTCCCAAAACCACTGTGTCAATGTCGAGGTAGAGCGTTTCCCGAAATGGACTCTTCGCGAACATGTGAGACTTTTCCGCGAGCCCCCACGACGGATCCGACGTGCTGCTGATGCGAAAGACTTCGACCGGCAACTCGGGGTGAAATGCCGCGAGCGAGCGGCGCGACCGCTCCAGCGCGCGTTCGTATTTGTTGTCATTCCCCCAGATCGTGTAAACGACGCCGCGTTCAGCCATCTGCATCCACGCTTTAGTTTAAATACTTTCCGCATGTCGCGCTGCGGCAGCGCTTTGACATCGTGCGCGACCAAAGTTGCTTGCGCGCACGCATCGTGCGCTAGGGCGCAGGACCTCCCGCGGAAGCTTAGGGCGACACCCTTCACCCTTCGAACTTCGGGCGCCCTAGCACCCGAAGCCCGAAGGGCAAAGGATGGCGGAGAGGAAGGGATTCGAACCCTTGATACGTTGCCGTATACACACTTTCCAGGCGTGCNNGCCTTCAGCCACTCGGCCACCTCTCCGATCGCGGAAACCCTTATTTTACAGGCTTTCTCTGGTCAAGGCGCAGCCGCCTTGCGCAGCGAAAGCACTGGTATTTTGGAGCATGAATGCGCCTAAAGCGTCATTCGCCTCGCGGCTGTTGAATCAAAATACCGTAGAATCAATCCCGCCGGTCATACCCGCCACGCTGTCAATGTTGCGCGGAGCGCTTATGACGCTGCGGATGGGCCACAGCGGGCGCGCCGGGACCCGGTCCATAGGGATTGAGATTACAAAAGCCGCGATTGCCGGCGATCACGTTCGGTACACACTCTTCCACCGTGCGATATTGGCAATCCCAATAGACTTCCCCACTACCGAGGCTGATGACCGCGCACCACGGAGCGTCGCCATAAGCGTGGCCGGCCGGCATGTCGAAAGCCAACGCCGACACGACGCCGGCTGTCGCAAGCAACAGTTTCGTAGTGGTTTTCACGCCGGGACCGTAGGTTGCCAGACCCGCAAAGGCAATGCCGTCACGCGGAGCAGGTTCCGACGCAAATCGAGATCAAATCGCGCTAGACTCTGCCCACCTTGGCCGCAGGTCGAACCCCAAGTCAGGCCCAAGTGAGCCCCAAGGCAGCCCAAGTAAGCCCAAGGCAGCCCAAGCGAGCCCCAAGTTGACCCCTATGGGCGGGTTCGCTAGCACGATGCCGAGCTTTCATTCAGCCATCGACGGACGCCATGAACCGGAAGCAAAGGCGAGCTTTGGGCCGTTCCGGCGCGAAACCGGCATTCGGCGGGGCGGCTGCTCCGCCACCCGATGCGGTGCCCGGCGAAATGTTCGGCGCGGCTCTGGCCTTCCATCGCGCCGGAGCCTTCGCGGAGGCGGAACGGCACTACCGGCGCATTCTCAAGCTGTTTCCCGCGCATGCCGAAACCAACAGGATGCTGGGCGCGGCACTCATGGCGCAGGCCAAGGCCGTCGAAGCCATTCCCTATTTTGAGCGTGCTGTTGAACTGCGGCCCGATTTGCCGGTCGCTTATGAAGATCTCGGCCGCGCGCAAGCGGCGGCCGGGAATCTAAAATTGGCCGTCAGCGTCGCCGCCCGCGTGCTCGAACTCGCGGACACGGCGCAGAACAGATCGTTCTTTGCGCAGTGCGTCAGGACGGCGCGATTTACCGCAGACGACGGCCGAATTCGCGAGTTGTTGCTGCGCGCAGTCTCGGAAGCATGGGACCGCCCGCGCGAACTCACCGGCGCCTGCATCAGCATGATAAAGCTCAATGGTGCCGTTAAGGATGGCGTGGCCCGCGCCAATGCGGCGTGGCCGGAGCGGTTGCTCGCGACGCAACTGTTCGGCGCGTCGGGGGAAACGGACCTGGCGGATGACCAGCTGCTTTGCTGTCTACTCACGTCCGATCCGCTCACCGACATCGGCCTGGAACGGCTTTTGACGAATGTGCGTTACGCCTTGCTGGCGAGCGCGACGGCGGCGGCGAATGACGACGCGTCCGATGGACGGCTGCTTGATTTCTACTGCGCGCTAGCCCGGCAGTGCTTCATCAACGACTATGTCTACGCGATCGCCGAGGCGGAGAATGAGCAGGCGCTTCGATTGCGCGATAAGCTCGAACAGGCGATCGCGGCCGGGGCGCCCTATCCGGTGCTCTGGCCCGTCGCCGTGGGCAGCTATTTTCCGCTTCATGCCGTCGCGAATGCGGGGAACTTACTTGAACGATCCTGGCCGCTATGTGTGGACGCTTTGTTGGTCCAGCAGGTCAAAGAACCGGCGCAGGAGCGCCGGATCGCGGCAACGATCCCGGTGCTCACGACAGTCGATACCGCGGTGTCGCGCGCGGTGCGGCAGCAATACGAGGAGAGCCCCTATCCACGTTGGGTCGCTCCAGGACCGCCCGGCCCCCCCATCGTCCTCGACGATCGTCATCCGCAAAAGAATCTCGATGTTCTTGTCGCCGGCTGCGGCACCGGCCTCTCCACCATTGAATTCGCGAGACAAACCCCTCGCGCCCGCATTACGGCGATCGATCTCAGCCTCAAGAGCCTCAGTTACGCGCGGCGAATGGCGGACAAGATCGGCGTGACGAACGTAGAATTCGGACAAGCCGATCTCCTGAAGCTCGGCTCGACCGGACGTCAGTTCGATTACATCGACGCATCCGGCGTCCTGCACCACCTCGCGGATCCATGGGCGGGCTGGCATGTGTTGCTGTCGCTGTTGCGACCGGACGGCGTCATGCAGGTCGGTCTCTACAGCGCGCTGGCGCGACGCAGCGTGGTCGCGGCTCGTGCGCTGATCGCCGAGTGGGGCTACCAGCCGATCCCGGACCAGATTCGACGCTTCCGGGAAGCGGTGATGGCGGCCGATGACGGATCAATGCTGAAATCGGTCGTCCAGTGGAACGACTTCTTCGCCACCAACGAGTGCCGCGACTTGTTGTTTCACGTCCAGGAACACCAGATCACGTTGCCCGAAATCAAGGCGTTCCTTGCGGCAGAGCGCATGGAATTTGCCGGTTTCGCGCTCGACGCGTCGACCCGGGCGCGCTTTGCGGCGCGTTTTCGCGATCCGGCGGCATTGACCGATCTGGATCGTTGGCACGCATTCGAGACCGCCGAGCCCGAGACCTTCGCTGCGATGTACCAGT
>PLTE01000415.1 GCA_003164375.1 Hyphomicrobiales bacterium | reverse complement strand
GCGACGACGCCGAGCGGCTGGCGGACGGAATACAGGTCGATACCGGGACCGGCGCCCTCGGAGTATTCGCCCTTCAACAGATGCGGAATGCCGCAGGCGAATTCGGCCACTTCAAGGCCGCGCTGTATATCGCCCTTTGAGTCGGCGAAGGTCTTGCCGTGCTCGGAGGATAGGAGCCGCGCCAAGTCGTCATATTCGTTTTGGATCAGTTCCAGGAATTTGAACATCACCCGGGCGCGGCGCTGCGGATTGGTGGCGGCCCAGGCCGGAAACGCCGCTTGCGCATTGGCGATCGCCTGCTCGACCTCGGTTTTGGCGGCGAGCGCGACCTTGGCCTGCACCTCGCCGGTATTGGGGTTAAAGACATCGCCGAAACGCCCCGACGTGCCCTTCACCTCTTTGCCGCCGATGAAGTGGCCGATCTCGCGCATGACTTTTCTCCCTGGATAGTGGACGGCAGTAGATGCCAAAGGGGCTCGGCCGTCGTGACGGCCCCATTGTGCTGCTTTTTCCCGCTTGGGTCATCCCCTTGCCGGATTACCGCTGGGCTATGGCGCTGGATGCGTCCCACCGCATCGGAATGGCACGGGTTCCAGCGGTAACCGTCCCTTAAGCGCGGCGGCCGTACGTATAAGGGTATTCCAGGGTCTTGCCGTCGCGGGTTGGGAGCGGTTTATGGACATTGCAACAGGCCTCGGCTTGCTCGCCGGAGCGACTGTCGTCGCCACCGTGATGCTCATGGGCGGCGGCTTCGGCATGTTCGTGAGCGACCACGCCGTCATCATCATTTTTGGCGGGTCGTTTGCCGCGACCTTGATCCGCTTCCCGCTGTCGTCGATCTTTCATGGCCTGCCGCTCGGCGCGAAATTCGTTTTCAGCATGCGCCGGATCTCGCAGCGCGAGCTGGTCGATGAAATTGCAGGCCTCGCCGAAATCGCGCGCAAGCAAGGCCCGATCGGTCTGGAGAAGGTCGAGATCGAGGATCCGTTCCTCGCCAAGGGAATCCGTTTCGTCGCCGACGGCTACGAGACCGAATTCATTCGCGATAATCTCGAGCGCGACCGCGACAATTTTTTATGCCACCTCGACGAAGGCCAGAAAATCTACCGCGCGATCGGCGACTGCGCGCCCGCCTTCGGCATGATCGGCACGCTGATCGGCATGGTGCAAATGTTCGCCAATATGACCGATCCGTCCAAGCTCGGTCCGTTCATGGCGACGGCGCTATTGGCGACGCTGTACGGCGCTGTGGTGGCGAACATCCTGACGCTGCCGATCGCCGATAAATTGCATCTCAAACTGGTCGATGAGGAAATCAATCGGACGCTCATCATCGACGGCATCCTCATGATCCGCGAGTCAAAGAGCCCGACGCTCGTGCGCGAGATGCTGCTTGCCTATCTGCCGGAGAAGCATCGCGATGTCGAACCGGAGCCCGTCCCGGCATAAGGGTGTGAGCCGGCAGGGCGAATGCCATCAGGGCGTGGGTCATCTGGGCGTAAATTATGGCACGGCGTAAGGAAGCACACGGCGGCGGTCACGGCTGGTTCGTCACTTTCGCCGACCTGATGGGGCTTCTCGTCAGCTTCTTCGTTATGCTGGTCGCGTTTTCCAACCAGGACCAGCAGAAGCTGCAAATCGTCGCCGGCTCGATGCGCGACGCGTTCGGCGTGCAGACCAATGTTCGCTATTCCGGCATCATCGAGGTCGACGGCCTGCCCACCCGGCCGAAGCTCAAAAACGCAGCCCATATTCAGCCCGAGGATGCGTCGGCCACGCCGACGCCCGATGAAGGCGATCTCAAGCGCGAATTCGGCGGCAAGTTCAAGGAGGATCAGGCCTTCGCGATGGCCGCGGCGTCGCTGCGCCAAGCCCTGCAGGACATGCCCGAGCTCACCGAGGTCTCCAAGCACATCATGATCGAGGAGGGCAAGGACGGGCTTAATATCGAGATCGTCGACCAGGACGGACGCTCGATGTTCCCGGAAAGCTCCAAGGAACCGTATGAGCGCACCCGGCGGATCATCCAGAAGATCGCCGGCGCGCTCAAGCAGTTGCCGTACCGGGTTTCGATCACCGGACACACCTCGGCCTCCCAGGTCGCGCCCCAGCCCGATTACGGGCCGTGGAACCTGTCGGTCGATCGTGCCAATGCGGTGCGCCAAATCCTGGAAGAGGAGGGCTTAGCTTCGAACAATATCTATGCCGTGGCCGGCAAGGCCGACACCGATCCATTGTTCCCGGACGACCCTTACATCGCCGCCAATCGGCGCGTCACCATTACGCTGATGCGGGAGTCGCCCCCAGTTCCGCCGGACCTCAAGCCGTGACGGAACCGAGCCGCCGGCCCCGCCGACGCGATGCCGATGTCTAAATACTTGATCTGTTATAACTAAATCGCTCCGCTCCAGGACGGACCTATGCGGCCTTCGCCGTTGCTGTCCTGGTCCCGGCGGGTCCCGGATCGGTGCTTTGAGGCCGGCGCACAAATAAACGCCAGGCTTCCTCATGACTCCGCGCTGCGAAGGGTGTATAGGCGCGGCCCTGCATCTCTTGCAGCAGCAGGAGCAGGCGACGTCCTGTTTCAAATTTCATGACAGATAGCGTAAGCGCTCCGGCCCGGAGCGAAGCGCCGGTCGACGGCAGCGGCGAAGCTCGTTCGCACAACACCGGGTTATGGGGCCTTGCAGTCGGCAGTATCGGTGTCGTCTATGGCGATATCGGCACCAGCCCCCTCTACGCCTTGCGCGAAGCGATGGTGGCTGCTTCCGGCGAACATGGCGTGCCCGACCGCGCCACGGTACTTGGCGTGGTGTCGCTCATCCTATGGGCGCTGTTCATCATCGTGACGCTCAAATACGTGGTGATTCTGCTGCGCGCCGATAACAACGGTGAAGGCGGCACGCTCACTTTGATGGCGCTTGCCTCGCGCGCCGTCGGCCGCATCAGCAAAGCCGCCGGCATTGTCGCGCTGCTCGGGATCGTCAGCGCGGCGCTGTTTTACGGCGACGCCGTCATTACGCCGGCGCTGTCGGTGCTGTCCGCCGTCGAGGGCATCGACATCGCTACGCCGGCGTTCCACGCCTATGTGGTGCCGCTGACGGTCGTGATCCTGGTCGCGCTGTTTGCAGTGCAGTCGCGCGGCACGGCCAGCGTGGCGGCGCTATTCGGTCCGATCATGGTGATCTGGTTCGTGGCGATCGCGATCCCCGGCCTGACCTGGATCGCTGCCGATCCCGGCGTGCTTTGGGCGCTCAATCCGTTCTACGGCGTCAATTTTCTCGCCCATCACGGCATGGTTGGCCTTTACACGCTCGGCGCGGTCTTTCTCGCCGTCACCGGCGCCGAGGCGCTTTATGCCGATCTCGGACATTTCGGCCGCGGCCCGATCCAGGTCGCCTGGCTCGCGGTGGTCCTGCCCTCGCTCGCGGTCAATTATCTCGGGCAAGGCGCACTGGTCTTCGCCCGGCCGGAGGCGATCGAGAATCCGTTCTTCCTGCTCTATCCCGATTGGGCGCTCATCCCCATGGTCGTGCTGGCGACCGCAGCGACCGTGATCGCGAGCCAGGCGGTGATCACCGGAGCCTATTCGCTGTCCAGCCAAGCGATCCAGCTCGGGCTATTGCCGCGGCTGGAGGTCCGCCACACCTCGGCGCAGCGCTCCGGACAGATCTACATGCCGCGGGTCAATGCGCTGTTGCTGGTCGGCGTGCTGCTTTTGGTCGCGCTGTTCCGCTCGTCGAGCGCGCTCGCCTCGGCTTACGGCATTGCCGTCACCGGAACCATGGTCGTCACCTGCACCATGGCATTTATCGTCGTGTGGCGGATGTGGCGCTGGTCGCCGCTTGCCGCGGCGGCGCTGATCGTGCCGTTCCTGTTGATCGATCTGACCTTTCTCTCGGCCAATATGCTCAAGGTGATCGAGGGCGGTTGGGTGCCGTTGGCGCTCGGCGGCGTGGTGATGTTGGTGATGTATACGTGGCGGCGCGGCAGCAGGATTCTGTTCGAGAAGACCCGCAAACTGGAAACGCCGCTCGACGATCTGGTGCGCATCCTGGAGAAGAAGCCGCCGCAGCGTGTTCCCGGCACCGCGGTGTTTCTCACCAGCGATCCGAAAAGCGCGCCGACCGCGCTGATGCACAGTCTCAAGCATTACAAAGTGCTGCACGAAAAGAACGTCATTTTGAGCGTCGAGACCGTGCATACGCCGCGCGTCGAGGCCGACAAGCGCGTGCGCATCGAGCCGGTCGGCTCGACCTTCATGCGGGTGCTGCTGCGCTTCGGCTATATGGAATCGCCGAACGTGCCACGCGCGCTCGCCATCGCGCGCAAGCTCGGCTGGCAATTCGACATCATGTCGACGTCGTTTTTCTTGTCGCGCCGCGCGCTGCGGCCGGCGCCGCATTCGGGCATGCCGCGCTGGCAGGACCGGCTGTTCATCACGCTGGCGCGGTCAGCCAACGATGCGACCGACTACTTTCAGATTCCGACCGATCGTGTCGTCGAGGTCGGCACCCAGGTGACGGTCTAGCCGGGGCATATCTTTTCAGAATGGCGGTTTGTATTTTTCCGGATCACGCTCGAAGGCCTTCACCTTCGCGCCGGGAGGACGTAGGCTTAAGCTTGACGACGTTGAGGAGGCCGACGATGCCGGAGCACCCCCCCACTGTGCGCGATCTGACCCCGCAAGAGGTCGCGCGCGGACTGCAAGAGCACCGAATCTTGTTGGTCGATGTCCGCGAGCCCAACGAGACGGAGCTCGAACGCTTTCCCGATGCCGTCGTGGTGCCACTGTCGGCCTTCGATCCGGCCGCTATTCCGGAGCCGGCCGGGCGTCAAGTGGTGTTCGCCTGCCGTTCCGGCCGCCGTTCGGTGACCGCATCGCTTGCGGCCCAGGAACAGGGCTTTGCCTATGGCTCGCACCTCGCGGGCGGAATTTTGGCATGGAAAGCCGCCGGGCTGCCGACCGACACGTGAAATCGTCCGGAATTATCCTATCCATCATTCCCGCGCTGGCGAGCGCGATGGTCTTGCTCGCTGTGCCGGCGCTGCCCAAACAGCGTGTCGTCAACTACTACAACTGGTCGGACTATCAGGACCCGACGGTGCTCGACGTCTTTACCAAGGAAACCGGCATCGCGGTGCGTTTCGACACGTTCGACTCCAACGATACGTTGGAGGCCAAGCTCCTGGCCGGCCAATCCGGCTACGATGTCGTCGTGCCGACCGCCTATTTTCTTGCGCGCCAGATCGCGGCAGGCATTTTTCAGAAACTCGACAAGTCGAAGCTGCCGAATTTGGCTTACGCCTGGCCGGAAATCGCCAAACAGCTCGCCGTCTACGATCCCGGCAACCAGTATGCCGTCACCTACATGTGGGGCACCACCGGGCTTGGTTACAACGTGCAGGAGGCGAGGGCGATTTTAGGCCGCGACGCGGCGATCGACTCCTGGGACTCCGTGTTCGATCCGGACAAGCTCGCGAAATTCAAGGACTGCGGCGTTCATCTGCTCGATTCATCCGACGACATCATGTCGGCCGGCCTGCACTATCTGCAGCTCGATCCGAACAGCAGCGATCCCGGCGACCTTAAGAAGGTCACCGAGCTTTTGCTGCGGATCAGGCCCTTCGTGCGCAAATTCCATTCTTCGGAATATCTCAATGCGCTCGCTACCGGCGAAATCTGCTTCGTCGTCGGCTTCTCCGGCGACGTGATCCAGGCAAAACGGCGCGCCGCCGATTCCAAGGGCGGCGTCGAGATCGGCTATTCGATTCCGAAAGAGGGCGCGCAAATCTGGTTCGACACGCTCGCCATCCCGCGCGATGCGCCCAACCCCGAGGAGGCGCATGAACTGATCAATTACCTGCTCAAGCCTGAGATCGCCGCCAAGAACACCAATTATATTTCCTACCCCAACGGCGATACGCCGAGCCAATTCATCGATCGATCGATCCGCG
>PLTE01000170.1 GCA_003164375.1 Hyphomicrobiales bacterium | reverse complement strand
ATCTTCCATTGAGTGACACCGTCGCCCAACGCGGTGATCTCGCCCGCCATGTCGAGACCGATGACCACCGGGAGCGGCACGCGAATACCGGGCATACCCTTGACGGTGAACAAATCGTGGTAGTTGAACGAAGAGGCTCTCACACGTATGACGACGTGACCCTCCACGGCCTGCGGCATCGGATAATCTTCGATAAGCTTGAGATTATCGAGCTCGCCATGAGCCGCCACGACCAGCGCTTTCATCGTTTTCGTCACCAAGAAACCTCCTCATAACGGTTGCGGACGAGTACCCGAATTATCGTCGTTTCTCCATAGTGAACTTTCTCTATGGAGGCGCGTACGATTGGAACCGGATTTCTCGCCGTCCGCCATCCCGCTCCACCGGTTGTTTCCTTGGCGGAGCGCTTTATAGGTAGTCCGGCCGCGCGGCCTCCGAGGGATCGTCTATGAAGGAAGATTTTCGCCAATTTCTCGATCGCTTAAGGCAGGCCGGAGAACTCGTCGACTTGCATCAGCCCGTCGACATCCGCCATATCGCGACGCTGGTCGATCAAGCCGAGACGGCGCTGTTTTTCCATAATGTCATTGGCTACGACATACCGGTCGTTTCCGGCATCATCCGCTCGCGCGAACGCGCGATCATGTCGATGGGCTGCGAGACCTATCGCGAGATAGAAGATCGACTTCAGCGCGCCATCAGCAATCCGATCGCAGCGAAATATGTCAACGCCTCGCCGGCCGACGACATTTTTCTCGTCGGCGATGACGTTGATCTTTACAAAATTCCGATTCCGATGTCGTCGATCTATGACGGCGGCCCGATGATCACCGCCGGCATCGCGATCACGCGCGATGCTGAGTTCGGCCTCAACAGCGGCATCTACCGCATGATCGTCAAAGAACGGAATCTGACCGGAATCGATCTGGTGACGCCGAATAATATGCGCATGTTTGCGCAACGCGCCTTCGAGCGCGGCGAGCCGCTGCCGGTCTCGATCTCCATTGGCACGCATCCGATTGAAATCACCGGAGCGGGCTATCGGGCTCCTCTCGGCGTCGACGAGATGGCGATCGCGGGCGGGCTGCGCGGCGCGCCGGTCGAGCTCGCGCGTTGCCGAACGATCGATCTGCCCTGCATTGCCAACGCCGAGATCGTTCTCGAGGCGGAAATTCTGCCCACCGGCTGGACGTTCCCGGAAGGCCGTTTCGGCGAATTCACTAGACTGATGGGCGGATTGCACTGGAACCCGCTGGTGCGCATCAAGGCGATCGCGATGCGCAAATATCCAATCTACTACAATCTGCATATGCCGTGGGAAAACACTTGGCTCGCCGCACCGACGCGCTATGCCGCGATCCGTCAAGCGCTCAAGACCGCGGGCGTCGTCGTCAAGGACATCAATGTGACGCTCGGCGGCTGCGCGTTCTGGCACGCGGTGATTTCGATCAAAAAACAACCAGGTGAAGCCAAGAATACATTGCTGGCCGCATTGTCGGTGATGGACCTCAAGCATGTGGTCGTGGTCGATGACGACATCGACGTGTTTGACCCGACCGAAGTGGAATGGGCGATTGCGACGCGCGTCCAGGGTGATCGCGACATCATGATCGTCAGCAATGCCCGGGCGAAACCGCTTGACCCCAGCCTCCAACAGGGATTTGGCGTGGTTCCGACCGGCGCCAAGGTCGGCATCGACGCCACGATTCCGGAGGGCATTCCGCGCGAACACTATGAGCGCATCACTTACGCTTACGCCGACACTGCCCAGATCGAAGACTACGTGAAGGGCAAGACCGACAAAGTCGGGAGCGAGGGTGATGAGAATACGGTACAGTCATTAGCGGACGAGATTTTCGCCGCCATCGACAAAGAGCCGCAGTATTACACAGACATCGCAGAACGGTTTTCGTCGCATAATTTCAGCACCATTGCCCGCGCGCTCGGTCACCTGCACACGACCGAGCGACTTTGGCAGGATGCCAGCGGTCGCATGTGCGTTCGCGGCTCAAAATTCGCCGCGGCGCCGCCGAAGAAATAAGAACAATCGCACGCGGTTATTGCAGCTTGAGCCCGGCCGCACGGATCACGCGAGCCCAGGTCGCGCTTTCGGCCACAAGCTGTTTGGCGAAAGCGTCCGGCGGGCCGCCGATGGGCGAGAAGCCGAGCGCTTCGATACGCTCGGTGACGTCTGGCAGCGCGATGACTTTGCGGATTTGATCGCTGAGCGCGGTGATGATTTCCGGCGGGGTTCCGGCGGGGACGAAGATCCCGTCCCAGCCCTCGCCGTCCAAACCTGGATAGCCGGCCTCGGCAATCGTCGGCACCTCCGGCAACGCGCCTGACCTGGTCTTGCTCATCGTTGCGAGCACGCGCAATCGGCCGGCCTGGGCCAGCGGCGCCGCAGCGGTCAACGCCGCGAAGCAGACCGGCGTATCGCCGGCCATCACCGCTTCCGTCGCGGGACCGCTGCCGTTGTAGGGGACGTGCACGAGATCAAGTCCAAGCTCTTGCCGGAATTGCTCGCCGAGAAGATGCGACGGCGTTCCGACGCCCGGCGACGCAAAACTGTATTTGCCGGAATTCGCGCGTACCAGTGCAACGAGTTCGCTGACGGTGTGAGCCGGCACCGACAGATTGACCGAGAATGCGGTGGGGAAGCCAACGGCGAGCGAAACCGGCGCGAAATCCTTGAATGGATCATAGGGCACCGTGTCGTAGAGCAGCGGATTGATGACGTAATTATTGGCGGTGAGAAGAAGAGTATATCCATCTGGAGCCGCTTTTGCGGCGCGACCGGCGCCGATATTGCCGCCGGCGCCGGCGCTGTTCTCGACGTAGAATTGTTGGCCGAAATGTTCGGACAATTTCTCCGCTAACAGGCGCGCAAACACATCGACCGGGCCGCCTGGCGCAAACGGGACGATCACGCGAACCGATCGCGTCGGAAAGGTTTGAGCTTGAGCGATGCGATGCCCGGCTGTGAACGTGGCAATGCCCGCTGCCGTCCGCAAAAGTTGACGACGGGAAACTGTCATTGAGAGACGCCGCGCGTTCGTCGCAGATCCGTCGGCATTAGCACGGGCCTCTTGCGGCGGAGGCAGATGCGACTGCGTCCGCCAATCTCGCGGTCCCCAGCCTCGCCAAAACGCTGGCGTATTAGCGGGCCGAGCATGCGCTGACCGTCAGGCTGTTTTTCGACAAAGCCGGTCACGGAAATGATATTCGCTACCGTGACGATCGGGCGGCGACTTGGCCGCATTTCGCGCCGACCGCCTTTAGAACGACTACTGGTAATATTATTGTATTTCAATAACTTATGGTTGGTTGCGGGGGTAGGATTTGAACCTACGACCTNNTTCAGGTTATGAGCCTGACGAGCTACCGGGCTGCTCCACCCCGCGTCAATCGATTGTTTTGTCGAGGGGTGATGTAGCAAGGCGGCCCCCAGAAGGGAAGTGCGGCAAGTCCGATAATTCGTCATAATGTCATCGTTAACCGCATCGGATCGTCATGCACGCGCTCCTAGAACCGGAAATGGGCGAAAAACCTGCCTTGCAGCCGAAAGCGGCGATCGGGCCGGCCGTGCGCGCCATTGCGGCCAGTATCCTGGCCAAAGGCCGCATGGCGATCGTCGATCCGGAGCGCTCGAACGAGGACGCTGTGCACGAATTTCGCCGCGCCATGAAGGAGTGGCGCGCGCTGATGCGGCTATTGGCCCCGTTCATCCCGGATGCCACGCGCTGGCGCCACGACGCGCGCGACCATGCCCGTTCGCTGGCGCATGCCCGCGACGGCGCGGCGGCGACCACGGCTTTCGACGGCCTTCTCGACAAGGGCAACCTCGCGCTCTCCACGCGGTCAGCCGATACCATCCGCAGCCGCATCGAGGCGCTGCGCGGCGACGAGGAGCAGGCGGTGCTCACACCGGCGCTGCGCGACGCCATCGTCGCCTGGCTCGACGTGGCAGCAGGAGCGATCGAGCAGTGGCCGCTCGATCCATTCGATTTTTCATCGATCGCGGGGCAATTGACCCGGGCCTACCGCGATGCGCGGCGCTGCATCCCAGCCGACTGGTCAGCCGCGAGCGCCGAGGAACTACATACGCTGCGCCAGCGCGTCATCGATCTGCGCTACCAGATGGAATTAATCGAGCCATTATGGCCGCGCTTCGGCCGTATGTGGACCAACGAAGCCGAACGCTTGCGCGCACGGCTGGGCCAATGTCAGGACCTCGAAGTGCTCAAGCGGCTGACCGCGCCACATCAGCCGCTGGCGCATTGGCGCTCGCGGTTGACGCCAGCCTGCGCCGAACGCTCGGCGGCGCTCGCCCATCGCGCCGCGCGGATCGCCCATCGGCTGTTTGCCGAGCGGCCCAAAGCATTCCGGCACCGGCTGGAAATGCTGTGGGAGCACGGGCGTTAATCGGTCACCCCGTCATACCGAGTTCACCGCACTCATGCCGAGATAAATCTCCTGCACCTGCTCGTTGCGCTCCAGCTCCGCCGCGGGCCCCTCCAGCGCGATACGGCCGGTCTGCAGCACATAGGCATAGTCGGCGATACCGAGCGCCAGCGGGATCGACTGCTCGGCCAACAATAGCGTGAGACCTTGCCGATGCAGCTCCTTGAGCGTGTCGTAGAGCTGTTCCACGACGGCGGGCGCCAGGCCGAGGCTCGGCTCATCGAGCATCAACAGACGCGGCTCGCTCATCAGCGCGCGGCCGAGCGCCAGCATCTGCCGCTCGCCGCCCGACAGCGTGCCGGCGGATTGGCGGCGCCGTTCGGCCAACCGCGGAAACAACGTATAGACCCGATCGAACAGCGCCTCGATGCGCGACCGGTCGGCAAGCGCAGTCGCGCCGAGACGTAGATTTTGCTCCACGGTCTGCCCGACGAACAGCCGCCAGCCTTCCGGCGACAGCGCCAACCCCTTGCTTACGATCGCGTAGGCCGGTTCCCCCGAAATCGTTTCGCCGCGCCATTCAATGCGGCCGCGCGCGACTTGCGCCAAGCCGGCGATGGCGTTGAGCGTTGTCGTCTTGCCGGCGCCGTTTGAGCCCAAGAGCGCCACGACTTGCCCGTCAGCCACGGCAAGCGAAATATCGGCAACGCCGACGAGGTCGCCGTAGCGCACTTCAAGATGCTCGACCTTAAGCTCTGCCATCTGCCTCTTCCTGCCGCCGGCGATGGCCGCGACCGAGATAGGCCTCGATCACGGCTTCTTCTCTGACCACCTGCTCCGGCGTGCCGCTGGCGATGACGTGACCTTGATTGAACACCAGCACCCGCTTGGTCAGACTCATGATCACTTCCATGATGTGCTCGACGATCACGATAGTGATGCCCATCTCGTGAATGCGCCGCACCAGCGCGATGGCGTCGCGCAATTCGCTTGGCGTCAGGCCGGCGAGAGATTCGTCCAACAACAACAGCCGCGGCTGCGTCGCCAAGACGCGCGCGATTTCGAGCCGCTTGCGCCCCGGCGTGCCGAGCGAGCGCGCTGCCTGATCCGCCCGCAAGCCAGTCAGTTCGACGATGCGGCGGGCATGATCGCGCGCATCGCTGCGGTGCGGATGACGCAAAAAAGCGCCGACCATCACATTGCCGAGCACGGTCATGTCCTCGAACGCGGTGGGGACCTGGAAAGTGCGGCCGATGCCGGCGCGGGCGCGCGCTTCCGGCAAGGCGCGCGTCACATCCACGCCATCAAAGACAATGCGGCCGGCGGTCGGCATGGTTTCGCCGGCAAGACAATTAAAGAAAGTCGATTTGCCGGCTCCGTTCGGGCCGATCAGGCCGATCATCTCACCTTCTTCGACGCAGAGGTCGGCGCCAGCGACCGCGAGAAACGTGCCGAATGCCTTGGAGACGTTTCTGGCTTCAAGCAGCATGGGCGCGACTCCAAAAACGCTTCCGCAACTTCGGCGCCACGCGCTGCCACATCTCGAACAAGCCGCCGGGCTCAAAGCGCGCGATCACCACGATGATGCCACCGTAGAGGATATAAGTGAGGCCGGAGCCGCCGCCGCCGAACCAGCTGTTGGTCGCGCTCTGCAACGGGATCAGGATAAGCGCGCCGACGAGCGGGCCGAACAACGTGCCAGCGCCGCCGAGTGCGGCGACGATGACCATCTGCACCGAAATCAGAATGCCGAAGCCGGAATCGGGATCGATGAAGCCGGTCTTGATGACGTAGAGCGAGCCCGCGGCCGATGTAAACGCGGCCGAGAGCGCCAGCGCCTTTATTTTGGTTCCCCGCACCGGCACGCCGAGACTCTTTGCGGCGCGTTCGCTCGCCTTGATCGCGCGCATATAAAAGCCGAAGCGGCGGCGCTCAAGCGTTGCGGTAACCAGGAGCAAAATGCCGAGCACCGCGAGAAAGATATAGTAATAAGGCAGTTCGCCGCGGAACGTCAGGTCCCAGAACGAGCGCGCCACCGCTGGTCCCTGTAAGCCGATCGCGGCGCCGACCAGATCCCAGGTGCCGAAGAAGATGCGGATCAATTCGGCGACCGCGATGGTCGCCATGCTGAAATAATGTCCGGTCAGCCGGAACGTCGGCAGGCCGATCAAGACGGCAAGCGCCAGACTGAGCACAATGCCTAACGGAATGCCCGCGATCGGCGGCCAACCCCACAGCGTATAGACCAGTAGCGGCGTATAGGCGCCGAGCCCGAAGAACATGCTGTGGCCGACGGAAACCTGCCCGGCATAGCCGCCGACGATGTTCCAGGCCGACGCCGAGATCGCCGCCAACAGAAACGTGACGCCGATGTCGCGATAGAACGGCCCAGTAAAAAGCATTGGATAAAGCAACAGTCCCGCCGCGAGCAGCAAGACACCGACGCGCGGGGATGAGAATTTTCTCACGGCGTGTTCACGCTTTACCCATGAGACCTTGCGGCCGGAGCCAGAGCAGCGCGACGAACAGGCCGTAGACGACGATGTCTTTATAGATCGCTCCGAGCCAGAACGCGGACGCCGCCTGGATCAGCCCGATGATTAAGCCGGCATAGAGCGAACCCAGTACGCTGCCGAAGCCGCCGAGCGCCACGACGACGAAGGCAATCAGACCGAACGTCTCGCCGACCGACGGCGACCACGGATAGGCCGTCGCCATCAAGGCGCCGGCAATGCCGGCTGCACCCGCCGACAGGCCCCAGGCCAAAGCCTGCATGCGATCGGGCCTGATCCCCATCAGCATGGCGGCGGCCCGGTCCTCGGCGACCGCCAGAAGCTTGCTGCCGACCGTCGTGTAGGTCAGCGTAAAATGCAGCCCAAGCGTCAGCGTTATGGCGACAGCGCCGGCCACCAGTTGCGCCACGGGCAGGAAAATGCCGCCGAGCTTGATCGTGCCGCCGAGCGAAGTCTGCGGCAGCGAGACGAAATTCGCCGAGAACACCCAGAACGCGCTGTAGCGCAGCAAGAGCGCCAGCCCGAAGGTGGAGAGAATTTGCGCCAACATCGGGGCACGGATCACGTGGCGGATCAGCGACACGTAAATGCCGACCCCAAGCACGAACAAAGCCAACGCCGCCGCAATGCTAAAGATCGCAGGACCGCCGCCGACCCAGGTGACAACCAAGAGCGCCACATACATGCCGAGCATGACGAATTCGCCGTGGGCGAAATTGATGAAATTCATCATCCCCCAGATCAGCGTGAGACCGGAGGAAAACAGCGCATAGATGGCCCCAAGCAGCAGGCCACCGACGATGACTTGGACGAATACCATGGAAATATCGCGCCTAGCCCCTTATCGGCCACTGCAGTTTGCCCCTGGCCGCACCCCTGGGTCAGACTAGCTGCTAATGCGCGCCTTGCAACTGGATCGGACCGGCCACCGCCAGCATATTTCGGAATGTCCATGAAGTGCACCGTCACTACAATCCGCGCAATCGGAAGGCTGAGCAAAGCGAAGCGCGCTCGCGTGCCGATTTTGCGACTGTGCCGATGCTGGCGTGGGCGACACGCCGCTATCAGTTGCCACGCGCATTATTCAGAAAAACTTCTTCAGGTCCCTCCAAGGATCGGCCGGAGGTTTCAAAGCCTGTCCCGTTATGAAGCATACATAGCCCGCGAACAAATATTGCAAAGATGATCTGCGGTATGCTTCGCATTTTAAGACCGCAAATTTCTCCGCTGTCTGGCTGATCGTCGAAGACTTCTTCACTTCGATCACCAGCAGATTGACATGCTCGTGGTCGCGGCCGCGCTGGTGAACAATAATGTCCGGCCGCACATGCTGGTCGCGCTTGCGCAGTTGCGACTGTGAGCCTTTTGGCCATTTGATTTGCAGGTATTTTCGTTGATATCCGGCGCCGCTGTTGTACTCGCAATCGACGGAGAATTTCTCCAGACTGAGAACCTGGTCGCGGCGCAGTATTTCCTCGAGGTAAAAGGCGAGGCGGTGGCTGATCGCCTCCTTGCGCAAATCGTTTTCGAGAAGATAGGCGTCTCTTTGACCGACCATTCTGGCTGCGGTCTCCAACGCGCCGAACACCCTATCCCGCTCACTTTCCAGTTTTTGACGAATGCCTGCCATGACGAGCACCCCCGCACAGCGCCCTTGAGCACTGTCCACGCGCGACCCGGCGACGATAGTTTAAATCAGAACCCGGTCGATGTCATGGCGCCGCGGCGGCCCGTCCCGGTCCGGGGACGGGACCGGGCACCGTCGGCTCTTGCCATCACGCATATATCCCTCGAAAATTGCGAGGTTATGAGTGAGGTTGCGGCGCAACAACTATCGACGCGGCCTCTCGGCGCGACAGCTCGCGGGCAGGGCAGAAAGCCGCCGCGAGATCATGGCCGCTAAGCTTGTATGAAGCTGGCCAACGCGGCACCTACGCGCGCAATCACGCCCTCCCAATCGCCGGGCGAAGTCTGCCGGAACAGCCGCGCGGTCGGATACCACGGCGTGGTTTCGCCGTGCAGCGCCCAGCGCCAATCCGGCGCGAACGGAAGAAGCACCCAGACCGGCCGGCCCATGGCGCCGGCGAGATGGGCGGCTGCGGTATCAACCGCGATCACCAGATCGCACAGCTTAAGCACCGCTGCCGTGTCGCCAAAATCTTCAAGTTCTGCGGCGACATGGGTGACACGATGTTCGCCAGCCAACGCCGCGGCATCGTCGGCGCGCAGGTCGCGCTGAACGCTGATAAAGTTCGCCGTGGCGGCGAACAACGGAGCAAGTCGCGCGAACGCGATCGAACGGTTGCGGTCGTTATCGTGACCAGGATTGCCCGCCCAGGCGACGGCGACGCGCGGCTGCGGCAGCGCGCCGAACCGCGCCCTCCATGTGGCGAGGCGCGCATCGTCGGCAGCCAGATACGGAATCTGCGCCGGCACCGTCGCGAGTTCGGTTTTCAACGCCAGCGGCAGACTGCCGAGCGGACAGTGCACGTCGAACGGCGGCGGCGTGTCGTCGCGAGCGATCACCGTGGCGGCGCCGTCGAGGCGCGTCATCAGCGTTTTCAATTCGCTCTGCACCTCAAGCACGATATTCGCGCCGCTCGCGGCGATAAGCGGCGCGTAACGCACGAATTGGATGGTATCGCCCAGTCCCTGCTCAGCGTGGAGGAGAATGGTCTTGCGCGCCAGCGAATATTCGCCGCGCCACGGCGGCCGGCCGCGGCTCTTTTGCGCCGGCATGCCGGTGCGGCGCCAGCGCCACTCGTATTCGGCAAAACCGCGGCGATAGTCGCCGCGCGTCAGCAACGCCAGCGCCGCATTGAAATGCGCGTCCGCATAATCCTTACGCAGCGCGATCGCCTTGTCGTAACTGGCGACAGCCTCATCGAGCCTGTTGAGCTGCGCCAGTGCCCTGCCGCGGTTGAGCAGGGCGCCGAGATGTTCGGGCGCAGCGGCGAGCGCAGCATCGTTGGCTAGAAGCGCGTCGGCGTCACGGCCGAGCTTGAGCAAGGCGACGCCGCGATTGTACTGCAACTGCGGCTGGCCGGGCGCGAGCGCCAAAGCCCGGTCGAATTCGTCGAGCGCCAGTTCCGGACTGCCGAGTGCGGCCTGCGCCAAACCACAAGCGACGCGCGCCTCGACATGCTGCGGCATGCGCACGAGCACAGCTTGGAATTCGGCGAGCGCCTCGATCGGCCGACCGAGGCTGAGCAGCACATTGGCGTGTTGGCCGAGAATATTGACCTCGTCGGGCGCTAGCCCGCGGGCTTTGTCGAGGCATTCGAGCGCTTCCGCACCGCGCTTAAGCGCAAGCAAGACTTGGCCGAGATTGCTCCAGCCGGCCGCCGCACGCGGGTTGACCTTCACCGCCGCGTTGAACAGCCGTTGCGCCTCGCCGAAGTGGCCCTGCCGTGTCTTTATCGCGCCGAGGAGATTGAGTGCGTCGAAATTCCCAGGAGCTGCCTTTAGTACGCGCGCATAGATTTTTTCCGCCTCGCGAAGCTGGCCGGTCCGTTGCGCGGCCATCGCCACGTTGAGCGCTTGACCGATATTGAACGGGCCGGGCTTGCCGCTCATAGCCGGTTGATTTGCGCGATGCGCCGGGTGACGTCCGCCGGCGTTTCCCGATCGGACTTGGTTTTCAGCGCCAGCGCCAAGCGCGCAGCCGGCCGATCGAGACAACGGAACAGCCAGGCTTTCAGATGCGGCATCGCGCCAAGTTCCATGTCGACAGCGCGGCTGATGACGGCCGCGACATTGAGATCGGCGACCGTGAAATCGTCACCGAGAAGATAAGGCTTTTGTGCCACGGCCGCGTCCAAAACCTTGAACGGCGCGGCGATGACCTTGAGCGCCTCGTCGCGCAGTGCCGCGTCACACTCGGCAGGCGGTAGGCGGACTGCATGCAGCGACCAGATATTGACGCCGCGATCGACCTCCGCGATCGCCCAGAAGCTCCACTGCCAGGCCTTCGCCTCGCCTTCCAGCGTGCCGGGATAGAGCTTGCCGGGCGAATATTTCTTGGCAAGATAGAGCGTGATGGCGAGCGACTCGAACAAGCCGAAGCCGTCGTCGTCGATAAAGGGCAACCGGCCGTTCGGATTAAGCGAGGCGAACTCCGGCGCGCGGGCGCCGGCGTCGCCGATCTCGATCGGCACGTGCTCGTAAGCGATACCAAGCTCCTCTGCCGTCCACAGCGCGCGGAAGGCGCGGGTGCGCGCGACGCCGTAGATGCGGACCGTCACGATTTACCCCAGGGCATCGGCAACCGCCTTGCCGCAGACCGTGGTGTCGGCCGGTCCCCCGAGATCGCGGGTGCGCAGTTTCTGTTCGGCGAGAACGCGCTCGATAGCCTTGACGATCGCGGCTGAGGCTTCGGTCTCGCCGAGATGTTCGAGCATCATCGCGCCCGACCAGATCTGGCCGATCGGATTGGCGATGCCCTGACCCGCGATATCCGGAGCCGAGCCATGCACCGGCTCGAATACGGAGGGAAATTTGCGCTCCGGATTGATGTTGCCGGACGGCGCGATGCCGATGGTGCCGGTACAGGCGGGACCGAGGTCGGAGAGAATGTCGCCGAACAGGTTCGACGCCACGACGACATTGAAGCGGTCCGGCTTGAGCACGAATAGCGCGGACAGAATATCGATGTGGTATTTGTCCCATTTGATGTCGGAATAGTTCTTCGCCATTTCTTCGACCCGCTCGTCCCAATACGGCATGGTAATGGCGATGCCGTTCGACTTGGTCGCCGATGTGAGATGCTTCTTCGGCGTCTTGCGGGCGAGCTCGAAGGCGAATTTCAGCACGCGGTCGACGCCGATGCGCGACATCACGGTCTCCTGCACCACGACTTCGCGCTCGGTGCCGCCGAACATGCGGCCGCCGATGGCGGAATATTCGCCCTCGGTATTCTCGCGCACCACCCAGAAGTCGATGTCGCCGGGTTTGCGATTGGCAAGCGGCGACGGCACGCCGGGCATCAGCCGCACCGGGCGCAGATTGACATATTGGTCGAACTCGCGGCGAAACAGAATGAGCGAGCCCCACAGCGAGATGTGATCGGGAATTTTCGCCGGCCAGCCGACCGCGCCGAAGAAGATGGCGTCGTGCTGGCCAATCTGTTCCTTCCAGTCCTCCGGCATCATGCGCTGATGCTTTTCGTAATAATCGTAGGAGGCGAAATCGAAATCGTCATTGCGCAATTCGAAGCCGAATTTCTTGGCCGCGGCTTCGAGCACCCGCACGCCCTCCGGCACGGTCTCCTTGCCGATGCCATCGCCCGGAATGACGGCGATCTGGTAGACGCGATTGGTGGGCTTTTGACGATCCATATGGCGATCCATGGGGGCGCTTCCTCTCGATTACCGCCCGTTTTACGCGCGGTGGCCGGTGCGTTGTCAAGCTGCGTCCGGAATCGTAACTTGCCCGCCAGCAGGGAGGTACACGGATGCGTCTTGGCCTATTCATGATGCCGGTGCACCCTGCCGGACGCGCGTTCACCGAGACGCTCGCCGAGGACGAGGAGAAGTCGCTTTACGGCGACCGGCTGGGCTTCGACGAATTGTGGCTGGGCGAGCATTTTTCGGCGACGACCGAACCCATTCCTTCGCCGCTGATGTTCATGGCGGGTTTGCTGCCGCGCACCAAGAACCTGACATTCGGGACAGCGGTGATCTGCCTGCCGAACCACCACCCGGTGAAAGTCGCGGCCGAAGTCGCCCAATTCGACCATATGAGCCGCGGCCGCTTCATGTTCGGCATCGGCGTCGGCGGGCTGTTTTCCGATTTTGAATTGTTCGGCAATGCCGATCGCAAGGTGCGCGAGAGGAAGGCGATGGAATCGATCGCCATGATCCAGCGCATCTGGTCGCAGGATCCGCCCTACGAGCTCGACGGCGAGTTCTGGACGGTGCGGTTGAAAGACGCGATCATTCCCGAGCTCGGCATCGGCTTTATGCCGAAGCCCTTCACCAAATCGGGGCCGCCGATCTCGATGTCGGTCGCCAGCCGCAACTCGCCGACCGCGCGCGTCGCAGCCCAGCGCGGCTGGGGCATCATCTCCGCGAACAATGTGCCGAGCGATGCGCTCGGCTCGCATTGGCAAATCTACAGCAACGCCTGCGCCGAGGCAGGCAAGCCGGCAAGCGGCGACAATTGGCGGGTGGCGCGCAACATTATGGTGGCGGGGAGCGAAGCCGAAGCGCGCGACCGCGTTTTCAGCGAGCAGGGCTCCAACCGTTATTTCTATACTTACATGCGCGAACTTCTGTCGCGCGGCGGGCTGCTCTCGGCACTCAAGCCGCGTCCTGAAATGTCGGACGCCGAGGCAACCGTCGACGCCATCACCGAAGGCTCGGTGATCTACGGCTCGCCCAAGACCATGCTCGACAAGCTCATTGCTTTCCGCGACGCGGCAGGCCCGTTCGGCACCTTGCTGATGACCGGGCTCGACTGGAGCGGGCCCAACGCGGCCTGGGAGCGCGACTCGATGCGGCTCATGGCACAAGACGTCATGCCGAAACTCCGGCAGCACGCGACGGCGAAAGTGGCAGTGTGATTACGGGCCGCGCCGGAAGATGACGCTCAGATTATTGGCCGGCATTTGCACGGTTTCTGCCAGCGTAAAGTCATGACGTCCCGCCAAAGCCATAACATCGGCAAGATCGCGTATGCCCCACTCGGCGTTTTGACCACGCAGTTGCGTGTCGAAGGCTTCGTTACTCGGAGCGGTATGGCGGCCGTCGATCCGGTACGGGCCATAGAGGTAGAGAATTCCACCGGCGCGCAGCAGGCGTTCGCCACCGGCCATCAGGCCCATGCATGCCGTCCACGGCGCAATGTGAATCATGTTGTTGCACAGAAGCGCATCGGCGCGTTCGACCGGCCACTGCTCCGCGATGACATCGAGGTGCAGCGGCACCAGCAGGTTCGGGGCGTTAGCCGCCGTGCGGTGTGCGGCAATGCTCGCCAGCGCCCGCGGATCGGGATCGGTCGGCTGCCAGAACAGCGACGGCAGGCTTTTCGCGAAATAAGCGGCATGCTCGCCGCTACCGCTCGCCACCTCGAGAACCAGGCCCTGCGCGGGCAGAACGCGTCTCAGCACATCAAGGATCGGATCGCGGTTACGCGCGACGTGCGGGCGATAGAGACGAGGATCGAGAGGTTCGGACATTATGCTTCCTTGCTACGACGCGCTCAGCCGAACAGAATGACACTCTCACACTCCGCTCGCAGGTCAATCTGTGCGGACGACAGAACAACGGACGTTGCGGAACCGGTCAACGTCGTATAGCGACATGACCATCGACCGGCGTGACGATGCCCGCAAGCGCCGGCCGGTTGGCCCGAGGAACAATCATGAAACTTCTCCGCCGGCAATTTCTGCGACTGGCCGCAGCCACCGCCGCGGTCCCCGTTTTTACGCCTTTTGCCCGAGCACAAGCCTATCCGGCGCAACCGGTGCGCATGATCGTCGGCTTTCCCGCCGGCCAGGCGGCCGACAGCATCGCGCGCTTGACCGCGCAAGCGCTGGGGGACCGGCTGGGCCAGCAATTCGTGGTCGAAAACCGGCCCGGCGCCGGCGGCAATATCGCCACCGAGATCGTCGCGCATGCCGCGCCTGACGGCTACACGCTGCTGATGGAAGTGATGACGGCGAACGCCATCAACGCGTCGCTCTACCCGCATCTCAATTTCGATTTCATCCGCGACATCGCACCGGTCGCGCCGATCGGCGGCGGGCCCTATGTGATGGCGGTCAACCCGTCGGTTCCGGCGCGAACGGTCGCCGAGTTCATCGCCTACGCCAAGGCCAATCCCGGTCAGATCAATATGGGCTCGGCCGGCATCGGCACCCCGCCGCATGCCTTCGGCGCGCTGTTCATCATGATGACCGGCGTCGACATGGTCCACGTTCCCTATAGCGGCAGCTATGTGCCGGATTTGCTGAGCGGACGCACGCAAGTCGTGTTCAGCCCGATCCCAACTACGGTGGCGCAAATCCGCGCCGGCAAGCTGCGCGCGCTCGGCGTCACCACGGCAACGCGCTCGCCGGCGCTGCCGGACGTGCCGCCGATCGCCGACGCCGTTCCGGGCTACGACGCAAGAGGCCAGTTCGGCATCGGCGCGCCGAAAGGCACGCCCGATGCCATCGTCGACAGGCTCAACAAGGAGATCGCCGCGATCGTGGCCGATCCCGCCATCAAGGCACGACTCCTTGATCTCGGGATCGTGGCGATGACGATGACGCCCGGGGAATACGGCCGCGACATCGTGGCGGAAACCGAGAAATGGGCCAAGGTGGTCAAGGCCGCGGGCATGAAAATCGACTGATCGCGGCCGCTCGGCGCCGGTTCGGAGGAAGTGCAGTGGAATCCAAGCCTAGCTTACGGGAGCGGTTCGCGCGCGGCAAAAACCTCACCGGTATGATCGACTTCATCGGCGCTCCCATGGTGATCGAAATCCTCGCCCGCGCCGGCGTCGATTTCGTCATCATCGACATGGAACACTGCCCGATGGATATGGACCGGCTCAGTCATCTGGTCCGGGCAGCTGACGCCGCGGGCATAGCGCCGCTGGTGCGCGTGCCCGACGTCGGCGCGGGCCTCATCGGGCGGGTGCTCAACCTCGACGTCGCGGGCATTGTCATCCCGCATGCGTCGCGGCAATCCTGCGAAGCCTTGGTGCGCGCCGCGCGCTACGCGCCCGACGGCGAGCGCGGCGCCTGTCCCATCGTGCGCGCCACCGGATACTGGCCCGACGACTGGACCGCTTATGCGCAGCGCGCCAATCGCGAAATTCTGCTGCTGCCCCTGATCGAAGATTCCGCCGCGATCGACGACCTTGAAGCGATCGCTGCCGTCCCGGGCATCAATGGCCTGTTCATCGGTCCCTACGACTTGTCCGTATCGGTCGGCGCCCCCGGTGCCGATTTCGATCATCCCGGGATGAGCGCGGCCCTCGACCGCGCGATCGCGTCGTGCCGTCGGCACGAAAAATTCGTCGTCACCACGGTCGGCGACCGCCAGGACCGCGACTACAGCCGGCGCCTGATGCAACGCGGCGTGCGGGGCCTGGTGTTCGCCACCGACGCGCTGGTGCTGCTGCAAGCCTGCCGGCGTCTGGTGGCGTTTGTCGGCGACGGTCAGAACTGAGCGCGCAGCCGCGATTGCGATCAACTCGTCCTTATGTTCGGTCCTTGGTAAATCTGCCAACGACCTGATCTGCCAAGCCGCAGCCATAGAATCAGCACCTCGGCGCAGGGGACCCTTAGCCTTTTGGCAGCGACTACCCCAGAAAATTGCCCTAAAAACATGGTCCCTACAACGGGGAATAATTTCTTGACGACAGTCTCCTTTTAGGTTACGATGATATAGAATAAATTCAACCCAGGAGGTGCCCTTGGCCTATCTTGGACGACGCTTTGGCTTGTCCGATGTGCCCGGCAGTGGAGTTTCCTGCCGTGAGAATGGCGTGTTCGTAGGAGTAGTGCCCCTCCTAAAGGTAGGCTGCGGGCCGGGCGGACCCGACCAATGGCAGCCGCGTCCGATATCGGACCTCAACCGCGATCTTAGCAGTTGCTATGGTTTTCCCGTTGATTTCAGCCGGAAGATGAATGGTCTTGGGGCGATTGCCCGGGCTCTTGGCCGCGGCGCCCAGATCGCGACACTACACCTGGAGATTCCCGATCCGCCGCCGTTGACGAAAACCGCACGAAGCCCGAGCGAAGTCGTTGATCTGGCCCGCCAATTGGGCGCCAGCGGTCTCCTCAAGGCTGATTGGGACCCGGCGAAATATCCCCGCTGGCCAGCCGGAAGCCCGGATAGCATCGGCGGAGAATTCGCTCCGGCCGGCGCCGCATCCGGCGACTCCGGGGCCGGAGATTCCGCTGCGTCGGTCATACCAGCGCAGCTTACGATTCCCGTACCGTTAGAACTCCCAGGCGGCATTCCCTTCCCATCCGAGATCATACCGCCGCCTGCCCTTCCCGACATCATCCGCGCGGCGAACTCGGGAATCCCTTTCCTGACCGCCCGGAATGCGAAGAGGAGTGGGCGCACGCAATCGAATATTGCAGAGAACTGATGAGAAGTGGAAAGATGGGAAAGGATGGCTCACGCGGGTTCGGGAGGTCATTTTCTCAATGCGTCCTGGGCACGGTGAGCCAGGACTGTGGCGGAAGTCTTACGAACGCTGAGGGCTTTGCCGATGCGTAACGAGACCGAATTGGTGACGGAACCAACAACGCCGGAAGAACTCTTGGCGGCGCACAAAATACTTCGTGCGGACCCTCAACGCTATCTCCGCATCGTGAATGAATGGATCAGTAAAGATCCGACAAACTCCCACGCTTATTTTAGCCGCCACTCGGCGTGGATGCATGTCGGCGAACCGCGGCGGGCGCTGGATGATCTTAACAAAGTCATCGAACTTGAAAGCGAGCCCGATCCGATGGCGCTTTGGTCGCGTGGCCTGGTCCATCGGCATCTTGGCAACTATGAAAGGGCGCTGGAGGACCTCGACCGCGGCGAGGCGATCGATCGAAAACGCTGGGAGGAAGATATTGTGTTCGGGTTGCTCTACCAGGCAGACCTCCATGCGCGCCTCGGCAACGAATCCAGCGCGTTAGCCTACTGCGCGCGTTTGCCGGATGATTTTTGGACTCCGGGAGTTTACGGCGCCCCCGGCGGCGGCAAGGCGGATATTGCCGACAAACTGCGGCACATCGCGGCGGGGGCCCGACGTAGGCCGGCGTAGCAACGTCAATCTGAGCCGTTGCAGAACGAAGAACGTAGCCCGGATTGAGCGTCAGCAAAATCCGGGGCGAGCGGCGAGGCTGACCCCGGATTTCGTTTCACTCAATCCGGGCTACGCCACTCAAGTTAGTGAGTTAGGAAAATGACCACCATCGATCAATTCACGCTCACCGCTATCCCACTCGAACAATATTTCAACGAAACTTACTTGGGGCATGCGACTGGCTTCCTTTGGAAAGTTCACGAACAGCACTATCTCGTTACGAATTGGCACGTCGTGAGTGCCCAAGACTTCTTCACGAATCGTTTTCTGCACAAGCACCTTGGGCGGCCCAACATGCTGCGAGCGCGGTTCCAGATTCCGGGCACGTGGGACAAGCAGCAATACGACATCTATATCAGGGACAAGGAGGACAAGCCGCTTTGGCTTGTTCACCCCGGCCGCAGGGTCGACATCGCGGTCTTGTCGTTCACGCCAAACGAGCCGGCTATCATCGGCCTCTATCCCCTTAACGTGCTTGGCGACGCCGACCTTTTCACGGCAGTCGGGATGGAGGTGTTTGTACTTGGTTATCCTTTTAAAATCGAACCGCCCGCGTTCCCCATTTGGAAGCGTGGCAGTATTGCCTCTGAGCCGCAACTCGCCCGACTGACTACCGGATACATGCACGTGGACACCGCCTCTCGACCAGGCATGTCCGGTGGTCCGGTGATCCGCCGAAGCTGGGGCATGCACATAATGGATTCCGGAGACCAGATCGGTGACGGTGGCTCCCGGACCCGCTTCTTGGGCGTGTATTCGGGAAGAGTTCCAGTCGGCCATCCACACGAGGCACAAATCGGTCTCGTCTGGGACGGTAGCTACATTAACGAGATTATTGCGGGCAATATTCGTGACAATTAAACATCGCGCCGTACACGTCTACGAAATACAAAAAAGCCCCGCGGAAAACCGCGGGGCTTTTATCTATCTGTTCGCGAATGAGGATTGCTGATTCCTGCCCAAGCCGCCCATCATAACGAGATGNNGGCCGAGTTCGGGATGGGATCGGGTAGAGGCTCCTCGCTATGACCACCAGGTCGGCGAAGGACGGAACTGTGAAGCAAGCCGGTTGATTTCCGTCGCCATGCTCGAACGTGTCGAGCGATGAGCACTGAAAATGAGAACGATCAAGCCAATCGAG
>PLTE01000114.1 GCA_003164375.1 Hyphomicrobiales bacterium | reverse complement strand
TGACGAGCTTGGTGCCGTCGGGAAATGTCGCTTCAACCTGGATATCGGGAATCATCTCGGCGATGCCGTCCATCACTTGCGCGCGGGTGAGCACGTGGGCGCCTTGCTCCATCAGCTCGGCGACACTGCGTCCGTCGCGGGCGCCTTCGACGATAAAGTCGGAGATCAGTGCAACCGCCTCGGGATGGTTGAGTTTGACGCCGCGGTCGAGACGCCGCCGAGCCACCGTCGCGGCCATCGCGATCAAAAGCTTGTCCTTTTCGCGTGGTGTGAGATGCATGTCGTCCTCAGTTCAGCCACAGCCGCGGCAAAGGCGCCGCGTCGAGCGCCGTCAACACGGTCACGAGATCGCGGCGCAGCACAGCGCCGTCCGCGGCAACCAGCCGTGCAACCGCGAGGCCATTCCAGGCGGAGACCCCCGCCGCGCCGGCCAAATTGTCCGTCATTGCGCGCACGGCCGCAATGTCTTTGTCGCCGCCGGGGATTTTCACGATGGTGGCGACAGCCACGCCGCCGGCCGCGCTCGCCGGCTGCGCCAGACACTGCGCGATCATGCCATCGAGGTGGATAGTTTCGGCGAAGGCAAGCCCGCCGTCGATGCGCACGCGCCAACGATCGAACAGACGGCCTTGAGCGACCGTCTCGCCCATGGCGGAGCGGCCAAACACGATCGCCTCGGCCAACAGCAGACTGGCGCCGCGCTCAAGCTCGACGTCAATGGTCCGCCGCAGCCGGACCTGGTCGAACAGGATCGTCTCCTGCGGCAGCCATGCAAGCGCGCCATCGCGACCGACGACGAGCTTGACGCCGATCTCGGTGTCGGGACCGAGCGACCGGTAGATCTTTTCTGCGGCGGCAGTGGTCAGGCTCAAGCGTGCGCCGGCGCCGACCGCGATATCGATATCGAAACGGTCGCCGCCGGTCATGCCACCAGCGGTGTTGACGATCACGGCATCGAGCGTATCGGGCCGCTCGCTCCTGGGAAAGCGCACCCGCAGCGAACCCGCTTCGTGCACGCGACTTCGCCGGCTCATACCGGCGGTGACGCCAATGGCGAGGGCAATGCGCCCGACCGCGCGATTGCTGTCAAAGGTGTTATTGCCTAGCGACGGGCTCGCACTCATGTTCTGTCAAGCATCGAGCGGCAAACGGCCATACCTCAATAGCCCGTATTTAAGGCCACGCGTCAAATGGCCAAGGCTGGCATGGCGAGAGCTCAAATAGCCATGTCTCATATGGCCATGGCTTGCTTGAGCGCCGCTTCGTCAAGGTCGTCGCGATTGCAGGAATAGACGATGGCGCCGCGGTCCATGACCACGAAATGGT
This sequence comes from Hyphomicrobiales bacterium, assembly GCA_003164375.1. Taxonomy (GTDB): domain Bacteria; phylum Pseudomonadota; class Alphaproteobacteria; order Rhizobiales; family Xanthobacteraceae; genus BOG-931. The sequence continues at coordinate 1,604 of PLTE01000114.1, read as the reverse complement.
CGCCGAGTTCGCGGGCAAAGTCGAGATATTGCTCGACCAGCACGATGGCGATCTTGCCGAGCGAGCGCAAATAGGTGATGGCGCGGCCGATATCCTTGATAATCGACGGCTGGATGCCTTCGGTCGGCTCATCGAGCAGGAGAAGCCGCGGCCGGGTTACCAGCGCGCGGCCGATGGCGAGCTGCTGTTGCTGGCCGCCCGAAAGGTCGCCGCCGCGCCGCCGCAGCATGCTTTGGAGCACTGGAAACAGCGTATACACCTCGGCGGGTATGCTGCGTTCGTCGCGCTTGAGTGGTGCGAAGCCGGTCCGCAGGTTTTCCTCGACCGTCAATAATGGGAAGATTTCCCGACCTTGCGGCACATAGGCGATCCCACGCCGCGCGCGATCCGGTGGCCGCAGTGCCGTGATGTCGCTACCTTCCCAGGTGATCGTGCCGCCGCTCACCGGGTGCTGTCCGGCCAGCGCGTCGAGCAGACTTGTCTTGCCCACCCCGTTCCGGCCGAGCACGCAAGTCACCTTGCCGGGCTCGGCCTTGAGCGACACCGCGCGCAGCGCCTGCGCGGCGCCGTAATGAAGATTGAGGGCGTTGGCATCGAGCATGAATTATCGTCCCAAATAAACTTCCACCACGCGGTCGTTCTGCGAGACCTGATCGATCGTGCCCTCGGCCAGCACGGAGCCCTCGTGCAAGCAGGTCACCTTGACGCCGAGTTCGCGCACGAATGTCATGTCGTGTTCGACCACGACGACGGTGCGATCGCGGTTGATCTGCTTGAGCAACTCCGCCGTCTGGTGCGTTTCCACATCGGTCATGCCGGCGACCGGTTCGTCGACCAGCAGCAGCTTGGGGTCCTGCGCGAGCAGCATGCCGATCTCGAGCCATTGCTTCTGACCGTGCGACAGCGCGCCGGCGGGCCGCTGGCGCTGGTCGCCGAGGCGGGTCGTCGTCAAGATGCGTTCGATCGTCTCGCGCTCGGAAGCGGCGGCGCCGCCGAACAGGGTCGCGAACACGCCGCGCGGCGCCTTGGCGGCCAGCAAAATATTGTCGGAAACAGTGTGGTTCTCGAACACCGTCGGTTTCTGGAACTTGCGGCCGACGCCGAGCTCGGCGATCTCGGCCTCGTCGAGGCGCGTCAGATCGTAGCGGCCCTCGAAATAGACGTCGCCCTCGTCGGGCCGCGTCTTGCCGGTGATGACGTCCATCATCGTCGTCTTGCCGGCGCCGTTGGGGCCGATGATCGCGCGCATCTCGCCCGGCTCGAGCGTGAGCGACAGGCCGCGCAGCGCCTTGTAGCCGTCGAAGGAGACGCTGACGCCGTCGAGATAGAGCAGCGAGCCGGTGAGTTCGAGTTTGTCCGCTTCGCTCATCGCGCCCCCTCTTCTTGCTGCGCCAGCGAAGCGGTCGAGGGCGGCGTCGGCTTGGCGGCGCGGCGTATGTTCAGCAGGCCGATCAGCCCCTTGGGCAGGAACAGGGTCACCAGCACGAACAGGCCGCCGAGCGCGTAGAGCCAATATTCGGGGAAGGCGCCGGTGAAATAGGTCTTGGCGAAATTGACCGCCACCGCGCCGAGCGCCGCCCCGACCAGCGTGCCGCGGCCGCCGA
>PLTE01000036.1 GCA_003164375.1 Hyphomicrobiales bacterium | reverse complement strand
GATCAGCGAAGTTCTCTCCGTTGTCGGCTCGCATCGCGGAACCGAGCCGGCCGGTCCCGACTCCACGCGCGCCAGTGCGTCACCGCCGAGCAGCGTGGAAGGCGGCACTAAGGCCGGGCCACCCAGGGAGGAAGCCGCAAAGCCCGGGGAAGCGACCTCTGTGGTGTCCGCACCGACGGCGGCCGCGACCAAGACCGGCGACGGCACGCCTGTCATCGCGCTTCCTGAGCGCGGCGCGCCTTCGGCAACCTCCAACGCGGCGGCGGCGCCACCGCATCAGTCGCCGGCCACCGCGCAGCCCTAAATCTATTGCAGAGCCTATTTCCGGTGCAGCGCGGACGCCGCGATCGGCGCGCAATTTGAGCGCCCCTGCATCACGCAATCCTGGTCTTTTTGCATTTCGGCAATGGTGCCGGCGATCCAGACGCCGGCGCCGACCAAGGACGCAACGATGACAACTGCGATGGTGTTCATCAGCATGCGTTGGCGATAATCGACCGGTTCGTCTTGTTCCTGTTCGTAGCGGGAGAGGTCGTCGGCCGGCTCGGGCTCGACCGTCGGCGCCGCCGGACCGGGAAACCGCGAATTTGCGGAGCGACGAACCGGGAAATGCAGCACTTGCCCGAGCTCGTCGGGTTCCGGAGCCTTGGGTTGCTTTGGAGCCACCTGCATGAATCTAGAATACCCCGCTGCGGCAAAATCTCGAAGCAGTGAATATAGGCTCTCGACAAAGATAATCCCCGACCGGCCGGACTGTTTCCCGGCCGGGGTGTCGAGGCAGTATTTTTCTGCTATTATCTCGCGCAATAATGGCGAAACCCGCCGCCGCTTCGGCACGCACTCAATGGGGAGCAACACCATGAAATTCTTTGCTTGGCAGTCGATCCGCTACGGCCTCGCCGCAGCGGGCGTGGCGGTCTTATCGCCAATGATGGTGGCGCAGTTCGCGGCGGTCCCCGCGTTGGCTGCCGATTACGACGTCGGCTCGATCCATATTTCGCAGCCTTGGGCCCGGGCGACGCCGAAGGGCGCATCCTCCGGCGCCGGCTATATGACGATTACCAACAAGGGCACGACGCCGGATCGGGTCAGTTGCGTGTCGAGCGACTCCAGTGCTCAATGTCAGATCCACAGCATGACCATGGAAGACGGCGTGATGAAGATGCGCCCGGTGGAGGGCGGTCTCGAAATCAAGCCGGGCGAGACGGTCACGCTGAAGCCGGGTGGTTACCACGTCATGCTTGTCGATCTCAAACATGGTCTGGAGCAGGGTCAGACGGTCAAAGCGACGCTGAAATTTGATAATGCCGGCACGGTCGACGTCGAGTATCCGATTGCGGCGATCGGCGCGCCGGCGCCCGGCAGCACGTCGGGCGGCGGCATGATGATGGGCGATCACCCCGGCGGCGCCATGAACATGCAAGGCCCCAGCGGCGGCATGATGCAGATGGATAAGAAGTGAGAACGCGGCCGGTGCATTTTCAGCCGCTCATTCCCGCGAAAGCGGGAATCCAGCTTGATGGCTGGCGCTGGGTCCCCGCTTTCGCGGGGAGGAGCGCGCGAGATGCTCAAGCCGAATTCACTTCGGCTCGGGGAATCCCGGCTTCACGCCTTCCGGCAGCGGGGCGCGGAAGGTGTTGAGGGTCATCGACACCATCGCGTAGTAGCCGAGGATGCCCACGAGTTCCACGGTTCCGGCGGCGCCGAGCAGTTTCTTCACCCGATTATACGTCGGCGTGGAGACGCGGCGCTTGGCGTAGAGCTCTTTGACGAAAGCATAGATCGCCATCTCGTCCTGCGGCGCCGATTTCGGCGGCCGGCCAGCTTGTATGGCGCGGATGGTTTCCTGTTTCACCCCTTGCTTCTCGGCAATGACGGCATGCGCGGCCCACTCGTATTGCGCCTTCCAGAACTGGGCGGTGCAGAGAATGGCAAATTCCGAAAGCCGCGGCGGAACGCTGGTGTTAAAGCGCACGTGTCCGCCGAGCTTCTGGGCGAGCTCGCCGAAGGCCGGCGAATGCAGGTAGATTGCAAATGGGCCGGAGAGTTTGAAAGTCCCGCGCGGACCGGACTTGATGGAGTCCGCAAGCGCGCGCTGTTCGGCGGTGAAGGATTCCGGTGCTAGCTTGGGCAGGCGGGGCGATTGCAAATCGCGCATGTTTTCCTCGCAAATTAAGGGCGAACGAAATCGCCCAATTCATGGTCCGTGTTATTGTTGGATGGTAGGGGTCGGCGTGTCGGAGAGAAAGCTGCCTAGAGCGATAAGGGGCTTTCGCGCAGCTGTCGAGCGTTCGGGGACGAAATGACTGGCCGTTTTCGCGATTCACGGCGACGCTTTTTGCGGCTCCTAATCCTCGCCGGTGGCGGGACACTCGCGTTGTCGCCGCGGACCCGGGCCGACGACAGCGATAAAATGTCCAAAACGCAAGCGGAGTATCAAGACAGCCCGAAGGACATTCAAATGTGCGCGACCTGCACGCTGTTCGTGGCGCCGCATGCCTGCAAAGTGGTCGAGGGCAAGATCAGTCCGGACGGTTGGTGCAAGGCCTATGCGATGGCCGATTAGTTCACATCTCGATCGTGCGGTGGTCATGACTTCGCCCGACGCTCGCGGTCTGATATGCTCTCGACCCTGGAACCCGCAACAGACGGGGGCGACCTTGCTAGGAGGAGATTATGGGATTTCTGACCGACGACGACCGCGAAAAACTGACGCCCTCGGAACTCTTGCCGTATGAGACGCCGATCCCGACCCAGGTGGTGTCGAGCGACGAATTTTATCCCTATCCGCAAACCGAACAGCAGCGTGAATTGCAGGCGCGGCTTTTGACGCTCGCCGACGATCTCGCCAAGAAGCAGGGCATCTCGCGCCGCCGCTTCTTTCAGACCGCGGCCGGCATGGCCGCCTCCTATGTCGCGATGAACCAGACGTTCGGCCAGTTCTTCGACGCGACGCCCGCCGAAGCGGCGACGCCCGCCATGGCGGACGAGCGGGCCGACGCGCTCAAAGATCAGTTCATCATGGACATGCATACGCATTTTCTGCGCGACGACACCCGCATCACCAATTTCGTCGCGATGCGCTCTGCCGTCGGCAAGGCCGGCTGGAACAAGGATTTATCCGGAAAAGAACAGACCATCGACGACCTCAAATACGACAATTACATCAAGGAAGTCTTCCTCGACAGCGACTCAAAGATCGTGCTGATCTCGTCGGCGCCGTCCGACATCGAGCAGGATTGGTTTCTCACCAACGAGCAGATGGCGGCCGCGCGCGACAAAGTGAACAAGCGCTTCGGCTCGCGCCGGCTGTTCTCGCACGCCATCTTCACGCCGGGCCAGCCGGGGTGGCTGGAGAAAGTCGATGCCGCGCTCGAACTCAAGCCCGAGTCGATGAAGGGCTATACGATCGGCGACAACACCCATAAAGAGACCAGCCGCTACCCCTGGCGCCTGGACGACGAGAAGGTCGCCTACAAAGGCTACGAGAAATTCGTCAAAGCCGGCATCAAGAACGTCTGCGTGCACAAGGGCCTGTTCGCGCCGCCGCTCGACCGCCAGTTTCCCAATCTGCGCGGCTTTGTCGATGCGAGCGACGTCGGCCAGGCGGCCAAGGACTGGCCGCAGCTCAACTTCATCATCTATCACGGCGCCTATCGTCACGTCGGCGGCGACCCCAAGGTGGCGCTGGCGGAGTTCGAGCGCACCGGCCGTATTTCCTGGGTCAGTGATCTTGCCGATATCCCGGCGACCTACAACGTCAATAACGTCTATGCCGACGTCGGCCAGTTGTTCGCCATGTCGCTGATCGCGGCGCCGAAAGTCACTGCGGCGATGATGGGCGAGATGATCAAGAAGATGGGCGTCGATCGGGTGTGCTGGGGCACCGACGCGGTGTGGACCGGCTCGCCGCAATGGCAGATCGAGGGTCTGCGCCGCTTCGAGATTCCCGAAGACATGCAGAAGCAATACGGCTTCGCGCCGCTCGGCGCTGCCGATGGGCCGGTCAAGAGCGCGATCTTCGGCGGCAACAACGCGCGGCTCTACAACATCGAGCCGAAGAAGGCCGGGCTTGAACTGAAAAACGACAAGCTGGCGGCGCTCAAAGCCGAATACGACAAGGCCGGCCGCGAGCCGTCGAACCTGCGCTACGGCTATGTCGCCGAACCGATCACGGATTTCTCGGTGTTCGGCTGAATTGGAGCTTCGTCATTGCGAGGAGCGCAGCGACGAAGCAATCCAGCTCCTGCGCTGAGTCTGGATTGCTTCGCTTCGCTCGCAATGACGGGGGACGGAGCAATCCATGACAGTCGCGGTCAAAGCACTCTTCTTCGACGTGTTCGGCACGCTGACCGATTTTCGCGCGTCGATCGCGCGGGAAGCCGAGGCGCTGCTCAAGCCGCTCGGCTATGCGCTCGACTGGCCGGCATTCGCCGACGCTTGGCGCGGCGAATATCAGGGCGCTTTGGAAGAGGTGCGCTCGGGCCGCATGGCGTACTGCAAGCTCGACGTGCTGCACCGGCGCAATCTGGAAATCACGCTCAAGCGTTTTGACGCTGGCGCGCTCGGCGAGGAGCAACTGCGCGAGCTCAATCTTGCCTGGCATAGGCTCGACGCCTGGCCCGACGTTCCGCCCGGCCTCGCCCGGCTCAAGCGCAAATATCTTTTGTCACCCCTGTCGAACGGCAACATTTCGCTGATGGTCGATATCGCGCGGCGGAACAATTTTCCCTGGGATGCCATCCTCGGTGCTGACATCGCCCACGACTTCAAGCCGAAGCCGCGCGTCTATCTTGCCGCGGTGGAGGCGCTCGATCTTGCGCCGCATGACTGCATGCTGGTCGCCGCGCACTCCAGCGACCTCAAAGCCGCCGCCTGCCTCGGGCTGCGCACCGCGCATATCGCGCGCCCGAATGAGCATGGTCCCGGGAAAGGCGAGGCCGCTCCGACCGTGCCGGTCGATTTTGCGGCGAAGAGTCTCGAGGAACTGGCCGACACGCTCGGGGCCTGATGGCGCGTTAGCGGGCGTGCCGGTGAAACATCTGCTCGCGGGCGGTGATCTTGCAGGCGGCCCGCTGCATTTGGCTGGCGAAAATCTCTTCGGTCATTCGGCTCAGATATTTCAGGGCGGCGGTCATTGCGGAACTCCCTGCGTTAACGATCCATTAACCATGACTGGCAATCTAGGCGGCCCCGTCGCGGCTGGAAGTGACCGCCGTCACAGGAATCCGGTTTCCCGGAAATACCCCCAGAATGAGGACGGCTACGCCGAAAGCGCCGGATAATCGGTGTAGCCCTTCGCGGTGCCGCCGTAGAAGGTCGGGCGGTCCGGCGGATTGAACGGGCCGCCGCGGCGCAGCCGTTCGGGCAGGTCGGGATTGGCGAGAAACAGCGTCGCAAACGCCACCAGATCGGCCGTGCCGTGGTGCAGCACGGCTTTGGCGCGGGCCAGATCGTAGCCCTTATTGCCGATCAGCGCGCCGCGCCACAGTTTGTGGAAAAAATCGATGTCCGGCGGCTCGCCGGCCGGCATCGGGTCGCTCGCGGCGGGCTCGACGACATGGAGATAGGCAAGCCCGAAGCGGTTGAGCTCGCCGACCGCAGTCGAAAACGTTGCCGCCGGATCGCTGTCGGCCATGTCGTTGAACGGTGTGGTCGGCGACAGCCGCACGCCGACGCGCTCAGGCCCCCAGACGCCCACGATCGCTTCGGTTACTTCGACGAGGAAACGCGCGCGGTTCGCCGCGCTGCCGCCGTAACGGTCGGTGCGCTTGTTGCTTTTGTCGCGCAGGAATTGATCGACCAGATAGCCGTTGGCGCCGTGCAATTCGACGCCGTCGAAGCCGGCCGCGCGCGCGTTGCTTGCGCCGCGCCGGTAGTCCTCGACAATGCCGGCAATCTCCGCGGTTTCGAGCGCGCGCGGGGTGACGAAGGGCTTCACGCCCTCGCGCGTCATCGCCTGGCCCGCGGGCGCGATCGCCGATGGCGCGACCGGCAGCGCGCCGTCGGGCTGCAGCGACGGATGCGAGATCCGCCCGACATGCCAGAGCTGCAAAAAGATGCGGCCGCCGGCCGCATGCACCGCCTCGGTCACGAGCTTCCAACCGGCGATCTGCTCGGCGCTATGGATGCCGGGCGTGCCCGGATAGCCGACACCCTGCGGCGACACCTGCGTCGCCTCGCTGACGATCAGGCCGGCGCTTGAGCGTTGCGCATAATAAGTGGCGTTGAGCGGACCCGGTACGTTGCCCGGACCCGCGCGATTGCGCGTCATCGGCGCCATCACGATGCGGTTGGGGAGCGTCAGCGGGCCGAGGTTGAACGGCGAGAACAGGTCGGGGGCGGTCATTGTGGACCAGGCGTGGAGTACAAATACGGGAACGCTCGCGTAGGCATGTGAGTAGGCGAGCGTGATATCATTAATGGTCGCCTGCAAGAAGCGTTACATTTTTACGTGCGAATTGTACTCCGCTTGCCGATACAATTTTACGTTAAGCTAAAGGCTCGATCCGTAAGACACTGACATGTGCGGCGGCAAATGCCGTCAGGTCCAGGATCGGTCGCCATGCCTCACCGCAATCCATACAGCGCGGGCTTCTCGCCGAGCCGGTCTCAGGACTGGCTGCTCCGTGTCGGCGCCTATGGCAGCCTTGTTCTCGGCCTCTCGGCGATTGCGCTGATCTGGCTTGGCGCGCTCTATTTCACTCACGCCGAGCGCATTCAGACCGAGCGGTCCGCGCTGCATAACGCCGAGAATCTATCACGCGCTTTCGAAGAGCAGATCATCCGCTCGATCCGCGCCGCCGACCAGACACTTCTCTACGCGCGTGACGCTTACGCACGCGATCCGCAGCAGTTCGACATGTCGCTGTGGTCCCGCAACAGCGAGTTTCTCACCGGCTTCAACTTCCAGGTCGTCATCGTCGACAAGAACGGCCTGATGGTGGCGAGCAATATTCCAGGTTCGACGCCCGGGCTCGATCTCAGCGACCGCGAGCATTTCAAAGTGCATGCCGAACGCCAGACCGATGAGCTGTTCATCAGCAAGCCGGTTTTTGGCCGCGTCAGCAAGAAATGGTCGATTCAGGTGACACGGCGCATCACTATGCCGGACGGCAGCTTCGGTGGCGTTGTCGTCGTGTCGCTGGACCCCGACTATCTGGCGCAGTTCTACAAGTCGATCGATGTCGGCGAGAAAGGTACCGTCACCCTGGTCGGTGCCGACGGCATCGTTCGGGCGCGCGGCACCAACGGGTCTGCTTCGATCGGCGAGTCGCTATTGAACAGCAGGCTATTCGCGGAGCACGCCGCGGCTGGGTCCTATGTCGTCAAAAGTCAGCTCGATGGCATCGAACGGCTGTTCGTCTATCGCGCGGTGCGGGGCTATCCGCTCTTCGTCGTCATCGGCCTCGCGCAAGACGAAATATTCCAGGCTTACGAACAGAACCGACGTACCGACATTGCCGCCGCGGCGGTTCTGACGCTTTGGCTCCTCGGCGTCACGTTCCTGATATGGCGTCATCAGCGCGCGCTTGCAGCCGCACGCGACGCAGCGGAGGCCGGCACGCGTGCGCGCTCGGAGTTCCTGGCCATGATGAGCCACGAAATCCGCACCCCGATGAACGGCGTCGTCGGCATGTCCGAGGTGCTGATGGAAAGCGGGCTGCGGCCCGACCAGCTTTCCTACGCCAAGACCTTGCGGGAGTCGGCCGAATATCTGATGCACATCATCAATGATGTTCTGGACTTTTCCAAGCTTGAAGCCGACCGCATCGAGATCGAGCGAATCGAATTCGACCTGCACGATCTTGTGGAGAGCAGTGTGGGCGTGCTTGCTGCGACGGCGAAGGACAAAAATTTATCGTTGTCCGTGGCGATCTCACCCGACGTACCCGCTTGGGTGATTGGGGATCCGGGGCGGCTTCGTCAGGTGTTGTTCAACCTGGTCGGAAACGGGCTGAAATTCACCCAGGCTGGGGGTGTCGCCGTTACGGTCAGCCGCGATCCGCAATCGAGCGAGGCCGGCCAAATCAGGCTGGCCTTCGCCGTTTCCGACAGCGGCATCGGCATCCCGGCTGACGGTGTCCCGCTCTTGTTCCGTGAGTTCTCGCAGCTCGACAGCTCGATCGCGCGGCGCTTTGGCGGCACCGGCCTAGGTCTTGCAATCTGCAAGCGGCTGATCGACCTGATGGGCGGCTCGATCGCCGTCGACAGCGAGGTCGGCAAGGGCACGACCTTCCGCTTCACGATCGACTGCCGGCTGGAACCTTCGCTTGGCGCCGCCGCCAAGCGCGCGCTGTCCGACCGCACGACGTTGCCGGATCTGATGGCGAGCGGCAGGACGCGGCCGCTCCGCATCCTTCTGGTCGAGGATAACAAGACAAATCTGCTTGTCGCCACCAAGCTCCTTCAGGGACTTGGCTATAGCGCCGACATCGCCTGTAACGGCGTGGAGGCGGTCGAGGCCTGTACTGTCACGGCCTACGACGTGGTGCTCATGGACGTGATGATGCCGGAGATGGACGGCCTGTCCGCCGCGCGTGCAGTTCGCAAGCTTGAGCCGCCGTTCGGCCGGCCGCGCATCATCGCGCTCACCGCCATTGCTCAAAAGCAGGACAGAGAGATGTGCCTTGCGGCCGGCATGGACGATTTCTTGCCAAAGCCGCTGACGCGGGCGGCACTACAGGTCAAGCTCGAGCACGCGGGCGGCGCTTCGCTGGTGGCGACGGCCGCGTCGGCGGCGCCCATGCCAGCGCAAGCCCCGATATTCGAGCCGTCAAGCTATGCCGAGCTCGCTGAAGCTCTCGGCCCGGAAGACACCGCGTTGGTGCTCGAATCCTTCCTCACGGATACGCCGGAGCGCATGGCGGCGATGAGCCGCGCGGCCAAGGACGCCAATAATGCGATCGTCAGGCGCGAGGCGCACGCAATCAAGAGCTCGGCCGCGTCCTTCGGCTTCGCCCGGTTTGCGGCGCTTGCGCTGGCCTTAGAGCGCGACGCGATGGGGCTGAATTGGCCGGCGCTCCAGGCCGCCGTTGGCGACCTCAAGCGCGCGTTCGACGACATCGAGATCATCGCGCGAACAAAGCTCGGTTTTCATCCCGCATTCGATCAGTCCAACGCACCGTCAGGAGCACTCCATGCATGATCCAACCACCGTCGGCCAAAGCGAACCGGCTCAGAGCTTCCTATTGCTGGTCATCGACGATGACCTGATCCAGCGGACCATCATCGCCAAGCTCGGTACCCAGGCGGGCTTTGACGTCACCGCGGCCGCAACGTTCGACGAGGCTGCGGGTCTGCTGACGAAACACAAATTCGACTGTGTCACGCTCGACCTCTCGCTCGGCGAGCAAAGCGGCATCCTGCTGCTGCGCAGCATCGTTGATAGCGGTCACCGCATGCCGGTTATCGTCATCAGCGGCGCGGAGCCGCATGTGCTCCAGTCCACTGTCGCGATGGCGCAGTCCTTGAACCTCGACTCGCTGCCGCTGTCAAAGCCGCTGAATCTCACCGAACTGCGTGGCGCGCTCGCGAAAAAGCGGCAGAGCGCCCCAGCCTTGCGGCTTATCATGCAATTGGCGGAGTCCGCGCCGCAGATCGTTTCTGCCTGAGCGGCTTGTCGATCTGTTGAAGACTTGCTTTATGAGGATGCGGCCTAGTCGAAATGCGTGCCGCTCGCCGCATTGACGACGGGAAGATCGGTGGTCTTGGCGGTCACTGTCCTCGGCGCATGACGTCCTCCCCGACGGCCTTCCCGGTGGCGCACACTCGCATGAGAGGTTCGATTGCAAAAGCCGGCGCGGTCTCGCGCACGCCGTGCAGCCGAATTTGTTTACTCCACCGACGACGGCCGCTACGGTCCGATTGACGGTCCAAAGCATGCGGGGAGATCACGGATGGGGGCACGATGAGCACGACGGATAATCCGGCAGCCGCCGTTCACGGCGCCGGCTCAGCGACGCGGCTCATCATTGCGTCATCGATCGGCAATGCGCTCGAGTTCTATGAAATCCTGGTCTACGGCTACTTCGCGGTCACCGTCGCCAAGGTGTTCTTTCCCTCTACCGACGAGGCGGTGTCGATCCTGGTGACGCTCGGCACGTTTGGCGTCTCGTTTTTGGCCCGGCCGGTCGGCGCGATATTTCTCGGCGCCTATGGCGACCGCAAGGGGCGCAAGCGCGCGCTGACGCTCTCGATATTATTGATGACGGTTGGGACCGGGCTGATGACGATTATGCCGAGCTATGGCTCGGTCGGTCTGCTGGCGCCCGTGCTCGTGATTGCCGCGCGCCTCTTGCAGGGTTTTTCGGTCGGCGGCGAGTTCGCCAGTTCGACCGCATTTCTGGTCGAGCATCGTCCCGACCGCGCCGGCTTCTTCGCCAGCTGGCAATGGTCCAGTCAGGGGCTCGCGGCCCTCATCGCGACCGGATTCGGCGTTTTGCTGACGACCACCATGCCGGTCGCCGACCTGCAATCATGGGGCTGGCGCATTCCGTTCGGCTTCGGGCTCCTGATCGGG
>PLTE01000126.1 GCA_003164375.1 Hyphomicrobiales bacterium | reverse complement strand
TCCGCATCCAACGAGCAGCCGCGCAAGGCCGCCCCTTCCTCGCGGCCGAGCAGCAGCAAGCCGTCCGCCGTAATGACGCCGAGATCTTCGGTTTGAATGGCGACCGCCGATGAGCGGTTCGCGCAGTCAACGTGCCGGATCGCCCCGACAATGCCCGTGGGAAGCGGATTGCCGCTGACGTCGACGACGATCGGCCGCAGCCACGGAACCGGGAGCTTGATGCGTTTGTTCGACCAGCGCGACGCCGGCGAATCGTAATATTGGCTCGAGAGTTCCGTCATCCCGTACTCGGCCACGATCGCGGCCTCGTCGATCGCAAAAGCGGCGGCTGAGCGCGCATAGAGTTCCTCGCGCCCGACGATGCGCGTACGGCCTTTGAAGCCGCCGGTCTCCATCACGCGCGATCCCGGCGGAAGCGGCAAGCTGCGGCCGGCAGCGCTGAGTTCGTCAAGCAATGCCACGAGCGCAAACGCCGTCGTCGCAATGCAAACTCCGGCGCCGTCGGCCTGCGCGCGTGCCACGTCGGCCGTCAAGCGCGCCACGTCGATGCGATCGTCGTGGAAGTACCAGCCCGTCGAGCCGCTGCCGCGTTCGCGCGCGACGGTCGCCATCATGTAGCCGAGCGAGGAGTGTGGGCGCTCGCGTGGATCGGGCACGAGCATCGCATAGCGCAGCGACGCGCCGTCGGCGAGCATGGCGCGATCGAATCCGGCCAGCAGCGCCGCTTCATAGAGCGCCGGCGATTCGAGGTAGTGCCGTCCGCTGCGCGCTTGCGTCGTGCCGCTCGTCTCGAACCACAGTGCGGCGCGTTCCGGCGCGACCGTGCACAGCGCGGCGTCTTTGAACGCCGCGCCGGGAACGGCCGGAATCGCGGCGGCCGTGCGCGGCAATGCGTCGTCCGAGATGCCCAGACTGCGCGCGTAGGCGGCGTATGGTGCGTTCCAGTGGAACTGGTGAGCGAACACGTCGCATGCCAATGCGTCGAATGCTCGATCGTCCAGTGCGAAGTCCGCAATCGCAGCCCGGATGCGCGCATCGAGCGCGTCGGCCTGCGCGCGGTAGTCTTCGCTCACCGCAGCAGGCGGGCGATCTCGATAGAAATGCAGCGATCGACGACGACGTCCAGACCGGCCGCATCGGCCAGCGCGATCGCGTCGTCGTTCACGACGCCGAGCTGAAACCAGATCGCTTTCGCGCCGGCCGCGATGGCTTCGTGCGTGACTTCCGGCGCGTCGACCGGATTGCGGAAGACGTCGACGAGGTCGGGCGCGCCCTTGGACGTTGCATAGGCGATGAGCGTCGGAAATGCGGGCACGCCGCCGATTTCACTCGCTGCCGGATTGACGGGCGACGCAGAAAACCGCCCGCCGTGCACGAGTGCGTCAAACACGCCCCGGCTCGGCCGTGACGGATTCGGCGAAGCGCCGACCACCGCGACCGTCTTCGAGCGTTCGAGCAGGGCGCGAATTTCCTGGTCAGTTGATAGGATCATCGTCAGCGGCCGTCTCTAAGATTTGAGTTTCTTCCGGTGTTCCGCAGTGAACGCCGTACCGTTCGCATCCTTGTCGCTCGATCGGTAGATGCCCACCATGTCGGCGAAGCCCTCGACGTAACCGCTGAACGTCGCGGTGCTCCCGTTGGGCAACGTTATCGACAGCGAGATCAAGCGGCCGTCGAATGTGCCGGTCATCGGCAAGCGGCTCTTGACCTTTTTCGGACCGGTCTCCCAATAGCCGTTGACGGCCGCGCCGGTCGACGTGACGCCTAAATGCGTGTAGGTGGCCAACCGCTTGCCGATCGGTTGCATTTCGACTTCCCAGACGCCGTCGAGCGTGGTGAACTGCGGCGGTTCGGGCGTTTCGGAAGCAGCCGGGTTCGGCGAGCCGCTCGAAGCCGGGCCGGGTGCCCGGCGGCCGCGTTTCGGGCGTCCGGTCGGCTCCGCCGAGGGTGCCGCGGTCGACGGGGCTGAGGTGATGTTCGGTACCGGCGTCGCCGTTGGCGGCACGATGGGCGCGTCGGGATTCGCATTGTATTGCGCGAGCCCCGCGGTGGCCGTGGCGATCCCGAGGACCACCGCAAAACCGATGCCGAGGCGGAGACGACTGAAGTTCACCTGGTATGCTTCTCCCGAACGTGTTCATTCGCCGCCAAAGACGACGACCGAAGATGGTTATGCCAGCCGGACCCGACCCCCTTGCCTGCGGTGGTATAATCGGAGGACTGTGAAATCGAAGATCCACCCCAAATGGTTTACTGACGCCAAGGTAACGTGCGCCTGCGGCGCTCAGTTCACCACGGGCTCCACCATGCCGACCATCGGCGTCGAAGTCTGCTCGAACTGCCACCCGCTGTACACGGGTCAACAGAAGTTCCTCGACACCGCCGGCCGCGTTGACAAGTTCAACCAGCGGGTTGCTCAGGCGCAAGTCAAGCAAGCCGAGGCCAAAGCCCGCAAGGACAAAAAAGCAGCCGACGAAACGATCGCCGCCTCCGCTTAGCAAGGCGGGCATACCCCCAAGAGCGAGTCGCATTGCGGCTCGCTTTTCGTTTTAACGTTTAACGGCACTACGCCCCAGGCTCCGTGCCCCCCGTGCTTTGCACGGGTCCCCCGCTCCGAGCTCGCAAATAAAATTTCAGCGAGGCTCGATGCTCCGGCGCTCGCTCCGCCACCAAGACCTACTATGCAGTATACCGACCGGCTCGAAACGCTCTCCCAACGATTCGATGAAATCGAAGCGGCGCTGGCCAATCCGGGCGGCGCCTTCGATCAGGCACGCTTTACCGCGTTCATGAAAGAGCGCTCGCAGATCGAGGAGACGGTCAAGGCATACCGTGCGGTCCGCGATCTGTTGCGGGAGATCGAGGCGAACGAGGCGCTGGCCGCCGACGCCGGCGATCCCGAACTCGCGGCGATGGCGCAAGACGAACTGGAGAGCCTGCGCGCGCAGCGCAAGCCGCTCGAAGAGCATCTCCAGGAACTGATGCTCCCGCGCGACCCCAACGACGTCAAAGACATCTTCATCGAGGTGCGCGCCGGCGCCGGCGGTGACGAAGCGGGGATTTTCGCCGGCGATTTGATGCGCATGTACACGCGCTATGCCGAGAGTCGCAAGATGCGCGTCGAATTGCTCTCCGAGAGTGAGAACGAAGCCGGCGGCTACAAAGAAGTCGTGATCGCCGTCAAGGGCGGCGAGCCGTACCGGTTCTTCAAGCACGAGAGCGGCGTCCACCGCGTGCAACGCGTGCCGGTGACGGAATCGGCCGGGCGCGTGCACACGTCGACCGCGACCGTCGCCGTGCTGCCCGAGGCGCAGGACGTTGATGTCGCCATCAACGAGACCGATCTCAAGATCGACACCCTGCGCTCGAGCGGCGCCGGCGGCCAGCACGTCAACAAGACCGAATCGGCGGTCCGGGTGACGCATCTGCCCTCCGGCATAGTCGTGATGATGCAGGAAGACCGCTCGCAGCATCGCAACAAAGCCAAGGCGATGGCCGTATTGCGGACGCGGCTCTACGATTTCGAGCGGCACAAACTGGACGCCGCGCGCGCCGCCGAACGCCGCGGCCAGGTCGGCACCGGCGACCGCTCGGAACGTATCCGCACCTATAATTACCCGCAGGGACGCGTCTCGGACCACCGCATCAATCTGACGCTGTACAAGCTGCCGCAAATCCTGGAGGGCGAGGCGCTGGGCGAAATTATCGATGCGCTGGTCGCCGAGAACCAGGCAGCCCTGCTCGCCGCCGAGGAGGTGAATTGATGCCACCGGCCGCCATGGCGCCGGCTCTGTCGGGCGATGCGGCAAGTCACACCGTTGCAAAGGCACGGCGTGCCTGGACCGCACGGTTCCGCGCTGCCGGCATCGATTCGCCCGAACTCGACGCCCGGCTCCTGGTCGGCCACGCGCTCGGCCTCGACCATGCCGCGCTTGCAGCTTCGGCCACACGCATTCTGGTCGCTTCGGAGGAAAGCGCGATCGCGGCTCTCGGCAACCGCCGGCTTGCCCACGAGCCGGTCGCGCGCATCGTCGGCACCAAGGAGTTCTGGAGTCTGAACCTTCGCATCGATGCCGCGACCCTGGTGCCGCGGCCGGAGACTGAAACAGTCGTCGAGGCCGCGCTCGCGGCAATCGATACCTGTCGGGGACGGGCGCGGGCGCTGCGCATTGCCGACCTCGGCACCGGCTCCGGCGCCATCCTGCTCGCGCTCTTGAGCGAACTGCACAACGCCTTCGGGGTCGGCACCGACTTAAGCCCGCAGGCGCTTGCCGTGGCACACGACAATACCCGGCGTCTGGGATTGACCCGCGCCGCCTATGTCGCCTGCGACATGGCGGCCGCATTGCACGGACCGTTCGACGTTATCGTCTCGAATCCGCCCTACATTGGCTCAGACAACATCGCAGCCCTGCCGCCCGAGGTGCGGCTGTTCGACCCACGGCTAGCGCTCGACGGCGGCGCCGACGGACTTAACAGCTATCGTGCCATCGCCGCGATCGCGCCAGGGCTGCTCGCCGCCAACGGCGTTATCGTCGTTGAAATCGGTGCCGGCCAGGCCGAAGCCGTCGCCGCATTATTAGCCGGTGCAGGGCTTGCGCCGTCGCCGCCCCGACCCGATCTTAACAATATGCCGCGCGCCCTGGTTGCCAAGAAGGGGTCATGAGGCTTAAGCAAGGCTTGAGCATCGGACCCGGCAAAAAAGCGCATTGGGTCCCGGCAGAAAACACTTGGAATGTTAACTGGAACCGACTAGCTTGCGGCCACGGAATCGCCCCGAGATGAGGGTGCGGCGCTGCCCTGAACACCCGGAGTAGAGCTCCACAAGGCCGGCTCCAATGTTAAGCCGCCTTCAAAGGTTGGCTGCAAAGGGTTGGCTTCTAGAGGTTGGCAGCGCAGGCCACGCAGAAAAAGCGAAAGCTGGATAGAAGCGAAAGCTGGATAACGAAAGCCGGATTGGACGGCATACGGGATCACCAGATTCAGAGCGCCAAGGTTCAGATTGCGACGATTCATTCGCTTCGGCGCGCCTCGCGAAGGGGCGAGCGAACGGATGACGAAGGGTTTGCGATGCCGCGGGCGAAACGCGGTTGGGGGCTAATTGGCTGAAGGTTTGTGACGTTCACACGGGAGCGATTTCGGGCGGCTTACAGCGGGCGGGGCGGAGTTAGAGCCGCTTTCGGCGATATGACATCCGAAAACAAATCCGGCGAAAACGACATCTGGCGAAAACGACATCTGGCGAAAACGACATCTGGTGAAGTGACGACTGGTGAAGAGAAGCGGCGCCTCTGCGGCGCCGCAAATAACGGGGTTGGCGGAACAGCGAATCATGAGAAACGGTCAGAACAACAAGCGTATGCGCGGTCGTAACCGTAAGGGTGGTGGCCATCATCAAAATCCGTTGTCGCGCGTTTACGAATCCAATGGGCAGGACGTAAAAATTCGTGGCACGGCTTCCCATATCGCCGAAAAATATCTTCAGCTCGCCCGCGACGCGCAGAGCTCCGGAGATACCATCGCCACCGAGAATTATTATCAGCACGCCGAACATTATTTTCGCCTGATTGCCGCCGCGCAGGAGCAGCTGCGTCAGAATCAGCCCTATTTCCAACAGCAACCGGGCGACATGCGCGGCAATCAGCAGGATGACGGCTACGACGACGGCGACAACGAGCAGCCGCATATCGGCGGCGAGCCATTCGCGCCACGCGAGCCGCAGTCGTTTTATCCGCGCGAACCGCAGCAGCATCAGCCGCAGCAATACCAGCCGCAGCAGCAGCAACCCCAACATCAGCCACAACCGCAGCCCCAGCACTTTCAGCCGCGCCAGCAGCACACGCCGCCGGAGAGCGAGGCGGACGTTGAACGGTTGCCGTCATTCATCACCGGCGGCCAGCCGCAGCCTCCACAACACGGCCAGGGGCCTTCGAATGGCCCCAACGGGCCGAACGGCTATGACGGTTCGGCGGACCGCTTTCCGCTGCATCGCCGGCGCCGGCGCCATCGCGGCGGCCCGCGCGATCACGCCATCGACCATGCCGCATCCGGCGACGGCGAGGGTCCGGCGGCCGCGGTGCCACAGCCGAGCGACGACTGAGCCTGCCTTTTGGCGGGATGCGTCGCGGGCCATGCGGCCTTTGCCTCGATGACACGGAGGCCGTGCAAGGGGGATTTTGCCGGTGGGCCGGTCGAACGCTGGTGGCCTGCTACAGCCCGCGCGGCGCCTTGGCCAGCCGGACCAGAAGCCAGATCGGGACGACGATCACGGCGCCGAGCAGAAAATACCGCCACAGCCAGCGTACGGTGTCGAAGCCCATGTTCCAGATATGCTCAATGAGCCGTTGCACCAACTCGATGATATTCCACGGATCGAGCCCGATAGCGGCGAGAATGACGCCCACCAGGATCGACAGCAGGATGAGCCGACCGACGACCGCCAGCGGCGGGCCGCCGAAGAAGCGTTGGACGTAGTTCTGGGATCTCTGAGAGTCTAGGGATTCCTGGGCCATCGAAATCTCCGCGTTTGCGTCAGTTAAGAACTTGTGACGCCCCGCGCAAGCGGCATAGCTGCCCAACGGTATCTGCCCAACGAAATCGCGCCGCCGGCCGCATGTTTATCGCAGGCGGTGTCGGGATGACGTTGCCTCCGCTTCATATCTGGCGCTAAGTTGCGCCTCCCCAAACCACTTCTGACCTGGGGCATTCCGAGGATATTTCATGGCTAACGTCGAGGACCGTGCGCTCGCACCGAATGCGAGCCTCAACGATGATATCGGCGAGGAAACACGGCTGCGCTTATTTCGCATCCAAGTCGAACTTCGCGAGGCCGAGCAGCGCGCATTCGATCTTTTCCTGCAGAACCTGGTCAAAGGCACGAGCCATCTGTCGCTCGGCCAGGAAGCCATCGCCGCCGGCTGCGCCGCCGCCATGAAGCCCGGCGATCTTTCGTTTTGCACCTATCGCGGCCATGCGCATACGCTCGCCCGCGGCGTGCCGTTCGAACAGGTTCTCGGCGAGCTGATGCAGCGCGACAACGGCTTGATGCGTGGCAAAGGCGGCTCGATGCATCTGACCTCGGTCGATCATGGCGTCATGGGCTCCTACGCTATTATCGGTGCGCATTTGCCGATCGCCTGTGGCGCGGCCTGGCGCGCGCAGTACAAGGGTCAAAAAGACGTTTCGGTCTGTTTCTTCGGCGACGGCACCACCAATATCGGCGCGTTCCACGAGGCGCTCAACTTGGCAGCGGTCTGGAAGCTGCCCGTGGTCTTCGTCTGCGAGAACAACCTCTGGATGGAGTACACCCGCACNNTGCCGGTGATCTTCGTCTGCGAGAATAATCTTTACATGGAATATACGCCGATCGGCGACGTCACCGCCGTGCCGCATCCCGCAGCCGACCGCGCCTCGGCCTATGGACTGCCGCGTATCATTATCGATGGCAACGACGCCGATGAAGTCTACCGCACCGCCGGCGCCGCCTACGAGAAAGCGCGCGCCGGAGGCGGACCGTCTTTGATCGAGTGCCTGACCTACCGGCATAGCGGGCATTCGCGCGCCGATCCGGCCAAGTATCGGCCGGAGGGTGAACTGGAGAAGTGGAAAGAGCGCGATCCAATCAAAATCTATCGCGAGCGGCTCAAGCAATTCGGCGTCGGCGAAGACATCATTGTCGGCATTGAGACCGACGTGAAACGGGGCGTCGACGAAGCCACCGAGAAATGCAAAGCGGCGCCGCCGCCCTCGCTCGATATTCTCACCGCCGACGTTTACGCCGACGGAGGCTTCGCATGGCGGAATTGACCTATCGCGACGCCGTGGCGCGCGGCATCGCCCAGGAAATGACGCGCGATCCCGACGTGGTGTTCCTCGGTGAGGACATCG
>PLTE01000168.1 GCA_003164375.1 Hyphomicrobiales bacterium | reverse complement strand
GTGCCGGCGACGACCAGATCGAGCTTACTTTCAGTCATCTCGTCGATTTGCGGATTGAGCACGTATTCGTCGTTGATGAAACCGACGCGGGCGCCGCCGATCGGTCCCATGAAAGGCGCGCCGGACAAAGTGAGCGCGGCGGAGGCCGCGATCATCGCCAGAATGTCGGGATCGTTTTCCAGATCATGCGACAGTGTGGTGATGATAACCTGGGTGTCGCAGCGCCAGCCGTCGGCGAACAATGGCCGGATCGGCCGATCGATCAGCCGCGACGTCAGCGTCTCTTTTTCGGTCGGCCGACCCTCGCGCTTAAAATAACCGCCGGGAATGCGGCCCGCGGCATAATATTTTTCCTGGTAGTTGACGGTCAGCGGCAGGAAGTCGATGCCTTCCTTGGGCTGTTTGGCGGCGACAACGGTCGCGATAACGGTGGTGTCGCCGTAGGAAGCGAACACCGCGCCGTCGGCTTGGCGAGCTATCCTGCCCGTCTCTAGCGTGAGTGGTCGGCCACCCCAGTCAAGTTGCACACGATGCGTATTGAACATTTCGATTGTCTTTCATGGTTTTCGCGAAAGCGCGAAAGCCATAAGCAAGACGGCGAGACGCTGTCGGCGCAGCACTGCTGCAATGCCGTCTCAGCGACCGGCGATCCTGCCATGGCCTTCGGACCTTCCCTGGATGCGGACGACCAACGGCCGTCCTCCTAATCGGCAACTTTTGCTGCCTGGCACAGCGGGCGCCTTAAGCGCGCCGCTCACAAACGCGCGGGTTCTCCCGCGCGTAAACATATTAACGGCGGATGCCCAGTCGTTCGATCAACTCTTTGTAACGCCCATCGTTCGTGCGCCGAAGATAGTCGAGAATCTGACGCCGTTGCGACACGAGCTTAAGCAAGCCACGCCGCGAATGGTTGTCTTTCACATGAGTCTTGAAGTGATCCGTCAAGTTGTTGATTCGCTCCGATAAGAGCGCAACCTGCACCTCGGGCGAACCGGTATCACCAGACTTCACGCCGTAGGTTTTGATCACCTCCGCCTTACGCGCGGTCGTTATCGACATCGTCACTAACCCTTTCGTCTATCGGCTCGACCAGCGATGCCGGTTAAATTAAACACGCGTCGGGGCACGATTTCGCCTCGTTCGGCCTCGGCAATGGCTACAAATTGGCCGCCAGAAGCGACCTGAACCATGCCGCGCAAAATGGAGGCGTCCCTTCCGCGCAACAATACGGCTTGGCCCCTTTGGAGCCTTGCCGCGTCTGCCAAACTGACGGCCAGCGCCGGGATGTCGTCCAGCGCGGTCTCGATCGGCAGGAGCGTATCGGCAAGGTGTCCCTCGCCAGCGGCCGCTCTATGGCACAAAGCCTCGACTTGTTCCAGGGGTATCATATCGCCTTCGGCGAAAGGGCCGACCCGGCTGCGGCGCAAGGCCGAGACGTGGCCCAGCGCGCCAAGCGCCCGGCCGAGGTCGCGGGCAAGCGAACGGACATAGGTGCCTTTACCGCATTCAGCGGCCAACACGGCATGGTCGGGATCGGGCATTTCGACCAGTTCGAGCCGGTGGATCTCGACCGCCCGGGGCGCCAATTCGACCGTCTCGCCCTCGCGGGCCAGGTCATAGGCTCGCTCGCCGCCGATCTTTACCGCCGAAAAGCGCGGCGGCACCTGTTCGATGGTACCGGTGAAACGCGGCAGCAAAGCTTGGATGGCCGTCGCATCGGGGCGACTTTCGCTCGTCGCCACAACACGGCCTTCGGCATCGTCGGTATCACGCTCCTCACCCCAACGAATGGTAAACGAGTACTCTTTGCGGCCATCGACCACGAACGGCACCGTCTTGGTCGCCTCGCCGAGTGCAATCGGCAGGCAGCCCGACGCCAAGGGATCGAGTGTCCCGGCATGGCCGGCGCGCTTGGCGCCGAACAGGTGCTTGATGATGGCCACCGCATGCGTTGAGGTCATGCCGACCGGTTTGTCGAGCACGACCCAGCCATGTACGTCGCGCTTCTGACGCTTTTTATTCGTTTTGGCGCCCTGCTCGGTGACCTCGCCCGCAGCTTGCGGTACTGCGTTCGCTTCGGCAGGGAGGGTGTCGTCTGGGGACATCATTCGTCTTTCTCGTCGTCCAAATCTTTGGCGCTCAAATCGCGCTGAACGACGGGCGTGCGCAAAAGCTTCTCGATCCGTTCGGCTTCGTCGAATCGCTCGTCGATCCGGAATCGGATTTCAGGAGCAAATTTCAGGTTCACACGCCGCCCGATCTCGCCGCGTATGTAGCGCTTGTTGCGCTCCAATGCGTCGAGCACCTCTTTCGCGTCGCGACCGCCAAGCGGCATGATGTAGATCGTAGCAAGCCGCAGGTCGGGGCTCATGCGCACTTCCGGGACCGTGATCATGTGCGCCTCAATGACGGGATCGTGGACATCGCCGCGCGCCAATATCTCGGCCATCTCGTGACGAATCAATTCGCCGACACGCAATTGGCGCTGCGAGCCGCCGACGGACTGATCACGATGGTGATGACGTGGCATTTGCTCTTCTTCAAACCAAATTCATATTCGTCATGCCCGGACGTGGCCGTTCGAAGAACGGCGTCGCTGCACTCGCCTATGCGCCAGGCGTCCACGTCCTAATAGATCGTGTGTGACTAAGACGTGTCCGACTAAGACGCGGATGGCCGGAACCTCAGGCGCCAAGACGGCGTGGCGCGCCTTCTGTACGGCCATAAAGGCTAGAGCGTCCGCTGCACGCTCTCCACCCGATAACACTCAATGACGTCGCGAGCCTTCATGTCCTGATAATTCTCAAAGGCCATGCCGCATTCCTGGCCCGCCACGACTTCTCGCGCGTCGTCCTTGAATCGCTTGAGCTGCGACAACTTACCCTGATGCACCACCACGTTGTCGCGGATCAGCCGCACATTGGCACCGCGCTCGACGGTGCCGTCGGTGACACGGCAGCCGGCCACATTGCCGACCTTCGATACCTTGAAGACTTCGAGAATCAAGGCGTTGCCGAGCATGGTCTCGCGC
>PLTE01000147.1 GCA_003164375.1 Hyphomicrobiales bacterium | reverse complement strand
GTCTCACCCGAAGGGTGCAGTCCATCGCTTCCAGCCAGCTTTAACGAGTAGGGTTGCACCCCCAACCCAGATCAAAAGGAGAAGCAGAGAAGGGAAAATGTTGGGAAATATCCTTTCTAGGCTGCTCCATGATCCAGTGAGCGTGTACCTCTTGGCGGGGGACGTGCTTGCTACATTTGCTGTCGGATTTGGTATTATTTGGGAACACGGTCCCTCCAATGTCCGTGTTGGGGCCAACAGACTTGTTATCGGCGGAATAATTGTGGAAACGCTTTGTAGCGTGGCGTTATTTGCGTACGACGCAAACGTAATTGGTGTCCAAAATGACAAAATCATTGGTCTAGAAACTAGAATTGCGCCCCGCGTCATTACGGACGACCAGTACGACGCAATACAGTCGCTACGCGGTAAAGTGACGGCTGTGGCGGTCCTGGCGTCTCCAGATACAGAACCGGCTATGTTCTCGGCCCAATTACAGGCGGCACTCGTTGATGCGGGTATCGATGTTGAGCCAATCCCCTCCCATGCCGAAGATCGCTTTGTGGGGGCACAGCTTTGTTTTTCCGACGATGAAAATCCGAAAGATAATCCGCTGTGGGACGTTCTCTCCGCTATTGGAATGAATCCCGCAGCGGATTGCTCGATCAAAGATCGATTGCAGGCCGCGAAAGGCGTGCCAGTGATAGTAGTTGGCGAGCGACCTCCGTATTTCCCGAACGGTGCGCCAAAATCGTTCAAAATGCGGGTGTACCCAGGATTCCAAGGAAATCCGTAAGCCGGGGCGGCAACCGATAGCAGGGCTGCCGCCACCACGACCGCCAGCCTGTCATGCAGGCGTAGGATAGGCGTCCTACTATCTTTGTCAACTCCTGCGTAATCGCCGCGACATCTCGCCCATCGAGGGGCGTCGACCGGTGACGGCTGGGCGATGGGGCGGGTGCGGTTCCTGCGGGTGGGGCTCGTAACCCCACTCCCGGGCGGTCCGGGCATCGTTCCGGCCGGCATTATGACCGGTCCGCGAGGTGCATCGCTGGACTGGGACAGCGTATCGCGGGTAACGCCCGCGCGTCGCACGTCCCAGGAAACACGGCCTGGGCTGAGCGGTGGCATTCATTTGCGCCGCAAGCGCCGCGGTGGAGCGCCGAGAGGCGAGCCCCCTCCGTATGTTCTTTGGTTTTGAAGAGCATACGGAGGGGGCGCCGCACCCGCTGGTGCGGTCTCTAAGTACGCGCCTGTCGGCGCTCCGCCTCCCTTCTATTATTCGGGAGGCACAGGGAATGGCTTTCGTGCGGCACAACTCGGATGCAGGGGCATCGCGAGAACGATGGCGTGCATCCTGCCCCGCGATAGCGGGGAAGGGGGACCATCCGAAGGGTGGTGGAAGGGGCGCGGGACTCTAGGGAAGCGAAACGATTTAAGGGGGAGACAGGCGACGATGCTTTCATTGCCTTGCGGCGAAAATTGCGCGGCGAGTCAGTCGCCCCTCCCACCGCACTTCGTGCGGTCCCCCCTCCCCGCTAGCGCGGGGCGGGATGATTCACCCTTCGCCGATCTCGCGCAAAATCTCTTCGGTGTGTTCGCCGAGACGCGGCGCCGGGCGGTCGGAGGCGGCGGGTGTGCCGTCGAGCATGATCGGTGAACGCAGGCCGGGAATGATGCCGCCCTTGGCGGCGTCGCTTTTGAGTTCGAGCCGCATGCCGCGATGGATCACCTGCGGATCTGAAAAGACCTGTTCCAGATCGTTGATCGGGCCGGCCGGGATGCCGGCGCTTTCGAGCTTTTGCAAAAGCTCGTCGCGCTTGAACTGCGCGGTGAGCGCGGAGAGCTTGCCGACGAGATCGGCACGATGCGCCAGCCGTCCTTTGTTGTCCTTGTATTCCGGCACTTCGGCGAGCTGCGGCGCGCCCAGAATGCCGCACAATTTGATGAATTGGCCGTCATTGCCGGTGGCGATGATGATGCGGCCGTCGGCGACCGCGAACACCTGATAAGGAACGAGGTTGGGATGGGTATTGCCGATGCGCTTGGGCAGTTCGCCGGAGACCAGATAATTGAGCGCCTGAAACGACAAGACGCCGACGGTCGAATCGACCAGCGCGGCGTCGACATAGCCGCCTTTTCCGGTCTCCTGCCGCCGCAGCAACGCGGCAAGGATGCCGACTACGGCATAGATGCCGGAGAAGATATCGGAGACAGCGACTCCGACCCGCATCGGCTCGCCGTCGGCGGTGCCGGTCAGCCCCATCATGCCGCCGATGCCTTGCGCCATCAGATCGTAGCCGGCGCGCGGCGCCGACGGTCCGGTCTGGCCGAAGCCGGTCACCGAGCAATAGACCAGCCGTGGGTTGTCGGGCGACAGACTCTTGTAGTCGAGGCCGAATTTGGCAAGCCCCCCGACCTTGAAATTCTCGATCAGCACGTCGGAGCGCGCCGCAAGCTTTTTCACGATACGCTGGCCCTCGGCGCTGGCGAAATCGACCTCGATCGAACGCTTGCCGCGGTTGGCGCTGTGAAAATAGGCGGCGCCGAGATGGCCGCCGTCGGCCGCCGGCACGAAGGGCGGACCCCAGGCGCGGGTGTCGTCGCCGGCGCCCTTGCGTTCGACCTTGATGACGTCGGCGCCGAGATCGGCCAGGAGCTGCCCGGCCCAGGGACCGGCCAATATCCGGGCCAGTTCCAGCACGCGTATTCCCGTCAATGGGCCCTTCTTGGGACCCTCTTTGGGATCCGATTTGGCACCCGGCATGAACCACTCCCAATACGGTGCGGCAGCCCGCCGCGCGGGCGGTTAAGTGACAAAGCGGGGCCGCTTTGTCCAGGTTTGTCTACAGTTCTTTGGCCTTCGCCAACTTGTCATCGTCGCGGCCCATCATTAGCTAAGGTTTGCCGGATGGGATGAGGCTGTGAACACCACGTTCTTCAGCGAGATGTTGCAGAGCATCGCCGACCGCAGCCGCGCATTGATCAAGCGCGAGCGCCGCGAGCCGGCGCATGAGCGCTCGGCCGGCATCGTCGAGCAATGCGAAGAACTTCTGACCGGCCGCGGCGAAGCCTCGGGCGTGGCGCTGGCGCAAGATATCCTGGCGCGTTACGCCGAGCTGACCACCGGGCCCCGCATCGCCTTTTTCGAGGCGCTCGCCACCACCTTCGGTCACGATCGCACCCGCATCGACCGCGCCATCGCCGACTGGAAACAGGCCCCCACCGCGGACAACGCCTCGGAACTCCATCAATCGAGCGAGCCGCAGCGGCTCGAACTGTTCCGCAGGCTCAATCTCGCCCCCGGCGGTACCGCGGCGCTGGTGCGCATGCGCGAGCAATTGCTCGACGCCATGGCGCACCGCGACGATCTCGGCGTCGTCGACAACGATTTCGTGCATCTGTTCCTGTCCTGGTTCAACCGCGGCTTTCTGGTGCTGCGCCGCATCGACTGGTCGACTTCGGCGGCGATCCTGGAAAAAATCATCCGCTACGAAGCGGTGCACGAGATCAGGGACTGGGACGATCTGCGCCGGCGCATCGATCCGCCGGACCGCCGCTGCTATGCCTTCTTCCATCCGGCGCTGGTCGACGAACCCTTGATTTTCGTCGAGGTAGCGCTGACGCGCGACATCCCGGGCGCGATCGCGCCGATCCTCTCCGACAAACGCGAGCCGGTCGAACCGCAGCGGGCGAAGACGGCGGTGTTCTACTCGATCACCAATTGCCAGCGCGGCCTTGCCGGCGTCACCTTCGGCCACTTTCTGATCAAGCAGGTGGTCGAGGAGGTTTCGCGGGAACTGTCCCGGGTCGCGACCTTCGTCACGCTGTCGCCGGCGCCGAATTTCGCCGACTGGCTCAGACGCGAGCGCGCCAATGCCATGTCGCCGGCGTTCGACGAGGACGACCGCTCGGCGCTCGGCGCGCTCGACACCGCGAATTGGTGGCGTATGCCCGAGCTTGCCGAAAAGGTCCGCGAGCCGCTGTTGCGCGCCGCCGCCTGGTATTATTTGCGCGCCCGCAACGGCCGCGGCCTGCCGGTCGACGCGGTGGCGCGTTTCCACCTCGGCAACGGCGCACGGCTCGAGCGGCTCGACTGGCTCGCCGACACGTCGGAGCGGGCGCTCAGGCAGTCCTACGGCTTGATGGTGAATTACCTCTACGATCCCGATTACATCGAGCGCAATCACGAGGCCTATGCGCAGCAGCGCGCCATCGTCGCCTCAAGCGCGGTGACGCGGCTGGTGACGACGCCGACGCGCGAGATCGTCGCGGTCTCGGGATAGCTTGCGGCCGTTAGCGGCGTTTAGGACTTTCCGTAGACCGGCACGATCGCGCCACGCGTGACGCGATTGTCGGGGGAGGCGAGGAAAGCGATGGTGGCGGCGACCTCCTCGACCTTCGGCCACAGCGCGTAATCGGCTTTGGGCATGGCCTGCCGGTTGGCCGGCGTGTCCATGATCGAGGGCGCCACCGCGTTGACCAGGATGCCGTCCTTGGCGACCTCTTCGGCCAGCGCCGCGGTCAGCGCCGCGACCGCGGTCTTGCTGGCGGTATAGGCCACCATGCCGGCGCCGCTGCGCCATTCCAGCGCGGCACGCGCGGCGACATTGACGATGCGGCCGCCGGCGTCGGATCCGGCAGCGGTCATCGCCTTGACCGCGGCGCGGCAGCACAACATGCAGCTGATCAGGTTCATGTCGATCTGCTGGCGGATAGTGGCGACCGAGGTTTCGCGCAGCGGGCCGCCGGCAAAGCCGCCGGCAATGTGGATCGACGCCCAAAGCGACGCGACGCCCTGATAAAGCCGTTCGACGGCCGCCTCGTCGGCGAGGTTGCCGGTCACCGTCAGCACGATTTGCTTATGTCCGCGCAGGCGGAACCGTGTCGCTTCCGCCTCATCGTGGCAAGGGACGTGGCATATGGCGCCCGCTTCGATCAGCGCCGAGACCACGGCGGTTCCGAGTGCGCCGGCGCCGCCGGTGACGACGATATGACGGTCGCGGAAATCCATCGGCTGTGATCCGTCCTTACCGGTGCGGGCATCATCGCCGATCTTGCGATCAAGGCAAGGCCGCGAAGCGAATTTGCGAGGCCGCGAAGCGAATTTGCGAGGCCGCGAAGCGAATTTGGTAGTCTGCCGCAGGGGAGAATCAGTGGCTGATTTCGATCTCGCCATCATCGGCGGCGGCATCAACGGCGCCGGCATCGCGCGCGACGCCGCCGGACGCGGCTTTCGTGTCGTCCTGATCGAGCAGAACGACCTCGCGTCGGGCACCTCGTCGGCGTCCTCCAAGCTGATCCATGGCGGGCTGCGCTACCTGGAGCATCGGGAGTTTAGGCTGGTGCGCGCGGCGTTGCGCGAACGCGAAGTGCTGTTGCGGGCGGCGCCGCATCTGATCCGGCCGTTGCGCTTCGTGCTGCCGATCAACGAGGCCCGCCGCTCGGCGACGCTCTTGCGTTTCGGCTTGATGCTGTACGACTGGATCGGCTGGCGCAAAATCTTGCCCGGCACGCGCGAGCTCGACCTCGTCACCGACGAGGCCGGTCAACCGCTCAAATCGCGTTTCCACCATGCCTTCGAATATTCCGACTGTTTCGCCGACGACGCGCGGCTCGTTGTGCTCAACGCGGTGGATGCCGCCGAACGCGGCGCGGTCATTCGCACCCGCACCCGATGCGTACGCGCCGAACGCACCGAGGACTGGCGGCTCGTGCTCAACGCGCGCGGCCAGCGCGACGTGGTGACGGCGCGGATCTTGATCAACGCCGCCGGCGCCTGGAGCGAGCTGTTTGCCGAGACCGCGCTGCGGCAGGCGCCGCAGCACCGGCTCATCCTCGACAAAGGCAGCCACATCGTCGTGCGACGGCTGTTCGACCACGATCGCGCCTATATCCTGCAAACGGCCGACGGCCGCGTCGTGTTCGCGATACCCTTCGAACGCGACTTCACGTTGATCGGCACCACCGACCAGGCCTTTGCCGGCGATCCATCGGTGGTGCTGCCGAGCGGCGAGGAAATCGATTATCTTTGCAACGCCGCCAACGAATATTTCCGCGCCAAGATCGGCGCCGCCGACGTGGTCTGGGCGTTCGCCGGGGTCCGCTCGCTGTACGACGACCGCGCGCGCAAGCCGCAGGATATCGGCCGCGATTATGCCCTGATCCTCGACGAGCGTTTCGGCGAGGCGCCGATGCTGACGGTCTATGGCGGCAAGATCACGACTTACCGGCGTCTCGCCGAGGACGCGCTGGCGCGGCTCGCGCATTTCTTCCCGCGCTCGCGGCCGTGGACCGCGTCGAACGCGCTGCCGGGCGGCGATTTCGTCTATGACGGCATTGAGACGCTGATCGAGCGCACCCAGCGGACCTGGCGTTTCTTGACGGCGGAGCACGCGCGGCGGCTGGTTCGCGCCTACGGCACGCGGGTCGATCGGGTTCTCGGCGAAGCCGCCGGCCTGGACGATCTCGGCCTGCGCTTTGGCGCCGATCTCACCGCCGCCGAGGTGCATTACCTGATGAAGAAGGAGTGGGCGCAGACCGCCGACGACGTGCTGTGGCGCCGCTCCAAGCTCGGCCTCCGGCTCAGCAAGGCGCAGACCGAGGTGCTTGATCGCTTCATGACGGACGCGGGCGCGGCGCGTCGGTAAAATTTTAGCAATTTGCCATACCGCAACTTTATCCCTCTGTGGTGACATTGCGCCGATAAAAGCGCGAAATAACGGTGCGTGATGGAAACGGCCGCAGCCCAAATTGCGCGACAACTTGGAAAGATCAAAGTGCTCGTCGTCGACGACGAGCCGAGCATGCGCAAAGTTACGCGCGCGCTGTTGCAGGCGATCGGAGTCAAAAGCATCTACGAAGAGCGCGATGGCCGCGGTGGTCTTGAGGCGATCTGCACCCGTGCGCCAGATATCGTCATTCTCGATTGGGAAATGCCGAGCCCCAATGGGCCAGAATTCGTGCGAACCGTGCGTTCGCCGGGAAAGTTTCCACTGCCCGATGTACCGATCATCATGCTCACCGGCCATAGCGAGCGCTCGCGGGTTGTCGAAGCCATGCAGCTGGGCGTCAACGAGTACCTGCTCAAGCCGGTTTCGACGACCGCGCTCCTGGCGCGCGTCGTGTCGATCCTGTCCAAGCCGCGCCGGATGATGAGACAAGGCGATCATTACGGTCCGGAACCGCGCATAGCTCCAAACTGCAAGCCGGAAATCGATCCGGGCTTCGGCCAGTTCGTTTTGCTCGATTGAGATCGTACCCCGCCATGTCCTCGAATCGCTCGAAAAAACAGATCGAGATGATCGTCCAGTCGCTGTGCGTGCTGGTCGTCGACGACAATCAATATATGCGCAAGATCATCCGCAATCTGCTCATTAATTGCGGAGTCAAGGATATCTACGAAGCCACCGACGGTATCGCCGCACTCGACTCGATTCGCACCGTGGCACCCGACGCTGTGATTCTCGATTGGGAAATGCCGCTGCTCAGCGGGCCCGAACTGGTGCGGATCGTGCGCTCGCCGGGCGTATTCCCGATGCCCGATGTGCCGATTATCATGCTCACCGGCCACTGCGAGCGCTGGCGGGTGGTCGAGGCAGTGCGGCTCGGGGTCAACGAATTCTTGACCAAGCCGGTTTCGGCAAAGTCCCTTTACGATCGTCTGTTATCGATCGCGTTGCAGCCGCGGCCGGTGGTGCAATTGGGCGACTATTACGGCCCGCAGCCGCGTAAGCTGCTGCAAAACGTCGATGACGACATGCCGCTCGACTTGCCGGTGGCCGCGGCAGCCGCGGTCTAAGACGCAGCTCTTTCCAGTTCCCGTGAAAATGCTTTAGCGTGCCGGCGCGCTAGACCGTGATCCAATTCGGTCGAATCGGATCATGGTCTAGCTTCGTCATTGAGCATGATCGTTTCGGAAAACCGTTCCACCCCGAATCAAGTCCGGGGCCGGGCATTTTCCGGATCATGCCCCGGGGAGCATCGATGCCGACCGTCGAGTCGAAACGGGGATTTGCGAAGCGAGGCTTTGCACCTTGGGCCGATCGCACGCAGCCGCCGCTGTTGCGGCTCGAGGCCCTAGCCAAGCGTTTCGGCGGCTTCGCTGCGGTCGATCAGCTTTCGCTCGACATCTACCAAGGCGAATTTTTCGCGTTGCTCGGACCCTCGGGCTGCGGCAAGACCACGTTGTTGCGGCTGATCGCGGGCTTCGAACAACCGAGCGCGGGTCGCATCCTTCTGGAGGGTGTCGATCTTTGCCCGGTGCCGCCGCATCGGCGCCCGGTCAATATGATGTTCCAGAGCTATGCGCTGTTTCCGCATCTCAATGTCGAGGCCAATGTCGCGTTCGGCCTCAAGCAGGAGGGGCTGACCAAGACCGAGATCGCCGGGCGGGTCGCCGACATGCTGGCGCTGGTGCGGCTCGATAATTTCGGCCGGCGCAAGCCGCACGAACTGTCCGGCGGCCAGC
>PLTE01000140.1 GCA_003164375.1 Hyphomicrobiales bacterium | reverse complement strand
CCGCATCGCGGCATCGAGACGATTACCTATGTGCTGGCGGGCACCGTCGAGCACGGCGACAGCCTCGGCAACCGCGGTAATCTTGCCGCCGGCGACGTGCAATGGATGACCGCCGGACGCGGCATCATGCATCAGGAAATGCCGCAAGGCGACGCTGCCGGCCGCATGCACGGCTTTCAGCTGTGGGCCAACCTGCCGTCGTCGCTGAAGATGACGGCGCCGCGCTATCAGGACATCAAGGCCGCCGAGATTCCCGACATCGTCGACGACGACGGCACCCGCGTCCGTATCGTATGCGGCGATTTTTGGGGCAAGCGCGGCCCAGTCGAAGGCGTTGCCGCCGATCCGCGCTATCTCGACATCTCGGTGCCGCCGGGAAAGCGCAAGACGCTGCCGGTCGAAATCGAGCGCCATGCCTTTGCCTATGTGTTCGCCGGCTCCGGCGATTTCCGCGCGGCGTCGCAGCCGTTCGGCGTGCTCACCGAGAAGACCGATGGCGTCAACGAGAGCGTAGTGCGCGAGCAAACCGGCAATCGCTCGCTAGTTCTGTTCGACTCGGGCGACGAGGTGACCGTCCAGGCCGGCGACGAAGGCATTCGTTTCCTCTTGGTGTCCGGCAAGCCGATCGAGGAGCCGGTCGCCTGGTACGGCCCCATCGTGATGAACAGCGAAGCCGAACTGAAACAGGCCTTTGCCGAACTGCGCAACGGTACGTTTATCAAATAATGGGCCCGTCAGCCTGACGTGCTCGGTGGCTCTTGAATTTCTCTCTCCGGTCTATTTAATTGCGACCACGGGTTGCATAAGGGGCGGCACACGATTTGAGTAAAGCAAACGAAGCCGCGCACCTCGCCTCGCCCGCTTGCGGGAGAGGGAGGCTGCGCAGCAGCCGGGTAAGGGTTAGTGGCTGATGCGGGAAGGCCAGAAACGAGACGTTGCCCGCGCGCTGCGCCGCGACTCCACTGATGCCGAGAGAAAAATGTGGCGCCTGCTGCGCGACCGCCGGCTAGACGGCGTCGAATTTCGCCGACAAGTCCCAATCGGACCTTTCATCGCGGATTTCGTGTCGATTGAGCACGGGCTGGTTCTGCAGCTTGATGGCGGACAGCATGCGAAAGGCGCCTAAGACGCGCGGCGCGACCGCATGCTCGCGGGCGGTGGCTGGCGCGTCCTGCGCTTCTGGAACAATGACGTGTTGAAGAACAGCGAGGGGGTGTTGGAGATGATCCTGCACGCATTGGCCCTCACCCCGCCCCTCTCCCGCAAGCGGGCGAGGGAGTAGATACGCGACGTCAGTGCGGCCCGCTTATTCCCCCTTCAGCCCCGCCGCCTTGACGATCGGCCACCACTGATCCTGCTCCGCCTGCTGATAAGCCCCGAGCGCGACCGGCGTCTGCTGATCGAGCGGCACGATCTCCTGCCCGACGTCGGCTAAGCGCGCTTTCACCACCGGATCGGCGAGCGCCTGACGCACTGCGGCGTTGAGCTTGGCGATCACGTCGTCCGGGGTGCCTTTGGGCGCCCACAGTCCGTGCCAGAGCGAGCCGTAGAAACCGGGCAGGCCCGCCTCGTCGGTAGTCGGCACGTCGGGCAAAGCCTGCGAGCGAGTTTTGGCCGCGATCGCGTAAGCCCGGATGGTGCCGACTTTGACTTGCGGGGTGGAATTCGACACCTGGTCGGTCATCAGATCGATATGGCCTGCGATCAGATCCTGGATCGCGGGCGCCGCGCCGCGATAGGGCACGTGCTGGAATTGCATCGCCGTCATGGTCTCGAAATTCACCAGGCTGACTTCGGCTACGGGGCCGGCGATCCCGACCGAGACATTTTTCTGATTGGCCTTGAGCCAGGCCAACAACTCTTTCAGATTCGCGGCCGGGACGGCATTTTTGGTAACGATGATTTGCGGATTGACGGACAGCTCGGCGACCGGGGCGAAATCCTTGATGATATCCACCGGCAGTGCATAAAGAACGCCGACCAACAAATTCGAGCCGTTGTTGCCGATCTCGAGCGTATAGCCGTCAGACGCTGAGCGCGCGACGCGGGTGGCGGCAATGCTGCCGCCGGCGCCGGCGACATTTTCGATGACAAGCGGCTGTCCGAGCGGGGCCTGCATCTTGTCGACGATCACCCGCGCCACAAGATCGGTCGGACCGCCGGCGGCGAACGGCACGATCACGGTGATGGGGCGCGTCGGAAAGGATTGCGGCCATGCCGAGCGCGGCGCGGTTGCAAGCGCGGCGACGGTTGCTGCCACAAACAAAAATTCGCGGCGGAGTCTCATGTTCCCCCCGATCACAGCGCGAGCCTTGGTAAGCTTTGTTGCGCTCAACCCACTTTCTGATTCCTTGCCCTCACCCCGGCCCTCTCCCGCAAGCGGGAGAGGGAGCGGTCGTGCCCCGCAGCGGCGCCGGTTGTTCGTCAAGCATGGCCTGCACGGCGAGCCGCGTGGTTTCGGGGTTGAGCCCGTGTTGCTCAATGAGGTCGCGGCAATCGGCGAGGATCGCGTCTACGTCCTGCATGATCTTCAGCCGCTTGAAGTGATCGTCGCGATGCAGCCCCATGCTCAAGCCCACGATCTCGTACATATTCATGATACGGAACGGCCAGTCGCGCTCATGCGCGCATAGTTCGCGGTGGTCGGAATGATACACCGCGACCAGCGCATCGATCCCGGCGGCTTCCGCGGCGGCAAGCTCGCGCTCCTGCAATTCGCGGCGGTAGGCCGGCAGCATACGCAGATTGTTGCTCTGCAGCCCGACTGCCGGCTGCTGCAGATCGACGATTTTAACACCTGGCACGGCGCGCAAAATATCCTCGGCCGCCTCGACCACGCCGGCAATGCCGGGATGCCGGTGCAGCGCAATGCGTAGCGGCACAAGCTGGCGCAACAGCGGCCGCAGCCGATCGAGCCGCTTACGAATGAACAGCGTGAACGGCGTCATCTCGAACGGTTTTGCGCCGCGCGTTTTTTCGATGGTCGGCAGCGTCGTCTCGGTGAACTGCACCTGACACGACGGGCACCACGACACGACCTGGCCGGTTTTGCTTTGCGACAATTTATCGATGGTGTTTTCCGCGACGCGCCCGGACGTTGCGACGTCGCCGAGCCGCATCGGAACGATGCCGCAGCAATGGGTCGGGCCGCCCATGACGTCGTAGCGAATCTCGAGCGCGTCCATGATGTCGAGCGCCAACAGCGCGATGTGCGGCGTCTTGAGCACGTTGCAGCCGGTATAGAACACGAAATCCGGCGGCTCGGGCGTGGCGGGGCTCGGCGAGGGTCTGACGCCCTGCCCCAATCTTTCGAGCAAGGCGTCGTCGAGCTGAAGCCGCGCAATATGGTTGGAATCGCGCGCGACCAAGCGGAACGCCTCAACGCCGCCGCGGCGCATTGTTGCCGCATCATGTTTGGTCTGCGCCATTTGAATCCGCGCCATGTAGAGGAGGAAACGCGGATTGACGCCGTAGTCGCAAGCCTTGATACATTCGCCGGAGAGAAGGCAGCCGTCCGCCCATTTGCGCGCCGCTTCGTTGCCTTCGCCGTGATGCAAAATGTCGATAATGCCGTCGATGACGTCGACGGGATTTTGCCGCTGCTCCAGCGAGAGGCCCGCGGCTTCGATCGTCGGACAGACTTCGACACATTTGCCGCAACGCGTGCAAGCTTCCGCCATCGCGTCGGCGCGGGCTTGCAAAGCGGATTCGAATGTTTCCGGCGTGATGTCAGGCTTGGCGTCCATTGGGGGTCCAATCACGGGATGGCGCTGTCGCAGCCTAGCGCCGAGTCGGGCCTGATTGAAGAGCCTCCCGGCAGGATGTAAGACCTGAAAAGCTCCAGCATTGCCCGGCCGTCCCGCCGGGCAATGTTTTGATGGCATGCCTATGGAAGCGTGCCTTTGAACAGTAGGTAGGACTGCAATGGGTGAATACGCCATCGGCCAGCCGGTTCCGCGTTTCGAGGATCCACGCCTCGTCAAAGGCGGCGGCCGTTATATCGCCGACATGATGTTTCCCGGCACTGCCCATGGCTTTGTGCTGCGCTCGCCGCACGCCCATGCCCGCATCCGTTCGATCGACACCGCTAAGGCCAAGGCCGCGCCCGGCGTGCTCGCGGTACTGACCGGAGCCGACTACAAAGCCGCGGGCTTCGGCGATCTGCCGGTGCCCGGCGGACTCAAGCGCCGCGACGGTGTGGCCGGCTATCGGCCGCGCTATCCGGCTCTGGTCGAGGATCGGGTACGGATGATCGGCGACTATGTCGCCTTCGTCGTTGCCGAGAATTACTACCAGGCGGCGGACGCCGCCGAATTGATCGAGGTCGATTACGAGGCGTTGCCGGCCATTGTCTCGACAGGCGACGCCGTCAATCCCGGCGTGCCATTGGTGTGGGAGGATTGCCCGAACAATATCGGCTTCATCCAGGTCGAGGGTGACAAAGCGGCGACCGACGCGGCCTTTGCGCGCGCCGCCCACGTCGTCAAGCAGCACTTCGTCATCAATCGCGTCACCGCCGCGGCCATGGAGCCGCGCGGCTGCATCGGCCTGTTTGAGCCGATCGAGGGCCGCTACACCATCTACACGACCTTGCAGCGGACCAACGTGTTCCAGACCGAACTGTCGCAATATGTGCTCAAAGTGCCCGACAGCAAGATTCGCGTCGTCTGCGGCGACATCGGCGGCAGCTTCGGCATGAAGTCGGCGGTGTATAACGAAGTGGCGCTGGTGCTGTGCGCGGCCAAGCTCATCGGCCGGCCGGTCAAATGGGTGGCGACGCGCTCGGAATCCTTCCTCTGCGACGCCCAGGCGCGCGACAATGTTACCGACGCCGAGCTGGCGCTCGACCAGGACGGCAATTTCATAGGCTTCCGCGCCAAGATCATCGCCGCGATCGGCGCCTATCTGCAGGTCGGCATGCCGGCCTTTACCGGCAATCTCGGCACGCTCGCCGGCGTCTACCGCACGCCGGCTTCCCATGTCGACGTCACCGCGGTGTTCACCCATACTCAGCCGGTGCGGCCCTATCGCGGCAATGGCCGCCCGGAAGCCGGCTACATCATCGAGCGCATGGTCGATCTCGCCGCCGACCAGCTCGGTATCGATCCCGCCGTGCTGCGCAAGCGCAACACCATTCCGTCAAGCGCGATGCCGTTCAAAACCAGCGTGACTTTCACCTACGATTGCGGCGAGTTCGAAAAGAATCTGGACCTCGCGCTTGAGGCCGCCGACAAAAAAGGCTTCGAGACGCGCCGTGCCGCCGCGCGCAAGAATGGCAAGCTGCGTGGCTTCGGCTTTTCCAACACCATCGAGCGCTCCGCCGCCGCAGGGCTTGAAGGCGCGGAAATCCGTTTCGACCGCACCGGCTCGGCATCGATTTTTTCCGGCAGCATCAACCAGGGCCAGGGCCACGAGACTGCGTTCAAGCAGGTGGTATGCGACCGGCTTGGGCTCGATCCCAACGAAGTGACCTATATCCAGGGCGACACCGACCAGGTGTTTTTTGCCGAAGGCACCGGCGGCTCGCGCTCGGCGGCGTTTTCGGGCGCGGCCTTCACGCTCGCCGCCGAAAAAATCGAGAGCAAGGGAAAGGCGATCGCCGCCAAGATGCTCAACATCGATGTCGCGGACGTCAATTTCCATGAGGGTCTGTTTTCCAGCCAAAAGACCAATCAGACATTGACGATCAAAGAGGTCGCCAAGGCGTCGCTTGATCCGAAAAATCTGCCGGACGGGATGGAGCCTGGCCTGATCGAAAAGGCGATCTATGTCGGCAAGGTCGCGGCCTATCCCAACGGCGTCCATGTCTGCGAACTGGAAATCGACGAAGAAACCGGAACCGTCGAGATCGTCAACTACAACGTCGTTGACGACGTCGGCACGGTGATCAACCCGCTGTTGCTGCACGGCCAGATCGACGGCGG
The DNA here is from genome assembly GCA_003164375.1 of Hyphomicrobiales bacterium. Classification (GTDB taxonomy): domain Bacteria; phylum Pseudomonadota; class Alphaproteobacteria; order Rhizobiales; family Xanthobacteraceae; genus BOG-931. The sequence goes on along the minus strand of PLTE01000140.1, from coordinate 212 downwards.
TATCGCCCAAGGCGTCGGCCAGATTCTCATGGAAGACATCAAATTCGACACCGAAGGCCAGCTCTTGACCGGCTCGTTCATGGACTACGCCATGCCGCGCGCGTCGGACCTCACCGCGTTCCACGTCGATTCAAATCCGGTACCGACCAAGACCAATCCGCTCGGCGTCAAGGGCGCCGGCGAAGCCGGCTGCGTCGGCGCCATGCCGGCGG
>PLTE01000250.1 GCA_003164375.1 Hyphomicrobiales bacterium | reverse complement strand
CGGACGGCTATGCCCGGGCATGACGCCTGAGAAGGTCGCTTCAGCCTGCAAAAGTGAGCGTCAACGCCCCTCCCCTCGTCACCACCGGGCTTGACCCGGTGGTCCATGCTGAAGCGCCGCACGAAATGCAGTGCGGTCAGCGCACGATATCCTCCCACAGATCGAGCCAATCCGGATTCATCGAGCAGATCAGATCGATCTTCCACTTGCGCGACCAATGCTTGATGTTTTTCTCGCGCTGAATGGCGGCGATCGCGGTCGCGTGTTGCTCGTAATAGACGAGCATTTTCACGCGATGCTCTTTGGTGAAGCCGTCGGCCAATCCCTCGCGGTGTTCGTAGATGCGGCGGACGAGGTCGTTGGTCATGCCGACGTAGAGCGTTCCGCGTGGCCGGTTCGCCAAAATGTATATCCAAAACGTTTTCATGCTGCGTGTCAGCATGGATTGCCGGGTCAAGCCCGGCAATGACGAAATCTGAAGCGTCCCCCTCGTAACCCCGCCGAGCGTTATCGCCCGTCGTAGCGATTGCCGCCGCCGAACAAACCGCCGATCGGCGGCGGTTGCGGCGGCATCGCGGGCACGGCGGACTGCCGTCCTTCGGGGAGAGCCGCGCTGTCTTGGAACTGACGGGGAACGCGCGTTGCCGTCGCGACGCCATGATGCGTTTCGCCATTATATCTCGCGCTAGGGCCGCTGCGACGGCGGTATGCATCAGGCGCTGTTGGCCGCCCGCTTTGAGACGCGGCGTCCGCGCCATTGCCATAATAATCATAGACCGGCGCAATCCGCGCGGCCGTGGCGGCGACAGTGTTGTTCGGACGCACTTGCCGCGACAACCGCTTCGCCGGCACGGCTTTGACATCGGGCGCCGCAACTGCGCGCCGCTCAAGCGCGGCGTCGGGCGCGGCAGGGCGCGTCGCATCGTTGGCTTGCGCGTTCGGCGTTACCGCGGCTGCGGCCAGGGCCGGCGAAGGCGGCGCTGCTTGCGCTGCTACCGGCGCTGCTGGCTGCGACCGCGTCAGCGCATCCGGCCAAGGTGCGAGCCGACTTTGCACAGTTGGAGTTGGGACGGTTGGAATTGTCGGCGCCTGCGATGGCGTCGCTGGCGTGGCTGCGGACATCGTGGCCGGAACCGTGTTCGCCAGCGCTGTCGCCAAAGGGACCGCTTGGATCGGCCGAACCGGCGCGGTCGTGGCGGCTGCGCCGTGGCGGCTGGTTGCGTCGGCAATGTCCTGACGCGGCGGCACGGTTAATGTGTTGTCGATTGCAAACCCGGCGAAGCCGCCAATGGCTCCGCCGACGCCGAGCCCGACCACGATGATCGGGAGCACGTAAACGGCGCGACTAAACCATCTCGCATTTGAATCAATCGTCGGCATCGTGACGTTCCTCGGTCGGCCCCGCCCCATCTGTGACTAGGCAACGCCGGCAGTCGCCGCCACGTTCCGCCGTGATGGGTTTTGCCGCCGTGATGGGTTTTGCCGCCGTGATGGTGTCGTGCTGCGCCGCCGCAAGGTCGTGAGTTCCGCGGCTGTTGTGGCCGTCGCGAAACCAGTGGGAGCGAGCGCGCCGGGCGCTTGGCCCTGCGGCGCTAAGGCGCCGCGCCGCCTCACGCAAACGGATAGTGCGATGCGTTACGCCGTTGCGAAGCCCATCATGCAGCCTCTCGGATCGATGATGGGCTTCGCTTCGTTCTAGCCGTCCTACGAACTACGGACCCGGCGCCTCGACGACATCGACCGTTCCTCTGGACCAATCTGGCTGATCTTTCAGCACGAACGAAATTCCCACGCCAATTCGCGTCAGAAGCCGGCATAGGCGTTCAACGCTATAGGTTTCGGTACGGCCGTTGCACAGCTCCGAGACTTTTGGCTGAGGAAGTCCCATGATTTCGCCGGCTTGAGCCTGCGTCATCCGTCGTTTCCCGATCACGTCCGCTATCTTCGAAACCAGCTTGGCCTTGACAAGTTCTTCTTCGGGGTTCGGCAGACCGAGGTCGGCGAACACATTGCCGGATCCCAGCCTGCCGAGCGGCGTCGCCGTGGTGGCGCGCTTGTTACTTCGGTTCTTTTTGTTTCTTCCGTTTTTCATCGATGGCCTGCTGTCGCAACGCTCTTCGCGCGTTCAATTGCGCGATTGCCGCCTTTTTGTCCGGCTCTTGTCGTTCTATCCGTAACGCCTTGATGCGCTCTACCATCCGGTCGATGTCTTTTTGCGGGGTCGCGATTCCCTTCTTCGACTTCTTCTGGAAAGCATCAACGACGTACACCGCCTCCTCGAATTCGACCGTAGACACCGCCCGATACGTATCGCTGTCGAAGTCGGCGACGATCTCCAGAACCCTGGCGCCCCTAAACTCCTTGTTACCGCCGAGAGGTTTCGCCGCAGGCGCTTTCCCGCCAAGCTGCGCAAGCCAAAGTGCGTAGCCGAACTGGCGTTTGACCACGTCGTCGAGCGACGCGATGAATTCCTCCGTATCGCCGCGAAAAAGTGAGTTCCTTGTAGTTCTCGTCCATATATACCACTTTTGGAATACGGCAAATGGGCTCGTCTACGCTGCAAGCTCGACCCGTCCGACAAACTCAACCCCGCCTCTCGCCGAAGCGATTGACACCGGCATTGCCCGGCCAGAATATCAGCCACAGGCAAATCCCGGCGAACGGCAAACCAAACAAAATCGCATATTTTGGCCCATGCGACAGCGCCGTCCAGCCGACTTGGGCTGTGCCGACCCAAACAGTGTGATAGCCGGACAGGCCCAAATCGTGGAGGCGCCGCACGAGCAGCGAAACACTGCCGACGGCGAGAAAAATCAGTGAGCCGATGGCCACGGCAAGACCGGCCCACCACAAGGCGCGTGCGCCGTTGATAAAAAGCGGAACGCTCGCGGCGAACATCACTGCCGCCGTAATGCCGAGGGTGATGCCGCGGAGAAAGAACGGCAGCCGCGACAGCCGGCCAGTGAATGAAAGGTAGCGCTCCGTAAATTTCGTCATCAACGACGATCGCCAACCGACGCCCCAAAGAACGTAAATCTGCTTAGCGCAGTCCAGTAACACGCACAACTTTAACGATCATTTAGGCTAAGTTGCCGTCGTCTCCTCGTCCGTCCCTCCGGCACGGCTATCCAAGAGGATGCGCCTTGCGGCGCTTCACTCCCCTAGCTTTTTCGGGGAGGTTTTGGGACTGGCGCGGCAAAACTCGGACCCGCAGCCGTCGCGAGAATGCCTCGTCTTGGCAAGTGCAAATCGGCTTGCCTCACCGCAGCGGACATGGCTTAAACGGCGGCCCGTTTAATCCAAGGAGACCCGACGATGCGAGCTTTTCCGCGTGCCGTTGCCTTGATCCAGTTTGCCGTCGTTGTCGCGCTCGCCGGCTCTGCGCTGACCGTCGCTCCGGCAAGCTTGCAGCCGGCCGCGGCGCAAGCTCCGGGCGGCATCACCACCACGGAATCCGGATTGAAGATCATCGACACCAAGATCGGCACCGGGCCCTCGCCCAAGACCGGCCAGACTTGCGTCATGCATTACACCGGCTGGCTTTTCGTCAACGGCACCAAGGGCACGAAATTCGACTCATCGGTCGATCGCGGCCAGCCGTTCGAGTTTCCGATCGGCACCGGCCGCGTGATCCCCGGCTGGGACGAAGGCATCGCCACCATGAAGGTCGGCGGCAAACGCACGCTGATCATCCCGCCGGCGCTCGCCTACGGCGCCCGCGGCGCCGGCGGCGTCATCCCGCCGAACGCCACGCTGATTTTCGACGTCGAGTTGCTCGGGGTCAAATAATCGGTCTGCCGGCGCCTCTCCTGCCGCCGGCATCCGTCGCTCGGTAAGGCGAAATAAACGGCCGTTGAGGTAGACAAAGATTGCGGGGCTTGATCGCAGCAAAACCGCGAACGCAGCGCGTCTGCAGCCGCGGGTTTTTCTGTTAATCTAGATCAAGTCGGCGCGAACCTTGACGCTCTAGCCGAGAAGACGACGCATGACGCCCGCCGCACGAAGCTTGCTTGCCGAGCTCGATACCACGCTGAGCCAAGCCCCGAGTTCGTGGCGCAGCGCGGCGTTGCGCCGGATCGTCGATTTGTTTCTGGCCGGCGCTAACTCCTACAGCACCGACCACGTCGGCATCTTCGACGAGGTATTGTGCCTGCTGATCAAAAAAAGCATCGACCGCTCGCAGCTCGCCGAGCTGAGCAGCAAGCTGGCGCCTGTGGACAACGCGCCGATCAAAGTGGTCGGCACGCTGGCCCGCCACACCGACACCGCGATCAACGGCCCGATCCTCGAACAAGCCAAGGCGCTCGCCGACGAGGACATCGTCGAGATCATCGACCGCGACCGCATCGATCCGAAGCTGTTGGCGAAAATCGCTACCCGCCCCGAGCTGAGCGAAGCGGTCACCGATATCTTGCTCAAGCGCGGCGATCCGAAGATCCAGCGCGCCATCATCGCCAACCCGAAGGCCCGGATATCGGAATCCGGTTTCGCCAGGCTCGTCACCGGCGTCAACGGCGACAAAAAGTTGGCAGCCGAGATCGCGGCGCGTGCCGACCTGCCGGCGGAGCTGCGAATCTGGCTCGATAAGACGTTGAGCCAATAGCTGAAAAAAAGGGGTCGCTTTAGCGGCCGCGGCGGTTATCATGGGCTCAGGAGCCCGTCCGTGACCCGCAGCAACACGCTCTATCTTATCCTCGGCGCGCTGGTGATCGCCGTCGCCGTGCTCAGCTACCAACTTTATCAGGATCGCCATCCGCCGCCGCCGCAAGGCGTGCATATCGATCTCGGCCCCAACGGGCTGTCGATCCAAGGCAAATAGCCTCAAGGCAAAAGAAGCCGGAAGCGAAAAGTTGCTGCGCCGCACGCCGGCGCGCTGCCGACACGCTTTTTTTCAAAACGTCTTGAACTCCGGAACGCCAAGCCTGGTGGCGGGTTATCCCATGCATTTCCTCGCCGAGAGATTTTACGATGAACCGACGGGACCAGGAACTTTTGGACAAGCAGCTCGGCCATCTCGCCGTTGCGCCGCGCAGCGACGGCGTATTGCTGCTGGCCGTGCTGGCGGTGTTTTTCGTTGGCATGACACTGGGCGGTTTCCTCTACGCCTATACCGATGAGCCGCCGCTGCGCGTCGCCACCAATGACGCAACACCTGCTCTTCCGCAGGGCCTGCCGCATGTGAGGTGGCAATAGCAGCCGACAGCCGCGGCCAACCCGCCGCTATTCCTCGGGTTCGGTCGTGAAAAACAGCGGATAGCCCTTGGCCTTGCCGAGCTCGGTGGCTTCCTTCGCCTTGGTCTCGGCGACGTCGCGGGNNCTGATGCGCCGTCAGCATCACGCGGTAGGCCTGATCCTCGTTCATGCGAAACACCGCTTTGAGCACCTGGACGACGAATTCGCGCGGCGTAAAATCGTCGTTGAGCAGGATCACCTTGTAGAGCGGCGGCCGGTGCGTCTTGGTGCGCGTTTTGGTGCGCGGCTTGACGACGGTTTTGCTCATCGCGGATCCGACGGGTTCGAGAGCTCGGCGCAAACTTTAGCCCGAAGCCGATCGCCTGATGGTCACCCGGGCGTATTCAACACGATATCGGCGGCATATTCATCAGCGGCATATTCATCATCGGCATCTGTCGCGGGCCGGCGACCGCTTACGGCCGCCGCAACGGGAACCGGCCGAACCATATAGCGTTGACCAGCGTTCCTGTGCAAAAATCATCGTGGCAAAATCATTGCGAGGGTCGCTATGCACATTCTTGAGGTCATCATCATTGGCTTTGTCGCCGGAATCATCGCGCGCCTCCTGGCGCCCGGTTCCAACAATCCGGCGGGGTTTATTCTCACCACGCTGCTCGGCATCGCCGGCGCTTTCGTCGCAACGTTTATTGGCCAGGAAATCGGCTGGTACGGACCGGATCAGGNNCGTGCTGTTCATCTGGCACCGGCTGGTGTCGTCGCGCGTTATATCCGACCCCGGAAGCCGACGCTGGCTGTAGACCGCGTCATCACGCGGCGCGGCGCCCGGCGTTCGACCACGACCGTGCGCGGCACACCGGCGCGGCTGGCGATGGTGAACTGGCTCGTCTCTTTGCGCTGCCCCATCCGCAGCACCGCGCTTCGCGCCTGTTCGGCGGTGACTGGCATCAGCGACATCACGATCTCAACCTGGCCGTCGACGTCGTCGGCGAGACCTTGCGCCGCCAGCACCGCGTCCTCGATCGTGGGCGGGTCGCGCCGGACCCGGCGCCGACCGTCTTTGGTATCCCATACCTCGCTCATGTCGCACCTTTCATTCCCGCCCAATGCTCGGCCGCTCCCTAGCCTTTTTGGCGTTTGAGTCCAGATTATCAGGTATTTACCGCGCTGCAGCAAGCATTTTGTGCGGTGCACTCACAGTAAAATATAGAGCAGCGAAATCGAGCTGTGAATGCGCGTAAATACCTGCGTCGCGGCGCACCCCATCCGCCGTGCCATTAACCCTACACAGTGGCGATTGAAGCGTTCTGCCGAGCGCGCTAGCGCTTCGGCATCTCGCTGAAAAGCACGCCGCCTTTGGCCTTCGAGGTCCTCGCGGTCTCGACCAGCGACACCGTGACCTGCTCAGCCGTCGTTCCGGCATTCTTGACGACGGCGTCGGTGATGTCTTTGACGAGGCCGCGTTTCTGCTCGATCGTGCGGCCCTCCAAAATATAAACGACGACTTCCGGCATTGATCGTTCTCCTTTTGCGGACGCCCGGGCCGCGCGCAACACGGCCTCGCCGACCAGCCGTGCCTCTAAGCCATGATCCGATTCAATCTGCTTGAATGGGGGCCTAGAGTCCCCGGGTCGACGTTCCGGCGCTGAACAAATTCCGCAGCACCGATCCAAGGCCTGGCTTCGTCTTGGTCTTGGTGTCCACCGGGTTCGCTCCGGCCGTTGCGTGCTTGGTCTTCTTTTGCGGTGGTACCCGTTCCGGCTCGATGATCGGCGTATCGGTCAGGTCGGAGCTGACGGCCTCGCTCACGGGCGGAGCCGCGGACAACGCCGCAATCCCTGACACCGCAATCCCTGACACCGGCGGCGTTGCAGGCGGCGGATTAACTTCGCTTGTGACCAAGTTTTCGCTCGGCGCATTGGTCGCCGCTGATTGCGTCGCGAGGGCCGGCGACGGAGGCCTCTGGGCCTGAAGTTGCGGCGCGAGCAGTTGGGGTGCGACTTGCACCGGCGTCTGGGTCGTCGCTTTTGCCGGGATCTGCGGCTGCGCGGTCGCCGTGACTTCGGCGTTCGCGGGTACGCCGCCGCTCACCGATACTTTCGCCGCTGTCACGCTAGGTGACGCGACAGGCGCGGCAGCCAGCGGCGTGGCAGTGGTCGGCGGCATCGCCGTGGCGGGAGCGGCTTGCGCACTGGTCACGATCGGGTGGGCTGCAACCGCCGTCTTATCGCCTTGGGCCGCCGGACGCTCGACCAACGACAACACGACGGCGGCGCCTGCTGTCGCGCCTACAGCGGTGGCCACGAGCACAACGCGGACGGTGCGCATAAAGCTCGGCACAGGAGCCAAATAGCCCCATTCCGGACTGAAATTACCCGCCGAACGCATCCCAACCTCCACGGCAGAACAGGCGACGAAGTACGCCCCTAAAGGCCTCAAACTACAGCCAAACTTGCGGATGCAACAAGCGACCTGACTCGTGGCCCTGAGTTAGCAGAACCCCTTGCCACGGCGCCGGTTCCCCAGGTGCGGCAATCTAGGCTTACCCACGACGATTGGACCCGGCAAGCCGCGGAATGTGTGAAAAGCGGGGGCTGTTGCCAAAAGGCATCAGGGACGTGGCCGAACGGCGCCAACGTACGACCGGACGGAGCCGGGAGAGGGCCGTTATGCACAGTCGATCCACATTCACGGCCGTCTCCAGTCATCGCTGCGCCCTTCGCCGCCGCCGTGCCGGGGGTTTTACGAGTCAGAGCTGAACTGGCGCCCGCTGACCGCCGGGCCGGTGATGCGCTCGCCGACCGAGGCGAACATATCTCCGATCACGCCGACGACGTGGCGTGTCGCCGCGACCACGTGATCCTTGAGATCGAGAGTCTTGGCGAGAAGCGAGTTCGGGTCGCGCGCCAGCCGGCCGGCGGACGCCGCGTCGTCCGGTGTCGTGTTCTGTTGCGCCTGTGCGATCACGAGCGGCGCGTGCGGAACAGTCACCGCCGCAACAGCAACGGCCGGGACCACCTTGGCGCGCGGTGCGGGGGATTTCGACGCCACGCTCGCGGCGAGGCGCCGTGCCGAGGCTTCCAGCGCCAGTCTTGCATCCAACCTGGCATCCACCCTCGCATCCGCGGGTTTGAGGTCCGCCGGTTGGGCGTCCGCCGCATCGCGCTCGTCGGCATCCTCGGCCGCCTGCCGACTTTTCTCGGCCGCAATCTGAGTCTTGAGATAATCGATGATCATGGCGTGCTCGTCGCGCACCAGCGCCATCATCTCGGCGGACGCCGGCGTGACCTGGACCGCGACCGGCCGCGACGCCGTGGTGAAGCCGAGTTGGTAATGGGTGAGCAGGTAGCCGCCGATCAGGCTTGCCAACGCCGCGGGCATGACGTCGAGCACGAATTTGCCGAGGAAGCGCACGAGGACCGGCATCGTAGGCCGCACCAGCCAATTCCGTGGCACGATCGCGCGCTGTTCGATGATCCCGCTCGGTTGCATGACCCGCTCTCCGATTTTCAAACGCCCGATTGAATTTCAAACATCTGTTCTGGGCGGCCGCTGGCCGGGAACAAGGAATTTTTGCGGCATTCCCCTGATTTTCTCGAGCCCGGGACCGGCAAATCGAGCCGTCAAGGATGCCCGCCGAGCCCGCCGATGACCCAGCGGCCGATCAGCTCCGCCAGCCAGCCGACCGCGTCCTCGTCGACTACAAGCCCGATCGGCGGTTGCGCCAACTGCTCGCGATTGCGCAGGAACACGTTGCATTGGCCGATCAACCAGATCGACGCCACCATCAGCGTGCGGTGGTCCGCCTCGGGCAAAAACCGGCGTACCAGATCGGCCGAAAGCCCCATGAAGGGCGCCGCCTCCTCGCTCAAGAGGCTGCGAAACACCGGCGTCGGACGCACTGTCTCCCAGTTGAAAATCCGCATGTGGCGGCTGTATTCGTCGCGCGCCATCAGCGGATGCAGCTGACGGCGGATGAACTCCGTCAACGCCTGTTCGCGCGACATGGCGCCCAATTCCTGCGCGTGCTTAAGCTGATTCTCGGTCAGCGCCCGGAACGCCGCCCGCAGCACTTCACGGTAAAGCCCGTCCTTGCCGTCGAAGTGGTAGTTGATGGCGGCCTGGTTGACGCGCGCCTTGGTGACGATGGCGCGGACGCTGGTGCCATCATAGCCGCGCTCGGCGAATAGCCGTTCGGCCGCCTTCATGATCCGTTCGCGGGTGACCTCGGAGGGTCGCGTCATGGCCTGACTGCTCGCGGTAAACTTGCTCGTTTTCTCATTTTCAAACCATCGTTTGAATTTCAAAATAGGTGTTCGACGGCCCCATTGCAATTGGCGGTTTGCCGCACGGCGGCAGCGCTGCCTTCATCCCGGAACCGCGGCGTCCGCCTGTACGCAGTTACCCGGCCATATTATGCTGGAGTCATTGCGCTCCAGGCCGGGCCAATCATCGATCGGGAAGGAACGTCATGAACCAGCAACGGCTGCCGACCGACATCGTCGGCCTGTCCAAAGTCATGCCGCCGTTGTCGCGGCGCGGCTTCATGTCGAGCTCGGCAGCCGCGGCCGCGGGCTATACGTTGGCCGCCGGTCCGGTGCGCGCCGACGTCATCCATACCGACAGCGCTGGGCTCGATGCCGGTGATACCAAAATCAAGGTGTCGGACGGGGAGTTGCCGATCTATTACGCGCGGCCGGCAGGCGTAGCGCATCCGCCCATCATTCTCGTCGCCATGGAGATTTTCGGGCTCCACGAATATATCAAGGATGTCACACGACGGCTCGCCCATCTCGGTGCTTTGGCGGTGGCTCCGGATTACTATTTCCGCGACGGCGTCGATCTTACGAAGATCGACGACATCCAAAAGCTGCTCCCCATCGTCAATACCAAGACCGATACGGAGCTTTTTTCCGATCTCGACGCCACCGTGGCGTGGGCGAAGGCCCAGGGCGGCGACGGCAATCGGCTCGGCATCATGGGCTATTGCCGCGGCGGCCGCACGGTCTGGCATTATTCATCGCACAATCCTGATCTCAAGGCCGGCGTCGCCTTCTACGGCACGTTGATCGACAAAAACGACGCCGCGCCGAAAAGCTCAATCGAGCTCGCGCCCGACATCAAGGAGCCGGTGCTCGGCCTCTACGGCGCGGAGGATGCCGGCATCAAGGTCGAACAGGTCGAGGCGATGGAAGCCGCGCTGAAGGCCGATGGCAAGACCGCGGAATTCCACGTCTATCCCGGCGCGCCGCACGGCTTTCACGCTGATTATCGCCCGAGCTATCGCAAGGAAGCGGCCGAGGACGCCTGGAACCGGATGATCGGTTGGTTCAAGAAATATAATGTCTTGAGCTGACCGCAATGGCTTCGGTCGCCGCCGACAAACGCTGACAACGGGGCCCGCATGGCGCGTATCGAAGACGTCAAACGCGAAGAGCTCACAGCGCGCCAGGTCCAGCTCTACGACGACATCATGCGCAACCGTCCGCGCAGCAAGCTGAGCGGACCGTTCTCGGTGTGGATTCACACGCCCGATATCTGTGAACCCGTCGATGCCTTGACCAATTGCTTTCGCTTCCACCACAAGCTCGACCAGCGGCTGATCGAATTGATCATCTTGATGATGTGCCGCGATGCCACGGTGAAATATGCCTGGTCGGCGCACGCACCGCTCGCTCTCAAGGCCGGCCTCGCCGCGGAAACGCTCGATGCCATCCGCGCACGCAAACGCCCGGACTTCGAACGCGACGATGAGCGTTTGATCTACGATCTGATCAGCGAACTGCTTGCGACCAAGAGCTTGAGCGCTACAAGTTTCGAACGCGCCGAGGCCGCATTCGGACGCGAGGGCGTCATCGAAGCGGTGAGCTGCGCCGGCTTCTACGGCATGGTCGGGCTACTGATCAACGCGTTCGATATTCCGCCTCAGACGGACGACGTGCTGACCTAGTCGGAGCATTCGCACGGCAGCTCAGGACACCCTGCACTGCTGTTGCTCCAGCATGATGCGGCCACGCGACGTCAACGTCACGGCGCGATCGGTATCGTTCTCGATCCGCACCAGGCCGCCGATGATCGCGTCCTCCCACACCGAGAGCCGCGGACATGTGCTGCGCCACGCCTCCATTGTCTGCGCGTAACTGCGCGGCCGATCTGCCACCCAGGCGAGGAATTGCAGCATGATCAAGCTTGACGATTCGGGCATCGCGGCTTCCCTGCCTTGAAGTATACGTCGCAATCCCGAAAAACGCAGCCTCATCGATTAGGCCGATCCGGCAAGGAACCAAAAGCGCGAAAACCGCGTTATTCGCCGCAGATCCGCGGCTCCAGACGCAAAAACGATTGTGCGCGCCAGAGAAAAGTGAGATCAATTCAATCGGAAGCGTACGCTCAATGATTTCAACGCGAGGATTTTCATGGCCATCCTCATCAGCATCCTGATCACCTTTCTTGTCGTCATCCTGGTCCTTTACCTCGTCAACATGCTGCCGATCGACGGCCGCGCCAAACAGATCGTGCGCGTCATCGTGATCGTTATCTGCATCTTGTCGTTGTTGCGTTATCTCGCGGTCTTTTAACGCCGGCATCGCCGCCTTGCGCCGCATCGAGGGCTACGTCATCGTTTCCGCCGACGGCATGATCGCCGACGGCAGAGGCGAAATGCCGGATGCGATCCGCAATGACGCCGATCAGCGCTTCTTCCAGGAAAACCTCGACCGCGCCGCCGTGGTGGTGCACGGCCGTCACTCCCACGAAGGCGGCCCGCGCGCCGCGGCCCGCAAGCGGCTCGTCGTCACCCGACAGATCGCAACGCTCGCGCCGGATCCCGCGCATACCCAAGGACTGTTATGGAATCCGCTCGGCGCGACGCTCGAGGAAGCCCTCGAAGCCATCGACGCCGGCGACGGCACGGTCGCCGTCATTGGCGGACCTGACGTGTTCAGCCTGTTTTTGCCACTCTACGATGCCTTCAACCTGTCGTGCGCCAGCCGTGCGAAGATCCCGGGTGGGCTGCCGGTCTTCACCGAAGTCGGGCCCAATGCGACGCCGGAGGACGTCCTGAGAAGTCGCGGATTGCATCCCGGCCCGCGCCGCGAACTCGATGCGGCCGCGGGTGTCTCGGTGGTGACATGGCTCCGCGCTTAGCCCTCTCCTCGTCTGCTGCACGGAGCGCCGAGCGCTTATTTGGGAATCTGGACCAGCTCTTTGACTTGGTCCGGCGTGAGCGGCGCGGCGAGGAATTTTTGCGCCACCGCGTCCGCCATGACGCCGTCTAGATCTTTGACCTGATCGGTCTCGACGGCATCCTTCGGGATCAGTTTTAGCACCCGCTGCACGATACTCGTCGGCACGCCGGAATATTCACTGTAGATTTTCAGCGCGTCGGGACTGGAATACATCCAGTCGATCGTTTCCCGGTAAGCCAGCATGAAGCGGCCAAGCGCATCGCGCTTGTTTTGCAATGTCTGCGCACCGGTTAGGTTGACGCGAACCGCGCGGTTGCGCAACGCAGCGACGTCGTTGCCGGTGGCGATGATGCGTGTCTTGCCGCCCTCGACCAAATCGAGGCCGAATGGCGCTGCGCCGAACCCGACGTCGACTTGACCGGTCATAGTTTGCGTGATGGTCGCCGCGATGTTTCCGGTCGGTTGCGGCTTGGCGGTGAGGTGGAATTGCGCGATCAGCGCCAGAACCGCGGCGTTACTGGAGGACCCGACGGCCGAGAACGCGATGGTCTTGCTGTTGAAATCCTGGATGGTGTGGATCGGCGAGTCCGCCGGAACGTACCAATAAAGGTCCGGCGCTCCGGTCATCTCGCTCGAAAGAATGCGGATTGGCGCGCCTTTGGCGAAGGTGCCGATCGCAGCCGACACGCCAGACGCGGCGGCAACATCGATGCTGCCACCGATCAGGGCTTGGATCGATTCGGGGCCGGCTGAGGTATAGAGAATATCGAGATCGAGGCCGTGCTTTTTGAAGAAGCCGCCGCGCTGGCCGAGTTCGGCGATGCCGGCGTCCCATGATCCGCGCTGTGGCAGCGCCACCTTGAGCGTATCGTCGGCGGCGGCAAAGCGACAGCTGTTCAAATACGATATGCCCGCGAGCGCCGAAACGGCGACGGCGAGAATGACGAAACGACGCATGATCTCCTCCCGACGATGACGGCCCAAAGATGACGTTGGACTTGCGCCTTAGGCTTGCCGCCTTCGACTTGCGGCCTATTATTATGGCCACATGACTTTACGCTCGGGCTCCGACAGTTCAACTCGCGTGGTTGCGCTTGATTACGAGGTGGCGCAGGAGCAAGCCTCCGCGCTCGGCCGCTCCGGGCGCGCGCTGGAAGCGGCGCTCAAAGCGTTGTTCGAATACGACCGCGACCCGGCCGCGGATCGCTTGGCGCGGGCCAAGCTTGTCCAGGACGCAAGCGATGCGCTGTGGCGCTACATCGTGCAGCGGGAATGCTGCGGACTGCGCGACCCGCGGCCCGTGATCCGCGACTATCGTATCCCCGCCGAGGTGCAGAACCGGATGGGCGTTTTCGCCGGGCGCACCGCGTCGTTAGCGACTTCTTAACTTTTTGCGAACCGGCAATGACCGGGCGGCCGGCAAGGCTTTCTTCACCGTTCCGAATGCATTGTTATCGAGGATTCAACGGCGCGGCGGCGTCCGGAGTTGTAATGCGTACCCTCCCTCTGCTTGACGAACTCGAAGCCGCGCTTGCCTCCGGCAATATCGGGCGCCGGATCGAAATCCTGACCCGCATTACCGATCTCTTCGTCAGCGGCGCCGAGCACTATTCCGAAGACCAAATCGGCGTGTTCGACGATGTCATCGCCCGCCTCGTCAATACCATCGAGGCCAAGGCGCGCGCCAAGCTCGCCGACCGTTTGGCGCCTATACCGAATGCGCCTTCGAACGTGATCCACCTGCTCGCCTTCGATGACGACATTGAAGTCGCCCGCCCGGTGCTGACGCAGTCGGACCGCCTTGACGATCGCGGCCTTTTGGCCAGCGCCGGAACCAAGAGCCAACAGCACCTGTTCGCCATTTCGCAGCGTAAATCGCTCAGCGAGGCGGTGACGGACGTATTGGTGGAACGCGGCGATCGCGACGTGGTCCATTCGGTGGCGACGAATATCGGGGCGCGTTTCTCCGATGCCGGTTTCCGCATGCTGGTCAATCGCTCGAGCGATGACGATATCCTCGCCACCGCGGTGGGTCTGCGGTCCGACATTCCGCGGCCGCATTTTCTGCTGCTGTTGGAGAAGGCATCAAGCGAGGTGCGATCGCGGCTTTGCGCAGAGAATCCACAAGCCGGAACCGCCATCGAGGGCGTCGCCGCCGAGGTCGTCGGCGGCATCCGCACCGAAGTGCTCAATGCCTCGCCGGACTTTGCTGCCGCACAAGCGGCCGTGGAGCGGCAAAATCGCATCCGGCGGATTGGCGAAACCGAAATCTATCAATATGCGCGCGAGCGAAAATTCGAGGAGACCGCGATTGCGCTGTCGCTGATGTGCGACACCCCGATCGATGTGGTCGAACGCGCCTTACTCGATCCGGGCGCCGAGATCGTACTTATTCTCGCCAAGGTCGCGGGACTATCTTCGACGACGACCAAGGCGATCCTGCTGCTACGCGCGGCCGACCGCGGCATGTCGGCAAAGGACCTCGATCAGGCGCTGTCGAGCTTCAACCGATTGCACACCGACACCGCCAGGCGCGTGCTGGGCTTCTTCCGCACCCGGGTCAAAAAGCCGGTGGAACCGGTGATTACGCCTGCCGTTGCCGTTAATGGCTGATGCGCTGAGCCTCCGGCACAGCATAGAACATTCGCGTGCAAAACACCGAACCGCAATCGCGCGGTGCGCTCGGCTGCGATCGATCGCGGCATATGCCATCACGATCGATTCAAATTGTCGTGCGCCGCAGCGTCTGCCTGTCGTGCGATGGAACGCAATCGTGACGAAGCATTAAAGGTTTTCTTGCAGAATCTCCTTGACTCCGTGCTGATTGCATTTATGTGGGGAACAAGCCGCTTGTTGGTCGGTTCGTGTGGACTGATCGGGCGGCTTTCGCTTTCCGTGGCGCCGGCTCGCCGGCATCTCGGGTTCTTATCTCTGGTTGGGGAGGACGGCATGAGCCAGAACGCCCTCTTGCGATCGGTGAAGGGCTTGGGGATCCCAGATTTGGGGATCCCAGGTACCGCCCGAACGGAAGATAAAAAGATCAAAAACAAACTGAAAGTGGCGGTCCCGGCGCCGGAAGAAGCCGGCCAAGATTTTGCCAGCCAAGAGTTTGCCAGCCAAGAATTCGCCAGCAAGGATCATTTTGCCGTTCGCAAGGGCGTTCGCTGCGCCGGCGTGCATCTGATCATCGACCTGCACGGCGCCAAGCGGCTCAATGACATCGAGCACATCGAGGCGACGTTGCGGCGCTGCGTCGCTGCCGCACGCGCGACGCTGTTGCATATTCACCTGCATCACTTTCAGCCGGGCGGGGTGTCCGGCGTGGCGGTGCTGGCGGAGAGCCACATCTCCATCCACACATGGCCGGAAGCCGGCTATGCCGCGCTCGACGTCTTCATGTGCGGAACCGCCGAGCCGGACAAGTGCATCCCAGTGCTGCGCGAGGCCTTTGCCGCGGAGCGCGTCGGCGTGAATGAGCTCTTGCGTGGGCAAACCGCCTGAGCCCGGCGCCGATTGATCGACAAGGTTTGAGCGGCCGGGCGGAGTCCCGGCCGTTTCCGTATTGGGGGCAGTGATGGCGGAAAAAAAGCCGACGGCAACGAAACGGCCGGAAAAACGCTGGATTGCCGAGACGCTGTTCGACGACCTCGGCTTCCGTATGACCTTTCAGGTCGAGCGGGTACTCTATGAGTTGCAGACCGAACACCAGCATCTTGTGCTGTTCGAGCAGCCGTTCTTTGGCAAAATGCTCATGCTCGACGGCGCGACGCAAATCTCCAAGAAAGACGAGTTCATCTACCAGGAGATGATGTCGCACGTGCCGCTGTTTGCGCACGGCAACCCCCGCGACGTGCTCATCGTCGGCGGCGGCGATTGCGGCATTGCCGAAGAGGTGCTCAAGCACAAGACCGTCGAACGCCTCACCCAGGTCGAGATCGATCCCAAGGTGATCGAGTTCGCCAAGGAGCATTTCCCCGAATTCACCACCCCGGTGTTCGCAGACAAACGCTTCAAATCCATCATCGGCGATGGCGCAAAATATGTCGCCAAGACGGAGCGCCGCTTCGACGTCATTATTGTGGATTCGACCGATCCGCAGGGACCTGGAAAAATCCTGTTCGGCCAGAAATTCTATGCAGGCTGTCGGCGCTGTCTCAAAAAGGGCGGCGTATTGGTGACGCAGAACGGCGTACCGTTCTTCCAGAAGAGCGAGCTGACGTCGAGCATATCGAAGTTGCGGCGGCTATTCGCGGGCGCCACATGCTACATTGCCGCGATCCCAATCTATATCGGTGGCCACATGGCCATGGCCATGGCGAGCGATAACAAACGGCTGTGGCGGCAGCCGGTGCACACGATCGCGCAACGCTATCGCAAGGCCGGCAGCTTCAAGACGATGTATTGGACGCCTGAGGTCCAGGTCGCTGCCTTCGCGCAACCGCGGTTCATCGCCGAGGCGGTGGCGAAGGCTGCCAAGCCGAAACGGAGCGGACGCCGCTAACGCACGGCCGGCCATACAGATCGCGACGGTCACATTGATGTAACCGTGGGCCTATGCCGGCATGGTCGCAGTGGGCAGCATGCCACCATTCGCGTTATCTCTAAAACCGACTAGAATATGCTCCCAGTGAATGGTGATTGGGAGGACAACAACATGAAGCTTTATATGCATCCGGTGTCGATGACGAGCCGGCCGGTCCGGCTGTTCATCGCCGAGAACAAAATTCCGGTCGACGAAGTCGTGGTCGATCTTTTCACAGGCGAGCAATACCAACCGCCCTATACGGAATTAAATCCAAATAGTCTGGTGCCGATGATCGAGGACGGTGATTTGCGGCTGACCGAAAGCTCGGCGATCCTCAAATATCTCGCCGACAAGATCGGCTCGCCCGCCTATCCGAAGGATTTGAAACAGCGCGCCAAGGTCAACGAGATCATGGACTGGCTCAACACCAATTTTTATCGCGAATGGGCCTACAATCTCGCCTATCCGCAGCTATTCCCGCATCTCAAGCGGCGCAGCGACGAAGCGCAGGCGGCTACGCTTGAGTTCGGCCAGCAAAACGCCAAGCGCTGGCTGCAAATCCTCAACGACCATTGGATCGGGCCGAACAAACAATATCTGTGCGGCAATGATATTACGATCGCCGACTATTTCGGCGCCGCGCTGGTCACGCTCGGCGAAGTCATCCGCTGCAACTTTAAGGCCTATCCGAACGTCGAACGTTGGCTCAACAACGTAAAAAAGCTGCCGAGCTGGCCCAAGGTCAACGAGGTATTCTATGGCCTCGTCGATTCCGTTAAGGACCAGCAGTTCCACGCCGTTTAACATCGACAAAAGCCGTCATTCCGGGCCGCACGACGCGGCTCCGGAGTGACGGCAAGCCAGAACGAAGGAGTGCGCCATGAGCTTCTTCCCCGGTAAAGACCCGACGCTGGGCGACGCCCGTTCGAGCGACGCCGTCGCTCATATCATCGTGCCGCGCACGGTCGATCTCGGCGGCTTCCAGGTGCACCGCGCCTTGCCCTCGGGACAGTCGCGCATGGTCGGGCCGTTCATCTTCTTCGACCATTTCGGGCCGGCGGTGTTTCGCGCCGGCGACGGCGTCGATGTGCGGCCGCATCCGCATATCGGACTTGCCACCGTCACCTATCTGTTCGACGGCGAGATCGTGCATCGCGACAGCCTCGGCACCGCGCTGCCGATCCGGCCCGGCGCCGTCAATTGGATGACCGCCGGACGCGGCATCGTGCATTCCGAACGCACCGCCGCCGATCACCGCGACGGCGGCGAGCCGCTGCACGGTTTGCAATTATGGGTCGCCTTGCCGGTCAAGGACGAGGAGACCGCGCCGGCTTTTGCGCACACCACCGCGGCCGACATTCCCGAACTGCGCGACGACGGACTTAAACTGCGCGTCGTCGCCGGCGCGTTGCACGGCCTGCGTTCGCCGGTGGTGACCTCCTGGGATACGCTGTTCGCCGAGGCGCATCTCAAACCCGGCACCATTTTGCCGCTCGATGCCGAGCACGAGGAACGTGCGGTCTATGTCATATCGGGCGAGATCGAGATCGGCGGCGACCGTTATGGGCCGGAAAAGCTGTTGATCCTCAAGCCCGGCGACCGCGTCACGGTGAAGGCGGTGAGCGACGCCCATGTCATCGCGGTTGGCGGCGCCGCCATGGACGGGCCGCGCCATATCTGGTGGAATTTCGTCTCCTCGCGCAAGGAGCGCATCGAAGCGGCGAAGGCCGATTGGAAAGCCGGCCGCTTCGATAGCGTGCCCGGCGATACCGCCGAGTTCATCCCGCTGCCGGAATCGTGATGCTCTAAACGCCGATCGCCGCTTTGATGCGTTCGGCGGAAATCGGCAGATCGCGGAAACGATGACCGGTCGCGTCCGCAACGGCATTGGCCACTGCCGCCGCAGCCGGCCCCTGCCCGGCCTCGCCGCTGCCCAAAAACGGCATGCCCGGCCGATTGATGATGTGGACCTCCATTTCATCGGGCACCGCACTAAAGCGCAGCACCGGATAGCTCGCCCAGTCGACGCTGGTGATCCGCTGGTCGTCGAAGCTGACGTTTTCATATAACGTCCAGCTCATCGATTGCAGAATGGCGCCTTCGATCTGATTGGCGATGCCGTCGGCATTGACCACCTGGCCGGAGTCTACCGCAGCGACGGCGCGCAGCATCCGCGCCCGCCCGCTGTCGCGCTCGACTTCGACCTCGCAGGCGATGGCGCAATAGGCGGCAAGATTCTTGTAGCGCGCGAAGGCAAAGCCATAGCCGTGGCCCGACACGCCGGCGCGCGGTCGGTTCGACCAGCCGAAACGCTCGGCCGCGGTGGCGACCACGTCGCGCGCGCGCGGATCGGTAAGATGCCTGAGCCGGAACGCGACCGGATCGGCGCCGGCGTTGCCGGCGAGTTCGTCCATGAAGCTTTCGATGGCGAAGATATTCATGTAAGCGCCGAGCGCGCGCAACGCCGATACCCGCACCGGCATGTCAGGGAGAAAATGAGAGATCACGCGCGCGCTCGGGAATTTATAGAGCGGGATGGAATTGCGATCGCCGCCGCCTTCCGGCATTGGAATGGGCTTTGGCGCCGGCTCGGGAAACGGCTCGGCCAGATAACGCGCCGCAAGGAGCGAGCCAGCGCTTCCCGGTCGCATCGAATGCGTATTGCTCCAGACTCCATAGTTCCAATCGACGATGCTGCCGCCATCGTCCAGAGCGGCGCTGACCTTGACCAGCATCGCCGGACCGTACGGCTCCCAGGCGTGCTCCTGCTCGCGCGTCCATTGCACGCGCACCGGCCGACCCGGCATGGCGCGCGCCAGCAACGCGGCGTCGCCCGCGGCGTCGTCGGCGCCGTTATGACCGTAACAGCCTGAGCCTTCGGCATGGATACAGCGAACCTTCTCCTTCGGCATGCGCAGCATCTCGGCAATCGCATCGCGGTCCGGGAAAACGCCCTGAGTGTGGGTCCAGACCGTGAGCGTATCGTTCTCGAGTTGCGCCACCGCACAGGACGGCCCGATCGAACCGTGCGACAGATAAGGCCGGCTGTAGCTGGCCGAAAGCGATTTCGTGCCGCCGGCGCCGGGCTGCCGCTGATCGAGCACGGTGATGTCGTGCGATGGCAGCCCGATCAGAAACGCGGGCAGACCGGCTGAGTCCGGCAATTTTGCCGTCTCCTGCCAGCGCACCGCCGCCGCGAGCGAACGCATCGCTTCGATCGCCTGAAATTCGTGTTCGGCAATGACGGCAAGGAAGCTACCGTCGCGGACGATCTTGACCACGCCCGGCATGGTCGCGACGGCCGATGTGTCGACGCTGACGAGCTGCGCGCCGTAGCTCGGCGGACGAACCATGCGGGCGTGGAGCATGCCCTCGGGACGCATATCCTGGACATAGGCCGCCCCTCCCGTCATTTTGGCGGGTATGTCGACGCGCGGAATGCGCCGGTCCATGACTTTGTACTGGCTCGGATTCTTCCAGGGCGATTGCGCCCCCGCCTGAACGTGCAGAAGCTGCGCCGATACCAATTCGCCATAGCCGAAGCGGCGGCCATCGGGCGCGACAACCGCCGCATTCTCCGTCCGCATTTGCTCGGGTGGCACGCCGGCGCGCTGTGCCGCTTCCGCGACCAGAATTTGCCGCACCTGCGCCGCGGCGTTGAGGATCGCGGTGCCAGAGTCCTGCATCGAATGACTGCCGGACGTGTAACCCTCGTTCGGCGTCAGCCCGGTGTCAGCGGTGATGAGCTTGATCTGCCCGAGATCTGCGTCCAATTGCTCGGCGGCGATTTGCAACAGCGCCGTCTTGATGCCCTGGCCGAGCTCGGCCTTGCCGGTCAGGACGGTGATGGCGCCGTCGGCGTCGATGCGAATCCAGGAATCAAGGAACGGCGACTGCTTGAGGCTGCCTGGGAGCGGCGGCGGGCTCGGTTGCGGCGCCGCGGCCGGCGCCGCGCCGCTTTGTTGCGCCGAGAGAGGGTCTGCCGCAGCAAAGCTGAAAATCAGCGCGCCCGATCCGACGACGACCGCGCGGCGCGAGATGACGATTGGATCGCGGCTCATCCGGCGTCTCCCGCCTGCGCCGTCCGCATAATCGCTTGCGCACGGTGGATGGCGCGCAGGATTCGCATATGGGTGCCGCAGCGGCACAGATTGGGTTCGAGCCAGGCGCGAATGTCCGCGTCGCTCGCCTGCGGATTTTTCTGCAACAGTGCGTGCGCCCGCACCATCATGCCGGCAATGCAATAGCCGCACTGCGCGGCTTGCGTCTCGATAAAAGCGCGCTGGATCGGCGCCGGCTCTTCCAGCGTGCCGAGCCCTTCGAGCGTCGTAATCTCTTTATCGGCCAACAGCGCGATCGGCGTCACGCAGGAGAATACCGGTTCGCCGTCGACCAGCACCGTGCAGGCGCCGCACTGGCCAAGGCCGCAGCCGAACTTCGCCGCATTGAGCTTCAGCTCGCCGCGCAGCACGTAAAGCAGCGGCGTGCGCGGATCGACGTCGACGTCGTGCCGTTGCTGATTAACGTTGAGCTTCATGGGTTGTCCGTTGACTGGTGCCGGGAAGACCGCTCGGCGGTCCATGATCGACCGTCGCGGCGCGTGCGGCGCTTCGAGTCGCAGTTACGTTTTTTTCAATGCCGCTCCAAGGCGCCTGGTCGGTGAAATGAGCGCGTACGTAGCGCGCCAGCGCCGCAACTTGACTGTCGTTCATGGCGTTGGCAAAGCCCGGCATGATCGGCGCGTGCGCCGCCTCGGCGGCCGGCAGGCCGTAGAGCACGACATTGATGAAATTATCCGCACTTGGTGCGCTGACCGTACTGGAGAGCGAAAGATCGATACCGCCATAGGGCATGGCGCGCGGACCTTGATGGCAACCGGCGCAGGCTCCGAGATAGATCAGAGCGCCTTCGCCGTCGGGCGCGGCGAGGTGAAACGTATCGGCTTGGCTGTCGGCCGAGTTGCCCACCACCAACGTGCCGCGCGCGTTTTGGGTCACGACCTGCTGCGCGATTTGCGTTCGCTCCGGACCGTGACTTCCCATCTGCGCGGCGACGTAAATCGCGATAGCGCGAATGTCGTCGGCCGGAACGCTGCGCAGGTCGCTTGCGATGTCCGCCATCGGACCGCGTGGCACGCCGTGCTGTGCGGCGAAGCCGCGACCGAGATATTGCGTGAGCGCTTCCGCTGTCCACGGCACCGGCGCCGGCGAGGCTGCATCGAGCGCATAGGCGGTCCAGCCTTCCGCGGCGCCGCCGGCAAATCTTCGATCGCGCTGCTCGGCGCCGAAGAGGTTTCGCGGCGTGTGGCAATCGCCGCAATGGCCGAGCCCATCGACGAGATAGGCGCCGCGATTCCAGGCCTCGTCATGGGCAGGATCGGCGCGGTACGGCCCCCGCCGCAGGAACAATAGATTCCAGCCGTACAACACCGGCCGCACCTTGAGCGGAAACGGCAAATCGTTGGTCAATGCCGGCGCCTGGACCGGCGTGCGCGTCATCAGAAAGGCATAGAGCGCCTTGTCGTCGTCATCGGACACGAGCGTGAAATGATCGTAGGGGAATGCCGGATAAAGATAGCTGCCGTCACGCGCTACGCCGTTGCGCAAGGCGCGTTGGAATGCCGCTTCGGACCAGGTGCCGATTCCGGTTTCGGCGTCGGGCGTGATGTTGGTGGAGTAGATGGTGCCGAACGGCGTCGCGATGGCGCGGCCGCCGGCGAATATGCGGCCGGCCGGCGCGGTATGACAGACGGCGCAATCGCCGATGGCGGCAAGTTCGGCGCCGCGTTTGACCACGTCGGGAGCAAAACTCGTCGCGAGCGGCGGATTTATCGGCGCTATGGCAGGTTGCCACGCGGCGGTCGCGAAAATACCGGCCGCGAACACGAGGACGAAGCAACAAACGGTGGCAAATCTTATGAACCGCAATGGCGTGACCCGCAATCCCGCTCGCTCCCCCGGCATCCCTCCAACGGTCCGGCCATAGCGAAGTTCCGTTGGCGGGCGCGCCGCGCTAAGTTAGCGGACACGACCCGTGCTTGAACAGGGGAGAAGTTCGATGCGCCGTTCCGTTCATCCTCGTGTCGATTACGCGACGGCCGCTGCGGTTTACGTGGCAATGATGCTGACAATGATACTGGCGGCCCCGGCGCGGGCCGAAACCGATCTCGATCATGCCTATCGCGTTATTGCCGCCAAACAATTCGTCGACCTGACCCACGTCTTCGGTCCCGAAACGCCGGTCTGGGCCGGATTCGGCCAGGCGAAATTCTCAGCCGCGGCCGATCCGAAAACCGGCGAGGCCTATACCATCGCCAAGGACGAGTTTCGCGCCACTTATTACCAAATGGTCGGGCAATACGGCACCCATGTCGATCCGCCGGCGCATTTTGCCGAAACCGGCATCACCATGGACAAGATTCCGCTCAAAGAGATGATTTTGCGCCTCGTCGTGCTCGACGACACGCCCTACCTCGCCAAGGATCCCAATCACGCTTTCTCGGTCGCCGATCTCAAAGCCTGGGAGCGCCAGCACGGCCGCGTGCCCAAAGGCGCCTTCGCGGCGCTGCGCACCGACATGTATAAGGACTGGGACAAAGACCCCGAGCGCTTCAAGCGCCAGCCGTTCCCGGCCTGGGCCTTCGAAACCATCAAATATCTCTATGAGCAACGCGGCGTGACCGCGACCGGCCACGAATCGATGGACACCGACACGACCGACAAGATGGATTCCGAGACTTATATCTTGCAGCACGGCCATTATCAGATCGAGGTCATGGCCAATCTCGACAAGGTGCCCCCGACCGGCGCGCTGGTCGTGGTAACCTGGCCAAAAGTGGAAAACGGCTTGGGCTTCCCGGCGCGGGCGTTTGCGGTTTTGCCGTAGCCCGCGTCGGGCGGACATTTCATTAGTGCCCACGAATGTCCTTTTGAGTGAAAAGTGCCCGGCACCGTGATGTGAGAGAAGACAATGACTGCAGACCGGGACATTCGAGCGGCTTTGGATCGCCACTGGGCAGCCTCGGACGCGAATGATTTCGAGGCAGAGCACGAGATTTACCATGACGATGCAGTGCTCGAGTACCCGCAGTCCGGTGAGCGGATCCGCGGGCGGCGTAATATTCAGGCGTCTCGTTTTGCGCAGCCGAACAAAAAGCGCTTTGTGGTGCGGCGCGTACTCGGTGCCGCCGACCTTTGGGTCACTGAATTCATCCTTACCTACGACGGCGTGCCGTCTTACACGGTGAGTATCATGGAGTTCAAAGACGACAAGGTTGCCCGTGAAACCCAGTACTTCGGCGATCCCTTCGAGCCGGGGGCCTCGCGCGCTCAATGGGTCGAGCCGATACGCTGAAAGCTTTACCTATGAAATCGAGGCCACCAAGGCAGTGGCTTCCGCGAATTCGATTGCCGCGCAGCCATCGCGAACGGCATGACTTTGCAATAATTGCTCCGCATACACCAACTCACAATCGACGACATGCGGTTATGCCGGCGGTTGGCGCAAAACCTCCGTCGGTTATTGCTCAAATTCTTCCTGAGACTCAATGAACGGCCCGGCACGCTTTATTACGTCGAAGGTGCTTTATGCTTGAGAAGCAAAGCGCAGGCAGCGACGGGGCAATTTCCTGCGGCATGGAGGCAATATGCAATTGCGCGATTACGGTGACACCTAACTATTGGACTGCACCCTTCGGGTGAGACA
>PLTE01000346.1 GCA_003164375.1 Hyphomicrobiales bacterium | reverse complement strand
GGCCGACCGGCATCGACGCGGTCGATTACGCGCGCGAGGTGGCGGCGCTCGGCGCCGGCGAAATCCTGCTGACCTCGATGGACCGCGACGGCTCGAAGCTCGGCTTCGACATCGCGCTGACCCGAGCGATCGCCGACGCGGTGACCATTCCGGTCATCGCCTCGGGCGGCGTCGGCAATCTCGATCATTTGGTTGCGGGTATCCGCGACGGTCACGCCAGCGCCGTGCTCGCCGCCTCGATCTTCCATTTCGGCGAATATTCGGTGCGCCAGGCCAAGGACTATATGGCGCAAGCCGGCCTGCCGGTGCGGCTCGATCCGTGACCCGCGCGGCGGCCTGGCTGGCGATCTGCCTCTCCCCGGGCGTCCGCAGAGATGATAAGTAATTTGAAAAGGTGCACGCGATGCCGGTTTTTACCCTCCATGACCTTGAAAAGCGCGTGCAGGCCCGCGCCCAGGAGAGTGCGGATGTCTCCTACACCCGCAAGCTGCTCGACCGCGGCGTGGCGCACTGCGCCAAAAAGCTCGGCGAGGAGGCTGTCGAGGCCGCGATTGCCGCGGTCGGCGAGGACAAAAACCACATGATCGCCGAAGCGGCCGATGTGCTCTATCACCTCGTTGTCGTGCTGCACGCCCGCGGCATTACGCTCGACGAGGTCGAAGCCGAGCTTGGCGCCCGTACCCGTCAATCGGGACTCGATGAGAAGGCGGCGCGAAAAAGCGGCTGAAGGCTTTCCCGAATGGAGCAGCGCACCGAAGAGGACGTATCGCCCTACCGCGTGTTCACGCGCGGCGAATGGGCGACGCTGCGCGAAGATACGCCGATGACGCTCGAGGCGGCCGAAGTGATGCGGCTGCGCTCGATGCATGACCGGCTCGATATGTCGGAGGTCGAAGACATTTATCTGCCGTTGTCGCGGCTGTTGTCGCTCTATGTCGCCGCGACGCAAAACCTGTTTCGCGTGCAACAAGGCTTCCTCGGCACTGAAGACGCCAAAATGCCCTACATTATCGGGGTGGGCGGTTCGGTCGCGGTCGGCAAATCGACGACCGCGCGCGTGCTGCAGGCCTTGCTTGCCCGCTGGCCGAACGTGCCGAAGGTCGATCTCGTCACCACTGACGGCTTTCTCTATCCCAACGTGGTGCTCGACCGCGAAGGCTTGATGGAGAAAAAGGGCTTTCCGGAAAGCTACGATCTGCCGGCTTTGTTACGCTTCCTCACCGACATCAAGGCCGGCCGCCGCCCGGTGCGCGCGCCGGTTTATTCGCACCTGATCTACGACGTCATCCCCAACCAGTGGATCGAGATCGATCGACCGGAAATCCTGATCATCGAAGGGCTCAATGTGCTGCAGGCGGGACGGTTGCCCAAGGACGGCAAAGCCGTTCCCTTCGTCTCGGATTTTTTCGACTTCTCGATTTATCTCGACGCTGACGAGGACGTGCTGCTGTCCTGGTATGTCAGCCGTTTCCTGACCTTGCGCGGCACCGCCTTCGCCGATCCGAAATCCTATTTCCACCGCTACGCGCGGCTGTCCGACAAAGAGGCGGCCGCCACCGCGACTTCGATTTGGAACCGGATCAATCTCGCCAATCTGCGTGAGAATATTTTGCCGACGCGCCAGCGCGCCGATCTCATCCTCAAGAAGAGCGAAAGCCACCGGGTCGAGGAAGTAGCGCTGCGTCGCCTCTAATCCTTAGAGCATGATCCGAAAAAGTGGAAACCCGTTTTTCGAAAAGATTATGGTCTAGGCGGCGAAAGCCGCGCGATCGGCCGTGGCCAGCGCCGCGGCAAGCCGGTCGCGCTCGAGCGGCTTGATCAGAAAGCCGTCCATGCCGGCGCTGCGGCAGGCCTCGCGATCCTCGACGGAAGCGTTGGCGGTGAGCGCGATGATCCGTATCGGCGGGCTGTCGTCCTCGGCTTCGATCTCCCGGATTCGACGCGCCGCTTGAAGCCCATCCATGCCCGGCATGTGCAGATCCATCAGCACGCGATCGAACGGCATGCCGGCCGCCCGCGCGGCCAGCCAGCAGTCGATGGCCGCGCTGCCGGTCCCGGCCATGGTCGGCCGATGGCCGAGCTTGACCAGGAGCGCGCGCGTAAGCAGCGCGTTGATCTCATTGTCTTCGGCGACCAGAACCGTAAGCCCGTTGCCGGACGGCCCTCCGCTCGGCAGTTCGGCCGGTTCGATCGCGCCGCTCGGTTCGAAAACATCATCAGTCGAAAACCGCGCCGCGAGCGAAACGGCGCGTACCGGCTTGATCAAATAGCCGGTGAAACCGGCCGTTTTGAGCGCAGCGAGTTCATGGCGCATGGCCGGAGTGACGAGCGCGATTCGGCGCGGGATCGTAGCGGCTAGGCCTGCCAATACGCCGCTCGCCGGTGTGCCGAGCGTGTGATCGACCAGGACCGCGCTCCACGGCTGCTCGGGAAGCAGCGCGGCCGCGACTTTGTCGTCCGGAACGATGGTGACGCGCGCGGCCCAGCGCTGCAGCCGCCGCGCCAGCAAGGATGCTTCGATCGCCGCCGGCGCCACGATGAGGATCTCGTTGCCGGCAAGATCGGGCACCGCAAACGCCGCCTCGGCACCGTCTTCGGCGCGTGGCAGCGCAATGTGCACGCGGAATGTCGCCCCTTTGCCCGGCGCACTTTCAATCGTGATCGCGCCGGCCATGCGCTCGACGATCCGTTTTGAAATGGTGAGACCGAGACCGATGCCGCCGAATTTTCGCGTCGAGCCGACGTCGGCTTGCTCGAATTCGAGGAAAATGCGGCTCTGGTCCTTGGACGCGATGCCGATACCGGTGTCGCGCACTGAGATGGCGACTTGATCCGGCTCCCTGTCCGGCTCGACGATGATCGATACGCCGCCGGTCTCGGTGAATTTGATCGCATTGCCGACCAGGTTGAACAGGACTTGGCGCAGCCGCGCCGCGTCGCCGACAACCCGCGCCGGCAGACGCTCGTCAACATAACCGCAGATTTCTAGCCCCTTGGCCTGCGCGCGTGGACCAAGCAACTCGACTGCCTCTTCGATAAAAGCCGCAAGCGCGAATGGCCGCGGCGCGAGATCGAACCGTCCGGCCTCGATCTTCGCCAAGTCGAGCAATTCCTCGATGAACGACACCAGCGTGCCGCCGGATGTCTTCATCGCCGCGAGATAGGTCGCTTGTTCCGGCGATAGCGTCGTGTCGCCAAGCAGATCGGCCATGCCCAAAACGCCGTTCAACGGCGTGCGGATTTCATGCGAGACCGTGGCCAGGAAGCGGGATTTAGCCCGGTTCGCCGCCTCCGCCTGATCGCGGGCGTCGGCGAGCGCTCGCTCGGCCATCACGCGGTCGGTGACGTCGCGGCCGACGCTCTGCATTTCGCTGCCGCGGTCGGCACGTACGGTGACTTCGCGCCAGGCGATCCAGCGCGCGCCGTCGGGTGCGGCGATTTTCTGGTCGTAGGCTCGCGTGCCGTCCGGCAAGAGCGCGGTGTCGCCTTGCTCCTCGACCGGCAACGCGAACGTGGTGCCCAAGAGGTCCTCGCGGGCCCATCCGGCGAGCGTGCAGAAGGCGTCATTGGCATAGGTGATGGCACCATTGCCGCCGCGGCGCACGATGACGTCGCCTTGCGCTTCGAAAAAATTTTGGGCGCGCTCCTGCGCTTCCTTGATTTCCCAATTGCGGTCTTCCGCTTCGTCAAGACGCGCCTCTAGGCGGCGCAGCTCGGATTTCATCTGACGGATGCGGGAAATGAGGATGCCCAGGGCGCCGCATGACGCCCCGAACAAAGCCGCGACGCCGATGGCGAAGGAGTTCGCATCGTAGTGTGCCGCCGGCGCCATCGTCCCCGACAGAAAGCCGAAGGCGGCTGCGAACGACATCGAGGTGATGACCGCCGCGCGGATAACGAGCGAAAACAGCCGGCGGGTAAGAATGGCGGGTCGTCGGAGTGAGGAGCGTGGCCGCATGGTCCCTGTCCCCGCTTGGCGCGGCTTCCGCGGACGTCAATCCTGCCCGGGCCCGGTTTATCGATGCGGTGACGCGGATTTTGGCCTATGAACCTTGCGCATCCCTTGCCGTCGGCATGGGTGGCAAGCGGTATCGGATGCGATTGGAGGAAGGGTTGATGCTTTGTTAACATTCCAAGGCCTCATAAGCGGGCGCGTGGCTTGGGCTCACAGCCGTCGGAGCTACGATCTTCCAGGAATCATTCCGCTGGACACATTGAGCGACAGCGCGGCCGGAGAAATCGAATGGGCAAAGTTGTAAGTGGCAAGCGTGCCGGCGCGAAATCCGCACGTGCCGGCCGGTCCGCGCGCCCGTCCCGTGCCGAGGCCGAAACTGCCGTGCGCACGCTGATCCGCTG
The DNA here is from genome assembly GCA_003164375.1 of Hyphomicrobiales bacterium. Classification (GTDB taxonomy): domain Bacteria; phylum Pseudomonadota; class Alphaproteobacteria; order Rhizobiales; family Xanthobacteraceae; genus BOG-931. The sequence goes on along the minus strand of PLTE01000346.1, from coordinate 6,803 downwards.
GGCCGGCGACGACCCCGACCGCGAAGGGCTCCGCGCCACGCCGGCCCGCGTCGTGCGGGCCTATGAGGAATGGTTTTCCGGCTACAACGACGAACCGCGCGAATATCTCAAACGCACCTTCGAAGAGACCGGCGGCTATGATGAGGTCGTGGTGTTGCGCGACATTCGTTTCGAGTCGCATTGCGAACACCACATCGCGCCGATCATCGGGCGCGTGCATATCGGCTACATTCCGCGCAACCGGGTCGTCGGCATTTCGAAACTGGCACGCCTGGTTGAGGTCTATGCGCGGCGCTTGCAGATTCAGGAGAAGATGACGGCCGAGATCGCGTCCTGTCTCGACACCGTGCTCAAGCCGCACGGCGTCGCCGTGGTCACCGAAGCAACGCATCAATGCATGACCACGCGCGGCGTGCATAAGACCGGCGTCACGATGGTGACCAGCCGGATGCTTGGCGTGTTCCGCGATCACGCCGAGACGCGACAGGAGTTCCTGGCCGCCATCGGCATGCGCGGGGCCATTTCCGGCAACGGCGCGGGGTGAATCTTAGTCGAGCGTTACGCCGCGCGCCTGATCTCATCCGCCAAGGCACGGTAGGACAGCGCCTCCGCCAGATGGACCCGGCCAACTTTGTCGAGGCCGTCGAGATCGGCGAGCGTGCGCGCAACCCGCAGCACGCGATGATAGCCGCGCGCGGAGAGCCGCATCGCGTCGGCGGCCTCGCGCAGCAACGCCATGCCGCTGGCGTCCGGCCGCGCAACATCTTCCAGCACCGCGCCGGACACTACGGCATTGCTGCGGATATGCGGCAGGCCGATCGCGGCATAGCGCGCCGCTTGGCGGTCGCGCGCGAGCGCCACGCGTTCCGCAATCTCGCGGCTGCCTTCGGCCGGCGGGGGTAAAATAAGATCGGCGGCGGTCACCGCCGGCACCTCGATATGCAGATCGATGCGATCGATCAGCGGTCCCGAAATGCGCGCCTGGTAATCGGCGGCGCAGCGCGTATTGGGTCCGCGGCGGCAGGCGAAGCCGGGTTCGTCGGCGCGCCCGCACCGACATGGATTCATCGCCGCCACCAGCATGAAGCGNNTCGAGCGGCTGGCGCAGGGAATCGAGCGCCTGCGCCTGGAATTCCGGCAATTCGTCGAGGAACAGCACGCCATGATGCGCGAGCGAGACTTCGCCGGGCCGCGCGTGCAGTCCGCCGCCGACCAAAGCCGGCATGCTGGCGGAGTGGTGCGGCGCGCGGAACGGCCGCCGATTCGTGAGCGCGCCGCCTTCGATCTGGCCGGCGACGGAAGCGACCATCGAGACTTCGAGCAGCTCGGCCGGTGCCAGCGGCGGCAGAATCGAAGGCAGTCGCGCGGCCAACATCGACTTGCCGGCGCCGGGCGGCCCGACCATCAGCAGATTGTGACCGCCGGCCGCGGCCACTTCGAGTGCGCGCTTGGCGCTTTCCTGGCCCTTGATATCGGCGAGGTCGAGGGCCGGCCCCGCTTTTTCCAATATTTTCGGCTGCGGCCGGGACAGCACCTGGGTGCCTTTGAAATGATTGGCGAGCTGAATGAGCGAAGACCCCGCGATGATCTCGATCTCGGGGCTGGCCCAGGCCGCTTCCGGCCCGCACGCTGCCGGGCACATCAGGCCTTCGCCGCGCGCATTGGCGCCGATGGCAGCCGGTAAGACGCCGGCAACTGGCGCGATCGAGCCGTCGAGGCCCAATTCGCCGAGCACGGTAAAGCCTGCCAGCGCATCGTGCGGGATGGCGCCGATAGCGGCCATGAGCCCAAGCGCGATCGGCAGATCGTAGTGACTGCCTTCCTTGGGCAAGTCGGCGGGCGCGAGATTGATGGTGATGCGTCGAGCCGGCAGCGCGAGACCTGAGGCGATCAAGGCAGAGCGGACGCGCTCGCGCGCTTCTGACACCGCCTTATCCGGCAGGCCGACGATGGCGAAAGCCGGGAGCCCCGGCGCCACCTGCACCTGAACATCGACGGGTCGCACCTCGATGCCTTCGAATGAAACGGTGGAGACGCGCTGGACCATGACGCGAATTGCTCGCTCTGCCTGTCCGGTAGAGTAACGCAACTAGCGCTGGCGTCAAGAACATTTAGGGAACAAAAGATCTGGGAAAATAATTCGGCCTTAACGCTCGACGGCGGCCAAGAGCTCGCGTCGCCCGGCGTCTAGGATTTCGTCGGATAGCGGCGTGCCGGCGACCGCCCGGGCCAGGATCAAGGCGCCGATCATCTCGGCCATGGCGGCGACGGCTTTGCGCCGCCGCGCTGCCTTGGTGCGGCCCGCAACGGCGCCGGCAACGACATCGATCAGCGGCTCGAGACCCTCGGCAAAGCTTGCGCGCACCGGCTTGGCGCAACGCGCGGCGTCGCTACTCAGCGCCGCGAAGGCGCAGCCGTGGCCGGGATCGTCGCGGTGGCGCGGCGAGAGGTAATGGTTCAAAAGCGCCGCATAGGGATTTGTCGGCGCCTCGGCGATGACTTTCGCCCAATTCGCCGCGGCGCGCGCCATCGTCCGTCGGCTCGCTTGCGCCACCAGATCGTCCTTCGAAGCGAAATGGCCGTAAAAACCGCCATGCGTCAGATCGGCAGCCTTCATGATGTCGGCGAGGCCGATGCCGTCAAATCCCTTGGCGCGAAACAGCGCGCCGGCCGCATCGATGATGCGCTCGCGATTCTCGGCGGCCTTCTGCCGGCTTACTCTCATGACGATTATCTGCCATGCATCGGGTAATCGGATACTTGACAAATTATATGATGACCGACATCAATAGGCAAGATAAAGATGATGGTCGTCATCTAAACGTCCAGCGCGAACGGAAAAAGATCATGGCCTCGACCGCACTGGCCGCAGCGCTCGCCCGCCGCAACATCCATTACGGCTGGGTCGTGGTGGCCGTGACCTTCCTCACGCTGTTGGTCACCGCCGCCGCGATGGGTACGCCCGGTGTGATGATCGTGCCGCTCGAACATGAATTCGGCTGGGAAGATTCTCAGATTTCCTCGGCACTGGCGCTGCGCATCCTGCTGTTCGGCCTGTTCGGGCCGTTCGCGGCCGCCTTCATGAATCGCTTCGGCGTTCGCCGCGTCATCGTCTGCGCGCTGTCACTGATCGCTTTCGGCATGCTGGCGTCGCTTGGGATGACACGCCTGTGGCAGCTGGTCCTGCTGTGGGGTGTGGTCGTCGGGGTAGGGACCGGCCTCACGGCCATGGTTCTGGCGGCGACGGTCGCGACGCGCTGGTTCAATCATCGCCGCGGCTTGGTGATGGGCTTGCTGGCCGCGAGCTCGGCGACGGGGCAGCTGATCTTTCTGCCGTTCATTGCCGAGCTCACCACGCGTTACGGCTGGAGGATGGCGCTGATTTTCATGTGCGGGGTGCTCGGGCTCGTCGCAATCGTTGTGACCATCTTCATGCAGGATCGGCCATGCGACGTCGAGTTGCCGCTCTACGGCGAAACCAAGGTCACGCCGCCACCCGCTTCCGGCACCGGCCTCTTGTCGCTCTTGATGTCGCCCATCAAGATGCTCAAAGAGGCGGCGCGGGTGCCGATCTTCTGGGTCTTGTTCGCGACCTTCTTCGTCTGCGGCTGCAGCACCAACGGCTTGATCCAGACTCATTTCATCACGCTATGTCACGACTACGGCTTGGCCGCCGTGACTGCGGCGAGCGTGCTGGCGATGATGGGCGCGTTCGATTTCATCGGCACCATCGGGTCGGGCTGGCTGTCCGACCGCTTCGATAATCGCTGGCTGTTATTCTGGTATTACGGCTTGCGCGGCGTGTCGCTGCTCTATCTGCCGTTCACCGATTTCACCTTCTACGGCCTGTCGCTGTTCGCCGTATTTTACGGTCTCGATTGGATCGCGACGGTGCCGCCGACCGTGAAGCTGACCGCGGACCGGTTCGGTCCGGAGCGCGCCGGCATGGTGTTCGGCTGGATTTTCTGCGGCCATCAGATCGGTGCCGCCTCCGCGGCGTTCAGCGCCGGCTTTGTCCGCACCGAATATTCGACCTATCTGCCCGCCTTCTTCACCGCGGGCGCGCTCTGTCTGTTCGCGGCGCTCTTGGTGCTGACGGTGAAGAAATCCTCGGGCTCGGGCTTCCGCGCAGCACCAGTCCCTGCGCGCGGCTGAATTTATTTCCGCATCGCCGCGATCTTGTCCCAGATTAGCGCCGCGATGTCGGCGCCGCCGAAATTCTTTACCGCGCGAATACCCGTAGGAGACGTGACGTTGATCTCGGTGAGGAAGCCGCCGATCACGTCGATGCCGACGAACAACAGGCCGCGCTGGCGCAGCGGCTCAGCGAGCCGGGCGCAGATTTCGCGCTCGCGCGCGGTGAGGCCGGTCGCCTTCGGTATGCCGCCGCGCACCATGTTGGAGCGCAGATCGTCCGGCGCCGGCACGCGGTTGATGGCGCCGGCGAATTCGCCGTCGACCAGAATGATGCGCTTGTCGCCTTCGCGCACCGCCGGCAGGAATTTCTGCACCACCCAGGGCTCGCGGAAGGTCGCGGCGAACAGGTCGTAGAGCGAGCCGAAATTGAGGTCCTCGCGCTGCAGCCGGAACACCGCCTCGCCGCCTTTGCCGTACAGCGGCTTCATGACGATATCGCCATGCTCGGCGCGAAACGCCTTGATGGCATCGAGGTCGCGGGTGACCAGCGTGGGCGGCATCAGATCGGGAAATTCGGTGACGAAGATCTTTTCCGGCGCATTGCGCACATGTGCCGGATCGTTGACGACCAGCGTGCCCGGCTGGATGCGCTCAAGCATATGCGTCGAGGTGATATAATTCAGATCGAACGGCGGATCCTGGCGCAGCAGCACCACGTCGAAAGCGGCGAGCGCTAAGTGCTGCGGCTCGCCGAGCGTGTAGTGGTCGCCGGCCTGATCGCGTACCGACAACGGCTGCACCGTGGCCGAGACCTTGCCGTCGCGCAACGCCAGGCGATCGGGCGTGTAATAGGACAACGGATAGCCGCGAGCCTGCGCCTCCAGCAGCAGGGCGAAAGTGGAATCGCCGCGAATATTGATCCGCTCGATCGGATCCATTTGGACGGCGACGTTCAAAGCCATGACTCGGACCGTGTTGCGATCAAGGCGGCAAGCCGCGTGGTTGGCGGCAAAGCTCTACGCAATTTTCGCTGCCGCCGCCACCGCGGCTGCGGAATGGGTCGTTTAGCGCGTCGCATCGAAGGCATTGGCGATGTGATGCGGTATTTTGCCGGGTACGACGGTAATCACGTCGAAGCGGATCTCGGCATTGACGTCCTCGGGGTGCTGGGCGAGCCAGAATTCGGCTGCACCGATGATGCGCCGCTTGGCCCGGTCGGTCACCGCTTCCATCGCCGCATCGTCGTTGCCGCGCGCTTTGACCTCGACAAAGACCAGGCTGCGGCGGCGGCGGGCGACGATATCGACTTCGCCGAACGGCGTTTTCCAGCGCCGCGCGATGATGCGATAGGCTTTGGCAACGAGCAGCATGGCGGCACGACTTTCGGCCGAGAGCCCGAGCCGGAACGCCTTCACGCGCTCCGGACGGGGCGCGGCTTTGGGGGCCTTCAGCGATTTAGCGCGGCGCGCCATGCCTGGTTTTCCTCAATCTCCTTTGACGAGCGCGAGCGCGCGCTGATAGACGTCGCGCCGCGGCAGGCCGGTCGCGTCCGCCACTTCCGCTACGGCATCTTTGAGCGATAGCCGGCCGAGCGCCTCGAGCAGCAACGCTTCTGTGTCGGCCACGCTCGTTTGCTCCGGCTCCGGTGGCGGCGCGATGACGAGCACGATCTCGCCACGCGGCTCGCTCCCCGCGTAAGCTTCGGCCAGATTTCCGAGGTCGCCGCGCCGGATTTCCTCGTGCAGCTTGGTCAGTTCGCGACACACTGCCGCCTCGCGTTTGTCGCCAAGCCCGGCGGCGAGGTCGGCAAGCGTGGCGGCAACGCGCGGTCCGGTTTCGTAGACGACGAGCGTCGCCGGGATGCGGTTCAGTTCGGCGATGCGGGCGCGGCGGGCGGCTTGCTTCGGCGGCAGGAAGCCCGCGAACAAGAACTGATCGGTGGGAAGGCCCGCGACCGTCAATGCCGTCAACAGCGCCGAAGCGCCGGGCAGCGCCGTGACGGCGTGGCCGGCATCCGCGGCGGCGCGCACCAGTTTGAAACCCGGATCGGAAATAAGGGGAGTGCCGGCGTCCGACACCAGCGCGATGGCGACGCCATCGGCGAGCCGGCGTAGCAGCGCCGGCCGCGCCTTCGCCGCGTTATGCTCGTGATAGGGCGTGAGCGGTGTCGTGATGGCGTAGCGGTCGAGCAATTTTCGGGTGACGCGGGTATCCTCGCAGGCGATCAAGTCGGCGCCCGCCAGCGCTTCAAGCGCCCGCAAGGTGATGTCGCCGAGATTGCCGATCGGGGTCGCGACGATGTGCAGGCCTGGCGAAAGCTTCGTGACTGCAACCGCCTGGCCGGCCAGCGCGTAGTGCCGTTGCACGCCGTCGGCTGCACGCGGTAGGTTTCGAAACGCATTGCTCATCACGGTCTACTCTCATGTGGGCCGGCCCGATCGTCGTGGTTATGCCGAATTCCCCATTTTTTTCATTTAGTTAACCATTCGCCGCCAATATGTCTGATTGACGATGCCTTAAATGGCACGGCACTCGGGGCGCCGTGGGGAGAACCGCCTTGTCCGCGCAACAGCAGGTTCAGGCGTCGGCGACTATTATGACACAACATCTGCCGACGCGGCGCCGCTCGATTGCGGGCTTGCTCGCCACTGCGGGCACGCTATTGA
>PLTE01000222.1 GCA_003164375.1 Hyphomicrobiales bacterium | reverse complement strand
CGGGCCGCGTCCGCCTCGGTCTTGCCGATCAGGCCCACCGTCAGGTCACGATCGACCTCGCTCAACTGATCGCGATAGACGTCAACGTCGCTGCCGGAGCGCGCCGCCTCGGCGCGGCGGGCGAGCGGCCAGATCACCGCCAGTGCCGCTGTCGCCGTCATCGCCGCCAAGATCAGGAATAGTGTCATTGAACGCCCTACTGAACCACGCGGCCGGGAGCGGCCGCTTCACTTACGAGCCGGAGCGGAAGCTATTCGATACCACAGTTTTCCGGCGCCCCGTTTGATTCCGGATTGTTTCTCGAAGCCGCCGGCCGCCGCATCACCACGCTCGGCAAGAGCCGATGCATTGCGGCGGCCGGTGCGCGAGTTCGGGTATGTGCTACTTGCCGGGCAATTTGTGGCCGTTGGCCGCGAAGGCCTTGCCGAAATCAGTGTTCGGCCCGCCGCCCGCCGGACTGACGTGGCACTTGCCACATGGCAGCTTTGTCGCCGCCGCATAAGCCGGCGTGGCTTGCGCTGCGTTCGGCGGCAGTAGCGTCGCCATGCCGGCGATCAATGCCGCAGCCAGCAGACCGGCGCCGCCACACAGAACTGGTATTGCCGAGATCAAAGCGCTCGAACTTTCTTTGTTGCTCATAGCCGTTTCCTTATTTTGCGCGGTCGCGCGGCTTCGCACTGTTCGCCGCCGCTGCCGAGCATCCGATCGTGAGCATTGGAAAACTCTGGCGAGGAGGCAACCGAACCGGGATCGCCCCGATGAAGCCCGAACCGATGTGGGTAGTAGCAATTTTTTGGACTGCCCGAAAGCCTTCAATATATGTTTTCAGCGGTGCCCAAGCACCACAGAATTGTGACCACCGCGCCGTTCAGGTCGCAGTCTCGCAAGCTTCCTCGCGGTTGTGAAAATTCATCGTCCGCGCTTGGTCACCGATTCTTCTTAAAACTTCATCTATTTCGCCGTCGTCACAACGGCGGACACAGCGAGCTAAGGCGCCATTCGCGATCGTCGGCTAATCGATAAACTGCTCCCGTGTCGTGGCGCTTTGCGTTGGTGCCCTTCCACCCCCCACAATTGGTGCGATGTCGCAGTGCCGGGAACGAAGCAATGTGCCAATACTAGCGAACATGCACAGATGTCCTCCGCAATTTTCCAACAAAGTCTTGGTTGCACTGCTGGTGACGGCAGTCGCCGTGCTGGTGGCGGGACGATTAGCCGCTTCAGGCAACGTCTTTCTGACGGTCTGGGGAGACCGCGACCTGTGGCGGGCCTTGTCCGTGCCCCAACACTGGCCGCTTTCCGGGCCGGAAATCAACGGCGGCATGCGCAGCCCGGGAGGCGCCTTCTATCTGCTACTGGCGGCAATTTTGGCCGTCGGCCGAAATGTGATCACGGTTAATATCGGCGTCGTTTTGCTGTTCGCCGCGTCGGTTGCGTTCATCGGACTGTTCTTTGCCCGCAGCGCATCGCCTTTGGCTGGCGCCCTGGTCGCCGTCGCCCTGGCCGGTTCGGTCATCGTGGGCCAAACGCTCGGGGTATGGAATCCGGGTTTCATCCTGATCTTCGCTACAGCGGCGACCCTGTTCGGATATTCCTTTCTTGCCCGGGGGCGGGCGATGCCTTTGGGCTTGGCCACCGCCGCGCTCGCAATCGGAATGCAGATTCATCTTGAGATTACGCAGGTGGCATTGGGATTGATCTTGGCGACCGCGATCTATCGCCCGCGCCTGACGTGGCGCCACGCCGTCGCCGTATTCCTCGGTCTCACCGTTCCCTATCTTCCCAATGTTCTGATGGGCAGTGCTCATCTGCTTCAGACGGCGGGGGCGCTGCCGGGTGATGCGAGCGAGAATTATGTATTCTGGGAGGTCAACCGGCTGTGGCCGAAGGCACGGCTGTTTGCCGAGCTGTTCGGGGGTGGTGCCACTGAATTCGCCGACCGTGGCACATCGATCCGCATATTGCTCTTCGCCGGCGATCTATTGGCACTGCTGCTCGCGGCGGCCGGAACTATCGCTACGATTTGCTATCCCCGCAAAGTCTTTGACGGTGCACCGGTCGGTTTGTTTACGCTGATCCTCCTCGTCACTGCCGTTACTGCCTTGGTGTCCGATCTTTTGGCCCGTCACATGGTGGCGGCGACGCCTGCGGCTGCTGCGCTTGTTGGACTGGCCGCGGCGCGGCTGGTTGTCGGCTTGAGCCGCCGGGGGCCGTTCGGTCAGGCCGGTGCCGTTGTGCTTTGCGGCCTGTTGGCGTTCCGGCCATTGCTGGCGGGCATCGCCGCATTCGACCCGGTGCCCTTCCAGCTCGCATCGGTGGCGGCGCAGAGCGAAATCGCCGCCACGCTCAAGCCGTCCTTGTTCGCCGACCGCGACGATTTCGAATCGCACGTGGCCGAATTCCTGCGGGTCGATCCGCATCGTTGGATCGTTGCTTCCAATGGCATCCCCAACCACATGTCGTTCCTCTACCAAACCCTTCCGGCGACCAATGCGGGCGTGAATCGCGAGGATTGCGTTGCGGTCGTTGCCAAAGCAGACGCGGATGCCGACGCCGATAGTGCCGCCGATCTGTCCAACGCGTTGACCGTGTCGCCGTCGTTGGCTGGGCTTGGTGCGATGGTTGGAAAGCCGGCGGCCGCGAGCGCGCATTTTCTCTACCTTCCGTACACCACGCGCGACGGCAACTGTTTGAAGACCTTTCCCAACGGCTACATTGCCACCGCCTTTGAGGCGGCCTATCTGGCAGCGGGCGCGCCCGCCGCAGCAAAGGTCAAGGACGGTGTGGCGGTATTCGCCGTATCCCAACCGGGCCACCATGCTCCCATTGGCATTGAGATCCGCCGCGAGGGTCCCGGCTATGTGGCGGTCTTGCACGGCAGTCTTCTGCGTGGCTACACGGGCCTGTATTTTCGCACCATCATTGCTCCCGTGCTCTGCTTTGCCGGCGAGCAGCAGGTGCGTCCGGTTCGCTTTGGCGACCTGACCGTTGGATCGCCGCAGAGGGCCACGTTGGCCCCTTGGCGCTCGCCCGCGGTTTCGCTGCCGGACGACCGCTACCGAATATGGCTGATCGGTTCCGATGGACGGCAGCCGATCGCGATCCGTGAAGCCATCGGCGAACTGTCGGTGCCGGACATGCAGGCGCAGGCGCCCGCACGCGATCCCGCAGAAGCACCGCCAGCCGACTGCTTCAAGCGCGACCAAGCCCTTCGAGGGGCAGATCGCTGATGAAGATGCCGAAGCACCACCGCCGATGACGAAATACGCTGAGCGGGGCACCGTGAATGGGACGTATCTGACGCATTCCAATCGGCATGACTTCTTGCCGCGAAACTCTATCGCCACCAAGCGTACATCCGCTTCATCATCGGCATCGAGGAAATTATTTTAGTGAAAAAGACCTCCCGTTTCACGCTCGATCGCCGCTGCATCACCTCTAATCCTTTGCGCCGCGCTGGGCGACGCCAAGCCCGCGATCGACGCCGCGGCAGCTCCGCGCGAGAATAAGTATTTTGCAGACGCTGCCGAGCGTCCGATCCTTTTTTGGTGCAACGCGGTAACTGGGTGATCTCGCACGTCATCGCTGGTGTTCTGGCACCGCTCTTTTCCGAGCTATTGCGTTGTATGGGCCACACTATCCAGGTTTCTTTTGCAGCACGCTCAAATTCCTCTTGATTCAGGAATTAGCGGGGAGAAGAGTGACAAGAGGTTCGGGGGGCATCATGCGTCAGATACTCGGTGGTAATGGCCACTATGCGCGTTCTTTGGCTGGGCAGACCCGTAGCGATTATCGTAATCGCTTAGGGCGACTGTCAGCGATCCTCATGCTGGGCGGCCTTGCTTGCGGTCTGCTCGCAAGTTTGGCTACGTCGGCGAGAGCGGGCGACGTGAGCGGCGCCAGCGATCCCATCGCGGCGCTGCGCAGCTACGTTCAGTCGGGCGACGCCGCTCAGACAAGCCAAGCCAATCCGAGCGCTGCTGCGGCCACCGTCTCCGACCGCGATTTTAACGGCGACGTTTACGCGCCGCTGCGCGGCTTCAGCCAACCGTCCATCGCCGATCAACCGCAGTCGATCAGAAATCTGCCAAAGGTGGCTGAGGCCGACAACGCGTTCGACGCATTGCAGCAGTTCTTGAATGGTACCCCCAGCGAGAGCGCGGCCCCTATTTCTGCGCCGCCTCCGAAGGGCAAGGGCAAGGGCAAGGCCGCAAAGTCAAAAGGGCCGTCGGAGCCGGTGGCTGCTACCACTGTCGGATCAAAGGTCTGTCTCGGTTGCCACACCGGCCAGGCCGCTGCTTTCAACGACACGCTCATGGGTCGGCTGCAACAGCAGGGCAGGTTGGACTGCGAAACCTGCCACGGACCGGGCTCGGCGCACGTCAAAGCCGGCGGCGGCGTCGGTGTTGGCGGCATCATCTCGTTCCGCAGCGACGATACGAGCCGGTCGGCGGAAGAGAACAACGGTCTCTGCCTCGGCTGTCATGATCGGGGTCAGAGAGTTAACTGGCCGGGCAGCACGCACGAAGAGCGCGGTCTTGCCTGCACCAACTGCCACACCGTCATGAAGGCGGTGTCGCGTCAGTACCAGCTCAAGACCGCATTCCAGGCCGACACCTGCTTCCAGTGCCATAAGGACCGGCGCGCGCAGATGTTCCTGTCGTCGCATATGCCGATGCGCGAGGGCAAAGTGGTGTGCTCGGATTGCCATAATCCGCATGGCAGCATCACCGAGGCGCTGCTGAACAAAAACTCGGTCAACGACGTTTGCTACACTTGCCATGCAGAAAAGCGCGGACCGTTCCTGTTCGAACACGAGCCGGTACGCGAGAACTGCTTGAACTGTCACGATCCGCACGGCTCCATCAATCAGTTTTCGCTGAAGATCCCGCGTCCGCGGCTCTGCATGGAATGCCACAGCTTGATGAATGTGACCGGCGGGCTTCATTCGGATGAGGGTGGAATGGGGGCTTCCTGCCAGAACTGCCATGTCCAAATCCACGGCAGCAATAGTCCGAATGGTGCGTTCTTCTTCCGCTGACAGGGCTGGAGGCAGCTGAAGAATTGGGTGGCCACGAAAGTTCGACTTTAGGGGGCGGCGTCAATGAAAGTGCGATCCAGACTAACAAAAACCGGGCTGGTTGTTGCTCTTTTGAGCACTACGGCGTTGGTCTCGACGGGGGCGCTCGCCCAGCCGGTCGGCACCGCACCTGCAAGCGGTCAGACGGCGGCGACAGACGATTCCGCCCCCTGGTGGTTCCACGGCACCGTTGAGCTCGGTGGGCGCGACTTCGTCAACAACCCGGAGAAGAACGGGCAGACTGCGTCAAAATTCGGCTTCGTTGGTGGCGGATCCAAAAGCCTAAGCGGCTATTACGAATACAACGACATCCAACCCGGTGCGTTCGGCAACTTCGACATCTCTGCCGGCAGCAAAGATGGCCTCTACCGGATCGATGCGGGCGGCAGAAATGTCGGCTACGAGGATCAAAGCTTCTATTTCGATTGGTCGAAGGCGGGCGAGCAGTATTTCAACTTTTACTGGGACCAATCGCCCCATCTCTACAGCATGAATGCGGTGTCGCCGCTCACGCGAAATGGGAACGTCGTCTCATTTAATCCCGGCATTCCGGCGGCGGCGACGACGGCCGGGGCGCTGCAACCTTTCGGACAGGTCGTCGACATCGGCATTCACCGCGATACCGCGGCGGCCACCTATCGGTGGACGCCGGGCGGCGATTGGGATGTCAATCTCGATTATTCGCATACGGAGCGAACCGGCACCCAGCCCACCCAAGGCTTTTCCGGCAATCTGACGGCCTCCACGCCGTTGCAGTTCATGAAGCCGGTGGACGATTCGACGCAGAATTACGGCGCTAAGGGCGAATATGTCGGCTCCTCGCCGTGGGGACAGCGCTATGTATTCAGCCTGGGCTATAACGGCTCGCAATATCAAGACAGCTACAACGATTTTCTGGTGCAGGCGGCCCCCGGATCGGCGAACTTTGCGACGTTTGCAAATTGGCCAAGCAATCAGGCCAATGCCCTCGCCTCGACTCTGTCGGTCGATTTGCCTTGGAATAGCCGGTATGTCGGCACGCTCAATTATTCGATGATGCGCCAGGATGCGTCGTTCGCCAACGGTGGGGGCTACCTGCCGTCGGGGCAGCCGACCTTGGATGGCGGCATCAATACGCTGTTGTCGAACAACGTGGTGACGACGAAGATCGCGCCCGATCTCACGGCGAAAACCACCTTCCGCTATTACGACTTCAAAAATGATACGGCGCAAATCGGCTTTCTTGTCGCGGATAGTCGCTCTGGCGCGGCTCTCGACACTGCCGCTGCCGCGCCTGGCGCTGCTCCGACCGCCTTCAGCATCTCGATGGGCTACATTAAGACAAACGCCGGCGAGGAGCTGGACTGGCGTCCGAACAAATATTGGAATATCGGCGCCGGCTACGAATACGAGCGCTATGATTGGACCCGCGCCGACGTCAACGTGACCAATCAGAATGGCGCAAAAGTCTTTGCCGATTATAAGCCGTGGTCGTGGCTCACGTCCCGTGCGAGCGCCGAATACAACGACCGCCGTTATGACAACTATAATTATTGCAACTATGTCGGCGAATTCCAGTGGGATTCTACCACTTGCAGAGCCTCCTATAATTACAATAGTACTGAACAGCAGTTCATGATCGACAATCGTCAGGTCTGGAAGGCAAACTATTTGGTCGATATCCAGGTCCTGCGTAACGTCACGCTGACGCCGTGGACCAAATATCAGGATGCGAGTTACAGCATCGACCCCAACTTTCAGCAGGGGTTGAGTGACAGCAAAAGCTGGAACTTCGGCATCGATGGCCTCTATGTGGTCAACTCCGATCTTTCGCTCATGGCTGGTTATTCGAGGATGTATGCGACCGATCTGATGACCGGGAGCTCGAGCGACGGTCCGCCCACTGTTACGAATCCATACTTACCCGTGGACCAAAACCAGACCAACGAACGCAATGTCGTGAACACCTTCGTTGCGGCCGTGAGATACGCAGCTATTCCGAATAAGCTTGATACCGAGCTGCGCTACACGGCATCGCACGGCACCGACGATCTGGGTTTCGTTCCGGCCGCCCAATTGGGTACGACGGGGGCATTCCCTGAAAACAAGGTCTGGTTCCAGCGCCTGGAGGCCACCGCCGTTTACAAGTTCGATCCGGAGCAAGTCGCGGCGCTGGGCTGGAAGGGCGATATCAAGCTTAAGCTGAACTATGCCTGGGAGATGAATTCGGAGACCAACTGGGCCAACGATCCATTGTCGCTGACGCAGGCCTCATCGCAGTATGTCGGAAATGTTACGGTGGGCGCCGGCACCGGCATCTGGATGGGCTGGTACAACCCGAACTACAATGTGCAGATCGTGTCCGCATCACTGATCGGGAGCTGGTAGCGGACGACGACCGACGGAGTCAGGGCGCTGGGGGGATGCGTGATCCGTCCCGTGACGTTCAATGGACTTCTTCACGAACTGCGTGAGATGGAGAACGCGGGGTAGTGTCCGTTGCGTCGCGCGACGGCCGGTCATAATGTGAGCCATAACCGGGTCATAATGTGACCTATACCTCAGCTTCCTTGCGAGTCAGCGCATTGGCCGTTCACAACATAGCTCGGATCGTGGCGGTCGGCATTTGCGCAGCGGTGCTCGGCATCGCGGGCGCGAGTGCGCAGCAATCGGCGGCACAATCAGCGGATCAGCAGGCCGCGCAATCGGCGGACCAGGCGGTGCAACCGGCCGATCAGCCGGCAGCCGACGCGGCGGATCAAACTCCCCCAAAAATCCCGGCGACAGTCTGCCTCGGCTGTCACGGCGATCCGGATTTCAGCGTCGAGCGGCCCGACGGGACGAAGCGGTCGTTGTTCGTCGATGCCCGCAATTTCCTCAACAGCGTCCACGGCAAATGGGCCTGCGTCGACTGCCATCAACAGATCACCGAAGTTCCGCACAAGCCCTTGGAAACGATCAAAGTGAGCTGCGTCAACTGCCACCAGGAGCAGTACGAGGCGGCTGAATTCGGCGGCAAATCCGATCAGATCGCCGAACTCGGCATGGTGGTGGGGCGGATCAAAGCCTTCATGAAGTCGATCCACGCGCAGCCGAACGCCGAGGACCAATCCCATACCAATGCCACTTGCTATAATTGCCACGAAGCGCACTACGTTTACCCGCCGGGCACCACGCAGTGGCAGGAGTGGCGCTTCCGCCTGCCGTCGCGGTGCGGCGCCTGTCACACCCAGGAATTCGCCGAGTACCAGACCTCAGTCCACGGCCGCGAGGCGCTGCTCGACCGCAATCCGAAGGCCGCAATCTGCGCCGACTGCCATACCAGTCACGACATCGAATCGGTTTCGCTCGACTCGACGCTGCTGACGATCACGCAGAACTGCGGCAGCTGCCACCAGGCGAATCTGAAAAGCTACCTGGAAACCTACCACGGCCAGGTCAACAAGCTTGGCTACACCTTCACGGCGAAGTGTTTCGACTGTCACGGCTATCACGGCATCCAGCGGGTCAACGATCCGGCCTCCTCGGTCAGCCCGGAGAACCGGCTGCAGACTTGCAAGCAATGTCACACCGAAGCCACCGCCGGATTCGTGACGTTCCAGCCGCACGCCACGACTCACGATTTCTGGCGCTATCCCTACACTTGGATCGCGTCGAAATTCATGCTGTTGCTGCTCGGCGGCACTTTGTCGTTCTTCTGGCTGCATTCGGCGCTGTGGTGGCTGCGCGAATATCGCGATAACAAGGCTCACAAGCGCATTCTGCACGTCGTCACCACCGAATTGGTTGCCGAGAAGGTTCAATATTACCGCCGCTGGCCTGCGATGTGGCGGCTCGCCCACCTTGCGTTTGCGATCTCGGTGATCATGCTCGTCTTCACCGGCATGACGTTGTTCTATGCCGACAGCACCTGGGCGCCCATTGTTCAGAATGTGTTCGGCGGTCCGCGGATCACTGGCACCGTGCATCGCACCTTTGCGGTTGCGTTCGTGTCGATCTTTATCATCCACCTCTGCTATGTGGTGGCGCGGATCGGCAGGAATTGGCGCACGTTCGATTGGTTCGGGCCCACTTCGATGGTCCCCAACCTGCAGGACGGTTTGGACATCTACTTCATGTTCAAATGGTTCTTCGGCCTCGGCCCGAAGCCCCAATTCGACAAATGGGCCTACTGGGAGAAGTTCGACTACTNNGCCGGGCTGGGTCTTCAACGTCGCCATGATCTTCCACGGCGAGGAGGCGTTCCTGGCCGCCGGATTCCTGTTCACGGTGCACTTCTTCAACAACCACTGGCGGCCGGAGAACTTCCCACTCGACACCCTGATGTTCACCGGGGCGATGCCGTTGGAAAAGTTCAGGCGCGAGCACTTGCTGGAATACGAAAGGCTCGTCAAAACTGGTCAGCTCGACAAATACCTGGTAGAGGCGCCGTCGCGGCCGATGAAGGTGGGCTCCCAGATACTGGGCTTCATTTTGATGGGCGCAGGCTTAATCCTTTTGATTTTGATCATGTCCGGGTTCGTACGGAGCATCGTAGGATGACCGCTGAACCATCGAAGGCTTCGATGTACCGGGTCGTACTGACGATATTCATGCTGGCGATAGGTCTTATTGGCTGCTCGCAGGACGATTCCGGGTCGGACCAGCAGAAGAAGCAGCCCGTAGTAGACGTCGCCGCGGGCAAGACCATAGCCGAACGGCAGTGCAAGACGTGTCATGCTCTCGACGGCAGAGGGACGGGGCCGGCAATCCCGACGCTGGCCGGCCAGCCCCAGGATTATTTGATCAACGCGCTGACGGAATATCGGGACGGGCGGCGGACTCATGCGGCCCTTCGCTCGGTCATGGAGCAATTGAGCGACACCGATGCTCGCAATGTGGCCGCTTATTTTGCCGGTCTATCGCCCATCAACGGCGGCTTGCAACCGAATCTCCAGATCTTCACTCCTTATGAGATCGGCAAGAAGGCGGCGGGCCCGTGTTTCCAATGTCACGGTCCGGACGGCAACAGCACGATGGCGGGAACACCGACTCTGGCAGGCCAGCAGCCTCGCTATTTCGCCACCGCCGTCCACGAATACCTGGATGGGACGCGCGGCACCTCGCCGATGCACATGCTAGTGCGCGACATGCGTTCGACGGACTTGGAAAGCGTGGCGCTGTACTTCGCCTCGCAGACCCCGGCGCAGCGTCCGCCGGCGAATTTCGGCAACCCGGCGGCCGCCGGCCAGCACACGACGCTCTGCGCGGGCTGCCACGGTCCTCTCGGGGTCAGCGACGATGCAGCGACGCCGAGCCTGGCCGGTCAGGACCCGCAGTATCTCGTGAATGCAATCAAGGGCTATCGCAACGCGCGCAAATATGAGCCGATGATGCGGGTCGTGGCCGGCCTGACCGACGCGGACATTGATAATATCGCCGCATTCTACACGGTGCAGAAGTCCAAGCCGGCCGTGAACGGCCAGGCGCTGATTCAAGACCTGACACAACGATGCAATCGATGTCACGGTCCGGGAGTGCGCGGTTCCGACTTGGCGATCCCGAGATTGAACGGGCAGGACATGGACTATCTGATCATGGCGCTACGGGCGTATCGCGACAACAGACGGCAGACCTCGGTGATGCACAATATGGTACTGCCTTACGGCGACGCCATCCTCGAGAGCCTGGCGTCCTATTATGCGAACCAACCGGTAAAATAGATCTGCCGGATCGGCCGGCAGCATGAACGAGAGCGATTTCTCTCGACCCAAATAGGCGAACGGCGATGAAGCGTAGCGTCCAGGCTATTCTAGTGGTGATGTTTGGTGCGGCGCTATCGGCTTCGATACATCAGCCGGACGCCGCCGCTCAATCGACGTCGCTCAAGCAGGGCGACGAGCTGCGGCCCATTTACGCCAAGCCGGAGGATATCGCAGACGGCAAAGAGTTCGCCGAGAGTTCTTGCGCGGGCTGTCACGGCGCAAATGGCATCAGCAGCACTACGGGCATTCCCGACTTGGCGGGCCAGCGGCCCTCATACCTGCTCGTGAAGCTCAAGGAGTATCAAACCGGCGTCCGCACTAACGCGGCCATGAATACTTCGGTAAAATTCATCAGCGACGACGCGCTGGTCAAGGTGGCGGCGTACTATGCAAGCCTCGATCCGGCCCAGCCCGTGCCTGGGCGGGCTGCGAGNNCCTACTACGCCAGTCTCGATCCGGCCCCGCCCGCTGAGACGGGCGCGCCGACGATCGTTGACCCGGTCCAGGCCGGCAAGACCGCGGCGGCCGCATGTGCCGGATGTCATGGCGAGACAGGCGTCAGCAAGATGCCCGCGATTCCGAGCTTGATCGGTCAGGATCCGCAATATCTGGCATCTGCAATGAAAGCTTACCGCAGCGGTCAGCGCAAGAACGATACGATGAAGTCGATGCTCGCTGCTGTGAACGATGCCGATATCAATCATCTCGCGCTGTTCTACGCGCTGCAGCCGGCAGGCCGTGCGCAAACTCCGGCTACGGGCGATGCGCTGGCGGGCAAGGCGAGCACCGTCGGTTGTGCCGGATGCCACGGCGATCAGGGGGTCAGCGGCAGTCCCGCTACGCCGAGCCTCGCCGGACAGGATGCGCAATATCTCGTGTCCGCGCTTCGGGCCTACAAGAGCGGAGGCCGCGCCGACGACACGATGAAAGCACTCGCCGCATCGGTCGACGACAGCGCGTTGAAGGACATCGCGGCGTATTATGCGGGCCTCGATCCGCACGCGCCGAACGTCCGGCTGCCGCTGAGCGTGCAAGAATGGACACAGCGATGCGACCGCTGCCATGGCACGAACGGCAACAGTGCCGACGCGCGAATTCCCGCTCTGGCCGGACAGCGCACCGAATATCTCCAATCGGCGCTGCACGACTACCAGAGCGGCGTGCGCAAAAACCCTGAAATGTCCGCTATGTCCAGCGCACTCAGCGATGAGGATATCAAGAATCTCGCGACTTACTATTCGCACCAGAAGGCGCGGGCCGTGGTGTTCATGCCCGTGCCGGGTAAATAACGAGGGGGGCCGCGACACGCGGCTGTTGTCCGGGAAATGACCGAATCATTCGCCTGCGGCGAGCTGCGCGTTCGAATGTTGCGGTTTGCAAAATCGATCGAGGAATCCAAGTATGACTGACCAGCCGCCGCTGCACCGTCACTTTTATCACTTTTCCGAGCTGCCCTACAGCATGCGCGTATTGTATACAGCCGCGCTGCTGACGCTCGGGGCCGGTTACCTCTTCGCCCTGCTCAACGTCTACTTCACCTACGCCGGACGGGCGGGCGGTAATCCGTGGATGTTGTCTGAACAAGATCTCGTCGTCGCCTATTCCGGCAGCGGCACGATTTCGCGCATCGAAGGTGCGTTGCGCGGCCCGATGTCCGCGATGTTGCCGCCCGACGAGAGTAACACCATCATTGCCTGGGCTCAGCAGGGCGCCGACCACGCGGCATACGATCGGGACGTCAAGCCAATCGTGGATAAGCGCTGCATGGTCTGCCACGACGGCAGCAACCCTCATATTCCAAACCTATTCGGATACGAAAACATCAAGAAGGTCACCGAAAGCGACACCGGCGCTAAAATCTCGACGCTGGTGCGCGTGTCGCACATTCACATGTTCGGCATACCGTTCATCTTCTTCATCGTGGGAACGATGTTCAGCCATGCTTATGTCCGGCCGGTGTGGTTCAAATGTGCCGTCATCGCGATGCCATTTGTGGGCATCCTGGTGGACGTAAGCTCCTGGTACATGATCAAGATTTACCATCCTTTTGCCTGGGTCGAGATTTTGGCGGGCATGGTGCTGGCCGCTTGCTTTGCCTTCATGTGGGTGGTGACGCTATATCAGATGTGGTTCTCCAAGCCGCCAAAGGCCGTGCTCGAACGAATGGGCGGCGATATTCCCATTTGAATGTCGACAAACCGCCGGCTGACGGGCCGGCAGCAAGTTCGGTGCGGACGGCGCCACACCCCGGCTCGTTGGATTCGCTGTCAGGACAGGAAGCGACGCGCTAGCGCCAAGTGACCGTCGGTAAAGCGGATATATTCTCTGCTGCCGGACCTCGGCGACGTGCCGACGACGCGCGCACCAGGTCGCGCAGCGGTTCCACCAAACGGCAGTTTAAGATCGCGAGCCCGGCAGCGGCCACGATGATCGCCGGCGTCGTTTTCCTCAGTTTCCGCTATTCAAAAGGTCCCGTGCTCCCTGGCCCAGCAGCACGCAACCGAGGATGAAAAGGAGAATGTAGGTGATGCGATAGAAGTGCTCTGTCGGCACCGTCTTAACCATCCAGATGCCGGCGAAGTTTGCCGCCACCGCGATCGGCAACAGCGCGAGCGAGGTGGAAAGATTCTTTGCCGAAAATTGCGCAAGCAAGAAATAGGGCACGATTTTCAAGACGTTGATGGCGGCGAAAAATACCGTGGTGGTGCCGACGAACACCATCTTCGGCAGCTTTTGCGGCAGCGTAAAGACTTGAAACGGCGGCCCGCCGCCCTGGCTGGCGAACGACGTGAAGCCGGAGAGCGCGCCCCAAAACACGCCGCCGAGCACGGTGCTCTTCTTTGGCATTGCATGTCCGGTGCGCAACAAGACACTGGCGACGAAGGCGAGCGCGGTGAAGCCGATGAGGATGCGGATGGCGTCATCCGACACATGGGACGCGAACAGCCACGCGAGCGCAAGGCCCAACACTGCGCCTGGCAGCAGCACCTTGAGGTTCCAAACGCTCAATTCGCGCCAGTAGACGTTAACCGAAATCGCGTCCTGGCAGATAACGATCGGCAGCAGCAGCGCCGCGGCCTCAAGCGGCGGCAGATAGAGCGCCAGCAAAGGTGTCGCCGCCATCGACACCCCGGAGAAACCGCCTTTGGCCAGACCGAGGAAAATCACCGCCGGAATGGCGACGGCGTAAAACCGCGGCTCGGTGATGATCGAGGCCAACATGCGCGTGCTACCTGCTTTTGCCGCCGTCTTGTTGTGGCCCGGTCATCGGCCGCGGTCGGTTGAGCCCGGTGCGCTGACCACTAGAGCCAACACCCGGCGTCGGCGGCCGGCTCTCTGCCACGCAAGGCTGCGAACAGTTCGGCGTTTGGGCAGAAGACCGGCGCTGCCTCGATTTGGGCTGCGGCCCTCGCGAGCCAATCGCCGCAGACGGCATCGCATGGGCACGCCTGGCAGCGCTGGACCGCGACCCCGAGCGGCGCCGGTTCGCATTGCAGCGCGACAACCGGATCGAGCGCGAGCCGCGTCATCATCTCACCCAACCGGGGAAACGGACGATGATACGCGTTGGGCCCGCGCATGACTTTCGCTCCTATGGGCGCTTGATCGCAATCCTAGTGGCTGGCGCCGCGGCGGAAATTGATCTACCTCAAGCATGCTCGGAGATCTCGATCGGTGCTGATTCGGCGGTGCTTCGCGTCGGATCGAGCGGTCCCAAGGCGAATAGCGGGACGCGGAGCGCATTGACCTAAATCAAAGCGCGGATGATCGATTGGTCGATATCATCAAAGCTAAGAATTAAAAGGGGAGTCGAAATGTCCGCAAAAATTCGATTATTTGGGTTGGCTGCTCTGCATTGGCTGGTTACGGCTGCCGCGATGGTGCTGATCGCCGCGCTGCCGGCCAAGGCCGCCGACCCGATCAAGATCGGTTTCGGCATGGCACTGACCGGTCCGCTCGCCGCCAACGGCAAATCGTCACTTTTGGCAATGCAAGTCTGGGAAGACGACATCAATGCCGAAGGCGGACTACTCGGCCGGCCGGTCAAGCTTGTCTACTACGACGATCAGAGCAATCCGTCGCAAGTTCCCAGCATCTATTCGAAGCTGCTCGATGTCGACAAGGTCGATCTGATCGTCAGCGGCTATGCCTCGACCCAGATCGCCGCGGCCATGCCGATCGTCATCGGGAAGAAAAAGCTGTTCATCAGCCTGTTCGGCACCGGCATCAACGACAAATTCAATTATCCGCGATATTTCTCGATGATCCCGAATGGGCCGACGCCGAAACCGGCCTTCACGCGCGGCTTCTTCAAGGTGGCCGAAGCGCAGAATCCCAAGCCGCAGACGATCGCTTTGGCCTATGCGGATGCCGAATTCGGACAGAATGCCTGCGAAGGCGCGCGCGAGAACGCGAAGGCGTCCGGCTTTCAGGTCATTTACGACATGAGCTATCCGCCATCGACAGTCGACTTCTCGCCGATCGTGCGGTCGATTGCGGCCAGAAATCCGGACCTGTTGGTCATCTGCTCCTACCCGCTCGACACCGTCGGCATGATCAGGGCGATGCACGAAGTCGGCTTCAAGCCGAAGATGTGGGGCGGCGCTATGATCGGGTTGCAGGCGACGGTGTTCAAGACCCAGCTTGGCCCGCTGCTCAATGGCATCGTCAACAGCGAAACTTGGCTACCGGTCAAAGCGATGGAATTTCCGGGCGCCCTGGATCTCCTCAAAAAGTATCAAGCGCGTGCCCCGGCCGCCGGCGCCGATCCGCTCGGCTACTATATGCCAGTGTGGGCCTATGCCGATTTGCAGGTGCTCGGCGACGCCATCGCGGCAACCAAGAGTCTCAATGACGACGTGCTTGCCGACTATATGCACAAGACGACGTTCAAGACCGTGGTCGGCGACGTCGCCTTCGGATCGTCGGGCGAATGGGCCGAAGAGCGCACGCTGGCGGCTCAGTTCCAGAACATCAAGGACAACAGCGTCGAGGGCTTCCGCGACGTGAAAACCGAAGTGATCCTCTATCCTGCGCAATACAAGAGCGGCGAGGTCATCTACCCTTACGAAAACGCGATCCAGAAATAGCATGCCCAATTCGCTGTTGCGGCGTTGGGACCCCATTCAAAGGTCACGGCGCGGCGCGAGTCGGTCGGGCAGCAAAGCCGGAGCGAGCGATGACACAGATTATTGAGGTGTTACGTCAGGAGCATCGCAATATCGAAAGATTGCTTCGTGTCCTGGAGCGGGAACTGAACGTATTCGATCGTAGCGATCGACCGGATTACGAGGTCGTTCTCGCGGTCATCGAATACTTCATGGACTATCCGGATTCGTGCCATCATCCCAAGGAGGACATAATCTTCGCGAAGCTTAAGGTGCGGGACCCTGTCGCGGCGGCAGCCGTCGGCGATATCGAAGCCGAGCACCGTGACGAGGCGAAACGTCTGCGCCGAGTCGCTCTTGCGGTCGAGAATGTCCTTGGCGATCAGGATCTGCTGCGCCAAGACGTGGACAACGTCATTCGCGACTTCATTGACCATCAGCGCGAACATATAGCCATGGAGGAGCGCGTCTTCTTTCCGGCCGTCGTCAAGGCGCTGCAGCCGGCGGATTGGGCGGAGGTCACTCTCAACCTCGCCGATCGGAACGATCCGCTCATCCCGCCGGGCCTGGAAGAGAAGTACGATACGTTGTGGCGCCGTATCCTGAAGCTGGAAGGTGAAGCGGAGGCCGCGCGGTCGTACTGAAAAATCTCTCGTGGTCGCTTGATCTGGCTCAAGAACGCCCGGCGTCGGACGTGGCACTTTGCGGCGTAATATGCCGACACAAGGATACGCCGCCATGATCACAGATATCGTCGCTAATCTCAGCGTCCGCGAAGCTGGCAACCCTGCTGGCGACTACGCCGTTTCTCTCGCCAGCCTGCTGGACGCGCACATTACCGGCATCGCGATCGCCTTCGACCCGACCATCCCGATGTCGGGAATGGGCTACCTTCCCGTCGATGCCATCGAAGAGCAGCGGCGCGAAAATGAAGCGGCGGCCCGGGCCGCTATCGACCGGTTTGCGGCTGCAACCCAGCGCGCCTGTGTCTCGTCCGAGCCGTTAATGCTCAGTACAAGCCTCGCCAGCGCCGGCAAGGAGTTCGGCCGCATCGCTCGAAGTTTCGATTTGGCAATTGTCGACCAAGCCAAGCCTGACGGCGGCGCGCTCGAAGCGATCATCTCTGTCAGCACGATGTTCGAATCGGGCCGGCCGGTCATCATCGTGCCCTACATCCAAAGGGGACCGCTCAAACTCAACCGTGCCATGGTCTGCTGGGACGGCAGCCGGGCCGCGGCGCGGGCGGTCGCCGACGCCATGCCACTGCTTGAGCGAACGGCGAACGTCGAAGTGGTCATCGTCAGCAACGAACCCGGCAAACAGGGCGAGATCGAAGGCGCGGATATCGGCCAGAACCTCGCACGCCACGGCATCAAGGTCGAAGTCAATCGCATTCTGCGCGGCGAGCTCGATGTTGCCGACGCGCTGCTGTCGCATTCTGCCGATTCCGGCGCGGATTACATCGTCATGGGTGGCTACGGGCATTCCCGGCTGCGCGAGTTCGTGCTCGGCGGCGTCACCCGCAAGATCCTGCAGTCAATGCCGGTGCCGGCGTTCATGTCGCACTGAGCGACGCAACAGGCCGCGGGCGGCGCGCTATTCCGACGGCGCCTGTCCGGAGGCTGCCGCTGCCTCATCCGGCGATGACTCGCTGCCGACCTCCGCGCTTCGCGCCGGGCGAACGACGGTGACCGTACAAGGTGCTTCGGCCGCAACTTTGGCGGATACGCTGCCGAGCAAGCTGCGCAGCAACGAATTCTGCCGGGCACCGAGCAGGATGTGATCGATCCGGTTGGCGCGGGCGAATTCAAGGATGGCGTTCGCTGGGTCGACGGCTTCAAGAACGTGCGCCGTGAGCCGGTGTTGCTCGAGCTTGAGAGGCTCTGCCCAATGCCGTAGCGCCACAAGGCGGTCGATCTGCTTGCTGCGCCCCTGTTCGTCCAGCGTCGAATCAAGCGTAACCCGGCCGAGTTTGAGAACGTTGAGGCAGGCAAGCCGCGCCGAAGGCAGTGTCGCCAGTATGCGCGCCGCCGCCGTGCGCAGTTCGTCGTTGAGCGATACGGATCCCTCCATGAGATCGACGGCGACCGCAACGATCGGGGCCGAGGCGATTTGCGTAGCGAGCGCAGGCTCGACGATCGATCGGGTGATTTCCTTGTTGAAGCGGCGGCGCAGGACGGTCGTCAACGGATCGCGCTGTTGCCGCTCTGATCGTTTGGTCAGCTTGATTTGGTCGGGATGGCTCAAATCGAACGCCAGCTGCGACGCGGTCGGGTAGCGCCATGCCGGCTCGATCTCCAGGCAACGCAAGACAATCTCTTGCAGCCAGGCCGGATAGTCGGGCCGCAATCGGCGCGGCGGAACCGGATCGCGCCACAGCCGTCGCCGCATCCCGGACATCGACTCGCTTTCGCCGAATGGACGCATTTTGGTCGAAAAAAAGTAGAGCAGCACCCCCAATGCGAAGAGATCGCTTCTGCGATCGTTGCGAATGCCGAGCAATTGCTCGGGTGACATGTAGGGCGCCGTGCCGAACGGCACCCGATATTCTTCCTGCATCAAATCGGGCAGCTGGTCGTGATGGGAAAGCCCGAAGTCTAGCAGCACGGCTTCGCCGGTCGACCGGAACATGATGTTGCTCGGCTTCACGTCGAGATGAACGACATGCTGGCGGTGCAAGTCATCCAAGGCGACGGCGATCTTGACGCCGATACCGGCAACCTCCGCATAAGACAATGGTAGCTCGGCAAGCCGATGGAACAACGATTTGCCGGGAAGACCCTCCATCACGATGTAGGGCTGCTCCGCGAAGTCGCCGACGGCGACGATTTTCGGCACATGAACGCCGGATAGGCGCGGCAAAATCATCTGCTCCATCTCGAAACTGA
The DNA here is from genome assembly GCA_003164375.1 of Hyphomicrobiales bacterium. GTDB lineage: Bacteria > Pseudomonadota > Alphaproteobacteria > Rhizobiales > Xanthobacteraceae > BOG-931. The sequence goes on along the minus strand of PLTE01000222.1, from coordinate 6,106 downwards.
CAATCGTTGCCGGGTCGCCGCCTTCGGCGATGTTCGGCACCTTCATCAGCAGCGGCCGCGGCGCGTCCGGCCGGGAGACCCGCCAAAGCGTCGCCATGCCGCCTTTATGAACGCATTCTTCGATTCGGAAGCCGTCGATGATGGCGCCGGATTCGAGCGACGGCTTGACCATTTTCATTGCCCAATCGCCAATCGGTCGGCGAGCCAAACCGGCAAGCCCTTCTTGCGGATTCGGTCAGCGGCCTCTTCGACGTCATAGGGTGCGCGGCAATAGGTCAATTCGTGCCGATCGGTATCCAGCATTGCATAAGACGCCGACGGATTGCCGTCGCGCGGCTGCCCCACCGAGCCGAGTACCGCCAGCCAGCGTCGTCCCGGAAGCAGTGGAATTGCCGAACCGCTCACCGGGGTGAAAGCGGTGATGCTGCCTCTCGGCCCGACGGTGTAAAGCTGCGGCCGGTGGTTGTGGCCGCAAAATGTGATACGCGCTGATGTCGCTTCGATGCTTCGCGCCGCATCGGCGACGCTGTTGACGTAACGCCAGCCGCTCGGCTTGCTCGCCTCGGAATGCACATAGAAGCGGTCATCGTCGTTGAGCGTCATCGGCAATTCCTTGAGAAACCGCCGTTCCGCGGCGCCGAGCTCGTTGCGGGTCCACTCGATGACGATCTTGGCTTCGATATTGAGCGTTTCGCCCGGCTCGCTGACCGCATTGTCGTGATTGCCGCGTACGGCGAGTGCGCCCCTGCCGACGAGATCCATCACGGTCGTGACCGTCCAGTCGGGATCGGCGCCATAGCCGACATAATCGCCGAGGAGCACGATCCGCGCCGCGCCGCGCTCACGGGCTCGCGCAAGACACGCGGCAAACGCTTGCCGATTGGCATGGATGTCTGCGAAGAGGGCAATGAGCATCGGGAAAGCCCCGGCACATTTTAAAGTTAGCGCCGAACGTCGTGGTTTGGTGTTGATCTTGATCAAACCACCCGGAGAAGCCAAGCCGGTCGAGGCAATCGTGCAATTTAACGTACCGAAGATACAGGACCCAGTCTGGCCACGCGAAAGGAAAAGCGGCCCAGACCTGAGCCGGGACTAATACCCCCCGGTTCGGTCAAGGCCGCTTGCCCCGTCGCATCCCCGCTGAATGAAGGTCTTATAAGCCGCGTTAGCTTGAGCGCTTTGACTTGGATCAAGAGGGACTTGGATCAAGAGGGACTTGGATCAAGAGGTCTGCTCCACCCGCGAGGATCGGCTTACGCTTGCGTCGACGTTTTAGGCCGTGGCACTTCGATCCGGTCATAGCCGTTCGCCCTGTAGAACAGATAGGATGCGATCCAGCAGAGAATAAAGAAAGCAACGATCGAGCAGCCGACCACGCCGAAATTGCTGGTGAGGATGGCGGCGAAGCGCCACAACGGCCCGTCGAGGCCAAGCCGGTCGCCGAGCAGTCCCAAAACCTCGATGCCGCCGATGACCAGCGCCGCGACCACTGAAGCGAAGGTGATGGTGACGTTGTAGTACAGCTTGCGGATCGGCTTGACGAAGGCCCAGCCATAGGCGCCGACCATCACAGTCGAGTCGGTGGTATCCATCAGCGACATGCCCGCGGTGAACAGCGCAGGAAACACCAGAATCGACCAGATCGACAGACCATGCGCGGCCTGCGCCGCCGAAATGCCGAGCACGCCAACTTCGGTTGCGGTATCGAAGCCCAGGCCGAACAACAGTCCGAGCGGATAAAGCTGCCAGCTGCGCTCGATCAGGTTGAAGGCCGGCCGCAACAGGCGGCCGATGAAGCCGCGTTTGGCAAGAATGTTGTCGACGTCATCCGCATCGAGCCGGCCGCCTTTGTTGACGGCCTGTAGCGCGCGGATGACCTGGATCAGCACCAAAATATTGGCGAATGCGATGGCGAACAGAAACAGCGCGGAAGCCGCCGTGCCGATCATGCCGCCGATATCCTTCAACGCGTCGAAATGGCCCTGCAGCGCGGTGGTGGTCAGTGCGATCGCGAGCGCAAGGCCGACCACGACGGTCGAATGCCCGAGCGAGAAGAAGAAGCCGGCCGCGATCGGGTAGCGGCCCTCCTGCATCATCTTGCGGGTGACGTTGTCGATTGCCGCGATGTGGTCGGCGTCGAAGGCGTGGCGGAGTCCAAAACTATAGGCGAGGAAGGCCGTGCCAAAGAGCAACGGATTGCTGCCGAACTCGAAATATGCCCACAGCCAGGCGGCAATATTGGCGGTGATCAGGATGGCATAAATACCGGTCACCTTGCCGCGCCTGCGGTCGCCTAAGTCATCGAAAATCCGCGAGAACATTCTGGCATTCTAGAGCAGGGAATGGAATCTGCCAATTGTACCTTCAGCGAATTCCAGCGCGCATAAAGCTCTGCACGAACTGTCGCTGAAACAGCAGGAAGGCAATCAAGAGCGGAGCCGAGGTCATGAGCGTTGCGGCGCTGATCACCGACCAATCGATGCCCTGATCGGAGGATGCGAAAATCTGCAGTCCGACGGTCAGCGGCCGCGTGCTGACCGAATTGGTGACGATCAGCGGCCACAGGAAGTTATTCCAGTGATAGCTCACCGAGACGAGGCCGTAGGCAATGTAAACCGGCTTGGCGAGCGGCACGTAAACCTTAAGCAAGACCGTGAGCGGGCTCGCGCCCTCGACCCGCGCCGCCTCGTCGAGTTCGCGCGGCACCGATTTGAAGGTTTGGCGCAACAAAAAGATGCCGAAAGCTGAGGCCATATAGGGCAGGCCGATGGCGGGTATCGTGTCGACAATGCCCAAGGCCGTCATGGTCCGGTAATTGGCGACGATCAAGACGTCGGGCATGATCATCAATTGCAGCAGCACGAGGATAAAAGCGATTTCGCGGCCCACGAAGCTTAATCGCGCGAAGGCGAAAGCCGCGAGCGTGCACAGCACGAGCTGCACGACGAGAATCATGGTGACCAAGAGAAAAGTATTGAGGAAGTAACGCGCGAACGGGGCCGCGTTCCAAGCCTTGACGAAATTCTCCACCGTCAACGGCGCGTTCAAGCCGAAATGAGCGGAATAGGCGCTCGGATGGATCGCCGCCCATAGCCCGTAGGCGATCGGCAGGATCCAAACGAGCGCCAGCAGCCAGGCGCCGGCGGTTTCGAGCGCCGGTATCGCGGTGCGGGTTCTTTGCGGCCCGCTCATTGATAGTGAATCCTGCGGTCGAAGAACAGGAATTGTCCGAGCGCAAGCGCCGCGAGCAACAGCAGCAGCACGACGGTTAGGGTTGCCGCATAGGCCGTATCCCAGAACTTAAAGCCGACTTCGTAGATGTAGAACAGCAGCAATGCCGTCGTGTTGTCCGGGCCGCCCTGGGTCATGACCACGATATGGTCAATCAGCCGGAACGAATTGATGATGGCGTTGACGAGGACGAAGAGCGTCGTCGGCATCAGCAGCGGGAAGGTGATCCTGCGGAAAAAATACCAGCGTCCGGCACCTTCGATCGCGGCGGCCTCGGCCAATTGCGGCGACAATTGTTGCAGCGCCGCCAGGTAAAAGATCATGAAGAAGCCCGCATCTTTCCAAACCGCGACCGCGATCAGGCAGGCGAGCGCAGTATGCTGGTTGCCGAGCCAATTGGTGGAGGAGAAGCCGAACAGGCCGAGCGCCTGATCCAGCAATCCGTAGCCGGGCGAATAAAAGAACAGCCAGATATTGGCGACCGCAATCATCGGCAGCACCGTCGGCGTGAAAAAGGACAAACGCAGAAACGAACGGCCGGCGATTCTGCCGTTGATCGCGAGCGCCATCAAAAGCGACAGGGCGATGGTCAGCGGTATGACGCTTGCCGCGTAAACGAAGTTGTTTTCGAGCGCGCGCCAGAACACGGGGTCTTCGACCATGGCCTGGTAATTGTCGAGGCCAACGAACGCGGCGCCGCGCCGGCCCCTCGGTGTCGAGAAAAAACTGTCTATGAATGTCGCTGTGGCGGGATAATGCGTAAAGGCTACGAGCAGCACGGCTGCCGGCAGTAACATCAGCCAGCCATAGATATGAGTGAAAAGCCGCGGCGTCCGGAGCGTGGTCTTCGAACCGCGCATTATTGATAGGCGCGTAGGATGCGAACGGCCTCGACTTGCGCGTCTTTCATGGCCTGCTCGGGCGTCTTGGTGCCGGTTAGTGCCGCCTGGATGCCGTCATTGAGCGCTTTGGTGACCCGCTGATTGTCATGGGTCGACAATTCGGCGACGGCATGGTCGAGCTGATCGCGCGCCACGGCCGCGGCCGGGAATTCGGCGACGTATTTCTTCATGGCGGGGGTATCCCAGGCGTCGGGCCGCACAGCGACGTAGCCAGTCGCGATGCCCCAGTCTGCCGCGCGCTCCGGCGACGTCATCCACTTGACGAATTTGAGCGCGGCATCGCGTCTTTCGGCCGTCATTTTTTTGAACAGATAGAAGTTGCCGCCACCGGTCGCCGAGCCGCGACCCTGGTGCGCCGGCAACATGGCGACGCCGAACGCAAAGCCCGCATTATTGCGCACATTGGTCAAGTTGCCGGTCGAGGTCCATATGATCGCGGTCTTGCGCTCGAAGAAATCCTTCGGCGTCGTGCCCCATTCGATAGTGCCCTCGGGTTGAATTTTGTACTTGCGGCTGAGATCGACCCAGAATTGCAGCGCTTGAATCACGGCCGGATTGTCGAAATAGGTCTCGGTGCCGGCCGCATTCATCAGCCGCACAGCATTGGCGGTGGTTAGGCCCTGGAACAGCCAGTAGGGAAAGCCGGTGGATGGAATTTCGATCGCCCATTGACCTACGGCACCTGCGGTGTCGCGCGCGGTGAGTTTGCCGCCGTCCGCCACCAACTCATCCCATGTCGCGGGCGCCTTGTCCGGATCGAGCCCCGCCGCCTTAAACGCGTCCTTGTTCCAGAACATCACGACGGTGGAGCGCTGAAAGGGTATTCCCCAAGTCTTTTGCTCGCCAGTTTTGCTGCCGGTTTGGCTGTTCTCCATAAAGGCCGGGAAAAATGACTTCGCCCACCTTTTGTCGCTGTCGTTCTTCAGCACGTCGTCGAACGGCATGATCGCATCCTCGTCGATCAGCGTGTACATATCGGTCGACAACAAGACCGCGATGTCCGGTGGCGCGCCGCTCTTGAACGCTGTGAGCGCCTTGACCAGCGTGTCCTGATAGGTCCCGGCGTAGACCGCGTTGATCTTGATGCCGGGATTCTCTGCCTCGAAGGCCGTGGCATAGCCGTCGATGATCTTTGTGATCGGGCCGCCGACGGCGACCGGATAATAGAAGGAGAGTTCAATGTCGGCCGCCGTCGCAGCCGAATTCACGGCACCCAGAGTGATCGCGACGGCGCCGGCCATCGTAACGAGCCGTTTTAACACGTGACGCATTGTTCTCTCCTAATCGAGATGAGCTTGAGCGACATCGGCATTACCGTTGGTCGCAAGCGGGTGCAGGTCGTCGCGGCGCAAGCCGCTTTCGGCATCGAACAGATGCAAATTCTCGGGACGCCAATGAACGCGGATCGCGGCGCCGGGAGGAAACGCCGTTTTGCCTGACACGCGCGCCGTGAGCGTCTGCTTGCCATAGGCGCATGTGACCACGGTATCGGCGCCGAGAAATTCCGCACTCTGGACGCGTGCCGGGGCGCCAACGTCGCCGAGAATGACATCCTCGGGCCGAATGCCGAACAGAAGCCTATCCGCCGTCGCGGAGGGCACCGGCGCGTCGCTCACTGCCATCCCGGCGCCGTCCGCCTTGGGGACAACAGGCAAGATGTTCATCGGCGGCGTGCCGATAAACCGGGCGGCGAAGGTTGTCGCAGGACGGGCATAGAGCTTGTCCGGGGCGGCTGCCTGTTCGATGCGGCCGTTGCGCATGAGGATGACCTGATCGGCCATACTCATCGCCTCGGTCTGGTCGTGCGTGACGTAGACCATGGTGATGCCGAGCTTGCGCTGCAGCGCGCGAATCTCGTGCCGCATCTCGGCCCGCAATTGGGCGTCGAGATTGGAGAGCGGCTCGTCCATCAGGCAAATCGGTGTCTGCGCGATGATGGCGCGGCCGAGCGCGACGCGCTGCTGCTGGCCGCC
>PLTE01000019.1 GCA_003164375.1 Hyphomicrobiales bacterium | reverse complement strand
CGGCTTCCTCGCAAGCCTCACCGCCTGGTGCGAGCAGAACCGCATTCCATACGAAGGCGTGCCGGTCGGGACGATCAAGCGTCACGTCTCCGGCAAGGGCAACGCCGACAAAGCTGCGGTCATCGACGCTGTCCGCAATCGCGGCTTCAACCCCGCCGACGACAACGAAGCCGACGCCATCGCGATCCTGTTGTGGGCGATCGACACGGGCGGAGGCGTGCGATGACGCGCCAGCGCCTTCCCGATCGCCGGCCCGCCGAGACCGCCCAAATAGAATTCGGCGGCATGCGGTTCGCGGTCACGATCGGCTTCTATGACGACGGTAGGCCCGGCGAAGTGTTCGTCCATGGCATTCGCACGGGCTCCGCTCTCGATGCCCTCCTCGCCGATGCCTGCGTCGTCGTCTCCGTGCTCATGCAACACGGCGTCGAACCGCGCGAGCTTGCGGCGAGCATGGGCCGGCTCGGTAACGCTGGACCTGCTTCCGTCCTTGGCGCGGTGATTGATCTCGCGGCTGCCGCGAATGCTACCGCTCCCATGACTGATGGGGCGCAGGCATGACCGGCGAAAAGCTGCTCGAACGCGCAGCGAGCCTGGTGGCGAAGCGTCGCAATTCTTACGGCGATCCGGCCGTCCTCATGGCGAGCATCGCGGCACGCTGGTCGTTGACGCTCGGCCGCAAGGTTACGCCGGCGCAGGTCGCGCTGTGCTTGATCGATCTAAAGCTGGCGCGGCTTGCGCACGATCCGGGCCACCTCGATTCGACGATCGATCTTGCCGGCTATGCCGCCGTGCTCCGTGAGGTCGCGCGATGAGATGGATGAGCGGCGACCGGCCTTCGCCCGAGCTGATCAAGCGCAATGGCTGGCGCGACCAGAACGTCCTGGTCGTGAACGCCGATGACGACCGGCTCACTTGGTCGGAACGCGAATTGGTCCGCCAGATCGGCGAGAAGCTCTACGGCAAACACGAGGAGAACTGACATGGCTGAACATTGGACAGCTTCGATAGTCGAGGCGCGCTTCGAGGAAGCCGCCTTCACGCTTCGCCGCCTCCCCGACACCCGCGTGCCCGGCTACTTCAACACCTGGCCGGCGATGGTCCGCAGCGCTTTCGAGGCCTTCGGCTGGGAACGCGCGAGCATGCCCCGCATCGCGCCGTCGCCGGGGGCGATCAGCCGCATGGAGGAGACCTTCACGTGGCTCACATGGCTTGAACCTGACGACGCCCGGATCGTTTGGCTGCGTGCCGAGAACGTGCCGTGGAAGCCGATTTGCTGGCGGGTCGGTTTAACGCGCCAAACCGCGTGGCGACGTTGGGTCGCCGCGTTGGTTACCGTGTCGAATCGGCTTTCGGCCGCATCAAAGCGGACAGTGCCCAAGCACGATGCGACGGGCCTCGCCGCAAATCGCCGCATTCAACGTGGCGAAAGCTGCGCCAACGCGGAAACAAACCGCACTAATCGTTGAACTTCAGGCGTGACATCCGCAACACGTTTAGGCATTTTTCCTGGCATGATCGCGAGACGCGTGTTTGATGATGGATGCGTTCGCACGTGTAGCCGAGGCCGTGTACCCGAAAAGGTATTACCGCATCCGACCGCAATGAACCGCATCCAAACCGCAACCGCCGTCAAATTGTAGGTTCTTCCCGGCGCAAAAGCGTATGCGGGCGGCAAAGGCCCGGGAACCCCCTAGCGATAGAGATGAAAACCGGGTGCGCACTTTAGGGTGCGCACCGCGCACGGGTGCGCACTCAAGGTACGCAACACCAAATGGATCTCAAGATCGAATCGCGGCCGATTGCAAAGCTCGTTCCGTATGCACAGAACGCCCGCACGCACACGGATGAACAAATCGCCCAAATTGCCGCTTCGATCGCCGAGTTCGGTTTCGTCAACCCAGTCCTGATCGCCGGCGATGGCGTCGTCATCGCCGGGCACGGCCGGCTCTTGGCCGCGCAACGCCTCGGCATGACCGAGGTGCCGATCATCGCGCTCGATCATTTGACCGAGACGCAGCGGCGCGCGCTTGTCATCGCCGACAACCGAATTGCCGAGAACGCCGGTTGGGACGAGAGCCTGCTGCGCGCGGAACTTGCGGCATTGCGTGAAACGGACTTCGACCTTGAACTCCTCGGCTTCGCTGAAGCGGAACTTGGAAGTCTGCTTGACGCCATCAATGTGGACGCAGGCGCGGCGGGTCCGCCAGCGGGCTCGGGTGCGCCGGAAGAGACCGCGCCATCATCGACGCTCGCGGATCGCTTCGGAATTCCGCCATTCTCCGTCTTGAATGCGCGGGAGGGCTGGTGGCAAAACCGTAAGCGCGCCTGGATCGACCTTGGCATTCGTTCGGAGCTTGGTCGCGGCGCGCCGATCGGCGGGGCGCCGTTGCCGCTCGATCGCGCTGACGCCGGTCAGCCTTCTGCGGCGCCGGGCGGATCGCCATTACCGGCAGCCGACTATTCGAAATCGAAGGCGCGCGGCGACGGCCGCGGCAAGTCGATCGTCAATGACTGAACGCGAGCGCGCCGCCAATCCAATTCCGGGAGGCGGCGGCGGAAAAGGTGCTTGGACCGAGTTCAATCAAAAGCGGGCCGAACGAATGGCGGCGCGAGCTGAGAACCTCACCTTCGTGAAAGGCAGTCGCGATCCCGACGATCTCGATCCGGTGAGCGCCGCGATCCTCGAAGTCGGCTCGACCGGCACATCGATCTTCGATCCGGTCGTCTGCGAGATCGCCTATGGCTGGTTCTGCCCGCCTGGCGGCAC
>PLTE01000438.1 GCA_003164375.1 Hyphomicrobiales bacterium | reverse complement strand
CGGTCTGCATGTCGATGATGATCAGAGTCGTGTTCTGCGGCGTGATGTTGCCGTCGAACGGCCAGGCATAGGGATCGCCGGGGATGGTGGGCATGGCTTACTCCGCAGCACGATCGAGCCGTTCACCGTAAAGGCGCGTCGGCTCCGGAAATCCGCACGAGGTACCGTCGGTGTGCAGGACGGTTGCCTCCCAAGGCAGGCGGTAACGGCCCGCGACTAAGTCTTGCATGTAAGTGTAGGGACAATCCTGCGCGCCGCCGCGCACTGCCGTGAAGCCGCGGTGACCGAACTGGTAGATGTTGTTCTCTACCGACCAGTGTCGTCGCGCTTCGCGCACCAGATCCGGGCGCACTTCCGCGGTGATGATTTCATCGGGCCGTCCGCTCGTGCCGTGGGCGATGATGGCGCCGTCGAAATTGACGATCATGCCTTCGCCCATGGAGTCGAACGTGCCGTCCGAACCGCACATGCATACATTCGCGGTCACCATGAGATTGCAGAACGCATTAGCCTGGTTGGTGAAGCGCCAGGCATCGCGAACCGGCGCGGTGTAGCCGGCGGTCCGGATCATGATCTCTGCGCCCTTGTAGGCGCATTCGCGCGCCATTTCCGGGAACATGCCGTCGTGGCAGATGATGAGCGCCAGCTTTGCGCCGTTTGGCCCATCGATTACCGGAATGCCGATATTGCCAGGCTCCCACGGCTCGACCGGAACCCAAGGATGCATCTTGCGATAATAGAGCCGCAGCGTGCCGGTGTCGTCGATGATTATGCCGGAATTGAATGGATAGGCGCCGGGGTTGCGCTCCATAATGGAAAAGCAGCCCCAGATTTGATTGTCGGTGCACGCCTGTTTGAATGCTGCCACCTCCGGCCCGTCGAGCGAGCACATGATGGCGGGATTGGTGTCCATCGAGAGCCCGTGCAGCGCGTATTCCGGGAAAACCACAAGGTCCATGGTCGGCATATTGCGACGCGCCTTGCCGACCATCGCGACGATACGTTGCGTCTGGGCCGCAAGATCGACCGGCGTTTTCACTGCTGGAAGCTGAAGCTGAACCAGCCCGATCACCACACCGTTCGGAGCTTTGTTCAGCCCGCCAAGTCCGCTCATGGCAGTGTAAATCCGTTCATAGGAGTACAAGTCCGTTCAGTGCGCTCACGGCTTTTTCACTTGGTGATGCTGAGCTCGCCCGGCACGTCACGCGCCGCACGCTTGGAGTCGGCTGACGCGATCATGATGAACAGCGTAAGGATGTAGGGCGCGGCGTTGAAGAAGTAGTAGCCTTGAGTGATGCCGACCGATTGCAAGGCCGGACCGATGGCGCCGGCGGCACCGAACAAGAGCGCAGCGATGATGCAACGGATCGGGCTCCAGCGCGCGAAGATCACCAATGCCACCGCCATCAAGCCCTGACCGGACGACAAGCCTTGATTCCAGGAGCCCGGATAATAGAGCGACAAAAACGCGCCGCCGACGCCCGCCAGAAAACCGCCGGCGGTGGTGCAGAGAAAACGCACCAGATCGACCGACACGCCCATCGCCCGCGCCGAGGCCGCGCTGTCGCCCGTCATGCGCACGATCAGGCCCCATTTGGTGTTGGCAAAGGCCCAGGCCATCACCAGGCCGGTAACGATGCCGACAAGCAACAGCGGGTTGATCTGCAGCGCCGTCGTGATTTCCAGATTGCCGGTCCAGGCACCGAGCGAAAACGAGCCGAGCCGCGGCGCCGAGGGCTGGATGTAAGGCTTGCCGAAGAAGAACGCGACACCGGTCCCGAACAGCATCATGGCGATGCCAACGGCAATGTCGTTGACCTTGGGCAGCTTGCAGATATAGCCGTGCATCGCGCCCAGCACCGAACCGGCACAGCCGGCGGCCAGCACGCCGAGCCACGGTGAGCCGGACTTGTAAGAGATCGCGTAGCCCGTCATGGCGCCAAGCACCAGTGTGCCCTCGAGACCAAGATTGACGCGGCCCGACTTTTCCGTGAGGCACTCGCCGAGCGCGACGAACATGAAGGGCGTCGAAACCCGCAGCGCTCCGCCGATGAGCGCGACCAGGACAATGACGAATGCGCTCTCATTCATGTGCGATCTGCCGCGCCGCGAACTTGGAAGATCTTGAAACGCCCGTACAAGGTTTCCGACATCAGCAAGACGACAAAGGCCATGCCCTGGACGACGAGGACGGTGGCGTCGGGAAGTCCCATGCGACGCTCGATCAGGCCGCCCGAGGCGACGATGCCGCCGAACAGGATCGCGACCGGAATGATGGCTAGCGGATTGTGGCGGGCGAGGAACGACACCAGAATGCCGGTATAGCCGTAACCGGCGGCGAGCGACGCATTGGCGCGGCCCTGGATCGCCGCTACCTCGAAGAAGCCGGCGAGGCCGGCGCAGGCGCCAGCGATGGCGCAGCAGATGACGATCAGCTTGCCGACGGGAAGACCCTGCGCCAGCGCGGCGCGCGGATTGCCGCCCGCCACCCGAACGGCGAATCCGAACGTGGTTCGCGACAACAGGATGTACAGCAGGATCGACAGCACTATCCCAGCGACCAGCCCCCAATGCACGTCGGTACCGGGAATCTGGCCGACCATATAGGCGTCGCCGATCGGCATCGTCGAAGGTTTGTTGGGGTTGCTGAGATCGCGCAGCGATCCTTCGACGAAGAAGTTCATGATCGCGATGCCGATATAGGTCATCAGCAGCGATGAGATCGTTTCGTTGACGCCGCGCGCATAGCGCAGATAGCCGACGATCCCGATCCAAAACGCCCCGACGAGCATGCCGGCCGCGGCCATGAGGCAGAGCGTCAACAACGGCGGCACGTGGCCGAGCACCATCGGAATGGCGACGACCGCAGAGGCGAAGCCGCCGAGCACGAGCGCGCCTTCGCCGCCGATGACCACGAGACCGATACGCGCCGGCAGCGCGACGCAGAGCGCGGTGAGGATCAAGGGCGAGGAGCGCTGCAGCGTATTCTGCAACGAAAATGACGTTCCAAATCCACCGCGCTCGACGAGCGCGAAAAATTCGAGCGGCGACTTTCCGAGCGCCAGCAGAAGCAAGGAGAACAGCAGCGCCGTGATTGCGAGCGCCAGGAGCGGAATGACGATGTATTCGGCACCACGACGAAGTCGAATAGAAAGATCGCCCCAATGTTTGGGCGCGATCACCGCCGGGCGCAGCGGCTCTGCGATATCAGCCATGCTCTGCTTCGAGCTCCCGAACTTTGGATCGAGACGGTGATTGGGCCGCGCGGCCGCCACTTAGGCGCCGCGCGGCCTGACCATCAACCAGCGGCGATCACGTGGTCGAACCTTGGACGCCCTCGAGCAGGTAGTCCATCTTGTCCAAGTACGGATCGAGATTGTCGTAGGTCTTGGCGATGACAAGGTTGCCCTTGTTGTCCTTCAGCGGGCCCACATAGATAGGCTTTTTGGCCTTGAGATCGGCGATCGCCGAGGTCGCGGCGGCGCGCGCCGCGTCGCTTGCGCCCGCACCGAACGGCGTGTTCTGCACCATGTCGGCTTCGTAGCCGCCGCTCACCATGTTCGGCAGCGTCTTGCCGGCGGTGAGGTCCGATGCGTAGCCCTTGTAGATCGTGATCCACTTGTATTCCGCGCCGGTGATAAAGCCCTTTGGCGCTAGCGGCGCCTGCGACGCGTTGTGGCCGCAGGTTTTGACGCCGCGCTTCTCGGCGGTCTCGATTACGACCTTTGGGCTGTCGACGTGGCAGGTGATGACGTCGGCGCCGGCATCGACCAGGGCGTTGGTCGCCTCTGCCTCGCGTACCGGGAGCGACCAATCGCCGGTGAAGATCACCTGGACCGTCGCACTCGGATTGGTTTTCCGGGCGCCCAGCAGGAACGAGTTGATATTGCTGAGCACCGAGGCGATCGGCTTGGCTGCTACGAAGCCGAGCTTGTTCGATTTGGTGGACAGCCCGGCCGCGACGCCGTCGACATAATGCGCTTGGTTGAGGTAGCCGAAATAGCTGCCTAGATTCTTCGGCAGAGCCGGGGTCCACAACGGCGCAGCATGCCGGAACTGGACCTTTGCATATTTTTTAGACAGATCGATCATAAACGGAGCAAAATAGCCGAACGATGTGCCCAGGATGATATTCGCGTTGTCCAGGTTGACCATGGACTCCATGGTTTTGGCGCAGGCATCGGTCTCAGGAACATTTTCCTCTTCGACCACGGTGACGCCTGGAATGGTCTTTAGCGCCTGTGCCGCGACGGCGTGGGCCTGATTCCAGCCGAAATCGTCCCGCGGACCAACATAGACGATGCCGATGGTGACCCCTGCGGCGCGGGCTCCTCCCGCCGCCGCTCCGGTCGCCAGAACCGAAGCCGCGCTCGCCTTCAAAAACGTGCGTCGGTCGAATTTTAGAAGTGACATGTTGGACCCTCCACCGAGTGTTTTTTAAACAACTTCCGAGGCTCAAGATTTGCAAGCATCATGCCATCGATTTGGTGCAAGCGGCGCAGCCTTTGCATCGCATATCGCACCTGGAGTGGAACCGATGTTGGATGTCATTGATCTCACCGGATTAGGATCGGGGGATCCAGCTGCGGTGCGGCGGGTCGCCGCAGAACTTGGGCGCGCATGCCGTGAAGTGGGTTTCTTTTATATTCGCAACCACGGCATTTCCGATGAACTGACGTCGGCGATGTTTGCGCGCTCCGAGGCTTTTTTTGCGTCGCCGGCAGCGAGCAAGGACGAATTCGCGATTACACGGTCGAAGCACAATCGCGGCTATGTCGGCATCGCCAGCGAAAGCCTCAATCTCGCCCAAGCGGATCTCAAGGAAGCATTCAACATCGGTCTCGATCTGCCGCCTTCCGATCCCGAGGTTATTGCCGGCAAGCCGTTTCGCGGCGTCAATTTGTGGCCGCGGACGCCGGGCTTTCGCGATACCGCACTCGGCTATTTCGATGCGGTATGGCAACTCGCACTCGACCTGCATCTGGCGATTGCCACCGATCTGGGACTGCCACCGACTTTTTTCGCCGATAAATTCGATCGGCCGATGGCGACGCTGCGCTTGCTGCATTATCCGCCGCGTCGTGCCGAACACAACAATCTGCCCGGGGCGGGCGAACATACCGACTACGGCAGCCTGACAATTCTGCTCACCGACGGTGTCGGCGGTCTCGAAGTGCGGCGCCGCGACGGCACCTGGGTTAAGGCGCCGCCGATCGCGAGCGCTTTCGTCTGCAATATCGGCGATTGTCTGATGCGGTGGAGCAACGACACCTATGTGTCGACGCCGCACCGCGTCACCAGTCCGCTTGGGCGCGACCGCTATTCGATCGCATTCTTTTTCGATCCAAACCCCGACGCTTTGATCGAATGCCTGCCGGGCTGCAGCGCGCCGGAACAGCCGCCGAAATATCCGCCCATTCTGGCCGCCGATTATCTGACCCAGCGCCTGGTCGCAACCTACGGCACGGGCTGATTGCCGCGAAAGATCAGGGCATGGCTGTCGATCTGATCCTGCGTAAGGCCTGCATCGGGGCAGGCGCGCCGCAGACCGTCGACATTGCCATCGCCGACGGACGGATCGTCAAAATCGCGCCGCAGATCGTCGCGGATGCGCCGGACGAAGACCTCGCCGGCCGGCTGGTCGTTCCTGGCTTCGTCGAAACCCACATTCATCTCGACAAATCCTGCATCCTTGAGCGCTGCAAATCCGAACAGGGCACGCTTGCCGAGGCGATCGCGAAGGTGGCTGTGGCCAAGGGCGCATTTAGCGAAGACGACGTCTATCGCCGCGCACGCCGCACGCTGGAGAAGTCGATCCTGCACGGCACCACGCGCATGCGCACCCATGTCGAGGTCGATCCGCGCATCGGATTGAAGGGCTTTCACGCCATAAAGCGGCTGCAGCGGGAATACCGCTGGGCGATCGACGTCGAAATCTGCGCCTTTCCGCAAGAAGGACTGCTCAACGATCCGGGCACCGAGGAGCTCTTGATCGAAGCCTGCGCGCAGGGCGCCGACCTCATCGGCGGCTGTCCCTATACCGATCGCGATCCGCATGGGCAGATCGCACGCATCTTTGCCATTGCGCGACAGTTCGACCGCGACATCGACTTTCATCTCGACTTCGATATCGATCCGTCGCGGATGGATCTCGACGAGGTCTGCCGCCAAACCCAAGCCGCGGGCTGGGGCGGGCGGGTAACCGTCGGTCATGTCACCAAGCTGTCGGCGATCGAGCCGGTGCGGTTTGCCGTCATCGCCAAGCGCCTTGCCGACGCCGGCGTTGCGGTGACGGTGTTGCCGGCAACCGATCTTTATCTGATGGGCCGCGATCACAGTCATGATATTCCGCGCGGCGTCACGGCCGCGCATCGCTTGCTCGATTACGGCGTGGTGTGTTCGATCGCGACCAACAACGTGCTCAATCCGTTCACGCCGTTCGGCGATTGCTCGCTGATCCGGATGGCGAACCTTTACGCCAACGTCGCGCAGATCGGCCGACCGGACGAATTGGCCTCGTGCCTCGACATGGTGACCAGGTGGCCTGCCAAACTCATGAATCTGAAAAATTACGGAATAGCGATCGGTAACCCGGCCGATCTGGTCGTGCTTGACTCGACAACTCCTGCGCTTGCGGTGGCGGAACTGGCCCGGCCGTTGTTCGGGATGAAAAATGGTCGCCGCAGCTTTGTCTGTCCGCCGCCGCGGCTGCTTGCCGCCAGCGCCCGCAGTATTTGGGACTGAAAAAGGCCGTCTTCAGAAGCAGCCGGGATTCGGCTCGAAGTGCTTGGCGATGGCGCGTTCGAGCGCCGGCAAGGCGGCGGCAACCGAAGCCTTGTCGTGCATCCCGGCGCGCAAGCGGCCGACGAACTCGGTGCGCGCGGCGTCAAAGTCGACACTGATCACGGCTCCATTCTTTACAACGGTTCGGCCGGCGACAATCAGTTCGCGGATATGTCGGGCAGCGGCGCGCGTGAGGACCAGTTGCAAGGCGTCGATATCGGCGCCCAGCCGATCGTCATCGATCGCGGCCCAATCGAGCAACAACAAATCCGCCGGGCCTCCCGGGCGGAGGGCGCCGTCGTCGGCGTGATTGGTTACCGAAAAGCGGCCATTGGCGAATGCCGCCCGCAGCAATTGCTCGCGGTTTACTGCAACGTCAAAGCCATTGCCGACGTGGAGCAGATGCCAAAGCCGCAGCTCGCGCAGGGCGTCGTCGTCGTCGTCGAGCGCGCCGCCGTCGATTCCGAGCGCCATGCGGCAGCCAGCCGCGGCCATGCGCGCGATCGGCGCGATGCCGGAGCGTAGATGCAAATTGGAGCTTGAATTGACGGCAATGGTGACGCCGCGCGCGGCCAGCAATTCGAGCTCGTCGGCGCGAGCCCAGACGCAATGCGCAAGCGTGAGCCTAGGCGACAACAGGCCGAGCGCATCGAGATGCTTGACGATGCCTTGGGGGTGGTTCGCGTCCGCCCACGCCCTTTGATAACGCGTCTCCAAAAGATGCATATGGATACGGCGGCCGGTGCGCTGCGAGGCCTCCGCGATTGCCGCGAGCAGGGAGTCGCTGCACCATTGCACGCCGTTGGGTCCGAATTGCACATCGAACAGGGGACCGGCCGCAGCCGATGCCACCTCGTCCACGAGCGCAACGAAGGCTTTGGGTTGCAGCGGCGGACGCGACACGATGGCTTCGACGCCGCGGCGCGCTTGCGGCGGAAGTGCGTTGAGAATTGGTTCCGACGGCCCATAGACGAGGGGATTGCGGTCGCGCATCGACACGGCAAAACCTATGCGGATACCGACATCGCTTGCCGCGCGCGCGATCGTCGCGGCTTCATGGGGAAGATCGGTCAAGCCTTGCGGCCGGGTGAGGTGCATCATCAGCACGCCAACCCCGCCTAGCGCCGCGCGCGACAATGCGACGATGGCGACAAGGTACGGGTCAACGGCCGGGATCAGCGCTTGATATTGCAGCCAGGTTTCCAGCGGCTTGCCGCCGGCGCCGAGGGAACTTGTGCGCACCGCGCGGCCGTGATCATGCGCATTGACCAGCGCCGGCATGACGAACAGCGGCTCGGCGTCCGCAGGCGCAATAGTTGTGACCGCTTGCACCTGGCCATCGTCAATGCGGATTTGGCGGCTCGATGCGACAACGCGATTCGCTGCCTCGATCAGATGGGCGCAATTAATGGTCCGCATGGTTCTGTTGGAGTGATGGCTCTGTCGGATCGGCGTGGGCCGCCCTCGGCCTATTGATCACGGTCTACCACACGCCGTCATGCAGCGCTGCGGCTTCGTCCGCGAGCAGCGGGCCGATGACCTCGACTATACGCTGACCAGCAGCAAAGACCGTGCGGCACGGCAAATCAAGGGTCGGATTTTCCGCGTGGTTGCCGGTAAGGGTCTTTAAGCTGCGTTCCGTCATTCCGTAGACCACCCGTCCGATGCCAGCCCAATAGATCGCGCCGGCGCACATGGCGCAGGGTTCGGCGGAGGTGTAAAGCGTGCAGCCGGCAAGCACGTCCGGGGCAAGCGTTTTGGACGCTTGTGTAGCGAGAAGGCGCTCCGCGTGCCCGGTCATATCGCGATCGGGCAGAAATCCGTTCTCCATCTCGATCAGCACCTCGCCCGCCGCATCGACCAGGATAGCGCCGAATGGATGATTGCCGTGGCTACGCGCGCGCCGGGCCACCGCGAAACTGTGGCGCAAAAACTTCTCGTCATCCAGCGACGGCAAGACCGGTCCCCTTATCTTTCAATTCGCGGTACCGAACTTCTCCGTGATCGCCCGGAAGATGCGATCAGGTTTGAACGGAGTCTGGCAGAACCGGATGCCGGTCGCATCGAAAAGCGCGTTTCCCATCGCGGCGTTGATCGGATTATACGGGCTTTCGCTCATCGATTTGGCGCCGAATGGGCCGATCGTATCCGAAGTCTCGGCAAAGAACACTTCAGTTCGCGGCACATCGCCGAATTGGGGCAGGTGATAGTTGCGGAACGTCGGATTGACCACGCGTCCGGTCTCGTCGATGACCATTTCCTCGTAGAGCGCGGCACCGAGCGACTGTGCAACGCCGCCCTCGACCTGGCCGCGGCACTGCATCGGATTGATGACAGTGCCCGCATCCGCGGCGTGCACGCTGCGTAAAATCTTGATCGCGCCGGTGCGCTTGTTGACCGCAACGCGGAATGCCTGGACGTTGAAAGCGACCGAACGCGGCGTTCCGTCCGAGCGTCCGGTAGCGGTGAGCTTGTGTCCCTTTGCCCGCGCTGCCGCCGCCAGCTCGGCAAGCTCGACACGCCGCCCGGTGCGGACTACGGCGCCGGCAACAAGCGACCACGCTTCCTTGGCGCCGCCGGCATGTGCGGCGGCGAAGCTCAAAATTTCCTCGCGCAAGGCTTCGCAGGCGAGCTGCGTCGCGCGACCGGCCACGACCGTTCCGGTGCTGCCATAGGCGCCGGTATCGTGGCCGCCGTTGTCGGTGTCGGAGGTCAGCACATGGATCGCGTCGGTCGTCGTGGCCAGCGTCGTGGCGGCGATTTGATGATGGACGGTGCTGGTGCCGTTGCCGAATTCGGCCGTGCCGACCACGAGCTGATAGCTGCCGTCGTCGCGCAAACTCACACTGGCGTCAGCAAAATGCCCGAACGGCGGCACGGTATCGATCATGCCAAGCGCGATGCCCTGTCCGGTCAGCCAGTCGTCGGAGGGCGGTGCCGGCAAGCCGCCGCCATTTTCCATCGCGTGTTTGACGAGCGTGAGGCATTGATCGAGGCCGTAGCTGCCATAGTGAACGTCGTGGCCCTCATCAGCGCCGGTCGAGATCATGGGATCGCCAGGGTGCACGACATTGCGCTCGCGAAATTCGATCGGGTCCATGCCGATCTTGCGGGCGAGTTCGTCCATCGCCGACTCGACTGCGAAATTGGTTTGCGGCAGGCCGTAGCCGCGAAAGGCGCCGCTCGGCACCGTGTTGGTGTAAACGGCGAAGCCATCGATCTTCTTATTGTCGCAGCGATAGACGCCGAAACATTCGCCGCAGGCGTGATTGAGAACGGCAAAGCCGTGATTGCCGTAGGCGCCAGTATTGGAGACGACGTGCATTTCCATCGCCGTCAAGCGGCCGTCGCGTCGGGCGCCCGCTTTGATGCGCACGCGCATCGGATGCCGCGTGGTCGCGCCGATGAACTGCTCCTCGCGGGTGAATTCGAGCTTGACCGGCTGCCCGGTCTTGAGCACCGCGAGCGCAACGATATCCTCGACCAGCATCTCTTGCTTGGCACCGAATCCGCCGCCCATTCTTTCGCAAAAAACCCGCACCTTTGCCGGATCGAGATCGAAAAGAGCGGACAGCGCCCGCCGCGTCAGAAACGGCGTCTGGGTGCTCGACCGGATGTTGAGCCGGTTCGCTTCGTCGAGCCAGCCGATAGCGCAATGGGTTTCCAAATGCGCATGCTGGACCCGCTGGGTGATATAAGTGCCTTCGTAGACAACGTCGGCTTGCGCAAATCCGTCTTCGACGCTGCCGACCTGGCCGTGGACCTCGCCGGCAATGTTGGCTTGCGGATTGTGGATGCGAGACTCCGGACCCTTGTCGTGAATGACTGGCGCGCCGGGCCGCATCGCCGCTTCCGGATCGAACACCGCCGGCAGGACCTCATAATCGACGCCGAGCTTGCGGCAGCCCGCTTCGGCGCCCGCCTCGCTCTCCGCAATCACCGCGGCGACGCGCTGGCCGACGAAACGGACCATCCGATCCAGCACAGCCGTGTCGTCCGGATCGGCGGTTTCAAACTCGTGTCGCGCCGTCGAATAAAGTTTTGCCGGCGCATCTTCGTAGGTCAGAACGGCGCGCACGCCGGGAACCGCCAGCGCCTCGTCCTTGCGGATCGCCTTGACGCGCGCGTGCGCGTGCGGCGAGCGCAACAGCTTGAGATGCAACAGCCCGGCCGGTGCGAAGTCCATTGTGTAGCGGGCGGCGCCGCTGATCACGGCGCGCGCCGCGGGCGCCGGCACGCTGCGGCCGCAGGCCTGGCCGGCTTCGGCTTGCTCGACCGTACGCACGCCGCGAATGGCGCTTTCGATGGCGCCGTAGCCGGTGCAGCGGCAGATGTTGCCCTTGAGCGCCCAGGGCAGATCCTGGCGCTGCGACTGGTTCAGGCTCGCTGCCGTGATGATCATGCCCGGCGTGCAAAAGCCGCATTGGAAGCCCTGCGCTTGCAAGAATGCTTCCTGCATCGGATGCAGTTGGCCGTTCGGCGCCAACCCTTCAATCGTCGTCACTGCGCGGTCCTCGGCGCGGTAGGTGGGGAACAAGCAGGAGTGGACCGGGTCGCCGTCGACCAGCACCGTGCAGGCGCCGCAGTCGCCGGCGTCGCATCCCTTTTTCACGCCGAAGCAGCCGAGCGAACGCAGAAACGTGCGCAGGCATTGTCCGGGCTGCGGCCGGACGCCGTGGCTCTTTCCGTTCACCAGAAAACTCATGCCGCGCCCGCACCGTTGCCGGCGAATTCGCTGCGAATCTCTTCGGCGAACTGCAGCGTGACATGGCGGCGCCACGCCGGCGTGCCGTGGATATCGTCGTAATAATTCTTTGGCGGAATGTCGGTTTCGAGCCTCTCGCGCAGTGCGGCGCTGGTCGGCAGTTTCGCAAACGACAAACGCATCGGACGCGGCGTCGCCGCCGTCACGGTCAAGCTGAACGCGCCGTCGTCCGCAGACAGCGTTCCGATCAGGAGCGCGCCGGAGCGGCCGAGCGGGCTCAGCGAGATTTGGCGGAAGGCCGTGCGCCGGCGAAGCGACGACTGCGGCAGGTCGATCGCGCGCAGCAACTCTCCCGGCTTGAGCGCGTTGTGTAGCGGCGCCAATACGAAATCGCCAACCGCGACGCGCCGCTCATCACCCTCGGGGGTCCAGATCGTGCACACGCCGTCGAGTGCCGCGGTCAGCGATATCATCGGTCCCGCCGGCAGCGACANNACATGCAGAGATTGCCGCCGACGGTGGCCATATTCCAGATTTTGAACGAGGCCAGAAACGATCGGCAACATTGGTTGACCAGCGGCGCGGCCGACCAGTTGGAGGGCAACGTTGCTCCATCGAGCTCCGCGATTTTGCAAGTGGCGGCGATCCGCAACCCCTGTTCCGCGAATTCGAGAGCCGGCCAGCCGAAGTCTGCGATGTCGATCAGCCGGTTGACCGACAGCTGGGGTTCGGAAAACAACCACGTCCCGCCGGCAAGCCAGGCATCGCCAGCCCTCCAGGCCGGCAATTCCCCCCTTTGGCGAGGCCGCGCGATTTCCGTGATCGTGTTGAGGTCCATCGTAAGGCCGGCGGTGCACAATTCATGCCGCGCCGAGTACCAGGATCTCCTGCCATAACCGCCCGCCGCCGGCCTTATTTTCCGGCTACGCTGCCCGTGCGTAAGGATGCGAGCCGCGCCTACGGCCGGATTTGCCGCGTTACTTGCGCCGGTTCATGCGTTATGCCCAAATGCCGCTTTCCTAGGCAAAAGAGGATTGTGGCGTTCGCGGCACCAGCCGCGATACGAACCACGATATGGACCATGGCACGGAACTTTCTGCAATTTCTTAGGCGGGGCCGCATGGTGCGTCTCGACCGCTTTTTGCCGTGTACGACCATGCTCGATTGGTTGCGTTTGCAGGAGCGCTCGACCGGCACCAAAGAAGGTTGTGCGGAAGGCGATTGCGGCGCCTGCGCCGTCGTGGTCGCGCGCCTGCGCGGCGGTCGTCTGAGCTATGAGCCGGTCAATTCCTGCATCACCTTGCTCGGCCAGATCGACGGAGCGGAACTGATTGCCGTCGAGGACCTGGCCGATGACGGCGTATTGCATCCGGTCCAGGCGGCGCTTGCAGACCGGCACGGCTCGCAATGCGGCTTTTGCACCCCCGGCATCGTGATGAGTGTGTTTGCTCATTATCATGAATGCAACGGCTTCACCGACCGGCAAAAGATCAACGACGTGCTGGCCGGCAATCTGTGCCGCTGCACCGGCTATCGGCCGATTGTCGAAGCGGCGGTCGAGGCCTGCAGCGGCGTGGCCGATGACCGATTTACCCGCAATGCCGCCGAGCGGCTGCAGGCGTTGCGTGGCCTCGACGACAGCGCCGATCTCCTCGTCGGCGATACCGCCTCGTTTTTTGCGGCGCCCGCGAGCGAACAATCGTTCGCGCGGCTCTATGCGCAACACCCCGATGCCACGATCGTCGCGGGTGCAACCGACGTCGGGCTGTGGATCACCAAGAAACTCGCGGCGATCGAAAAGATTATCCATGTCGGCCGCGTCGCCGAGCTTTCAAGCATCGAGGACAGCACGGATTCTTATGTGCTCGGTGCGACAGTCTCGCTGGCGCGCGCCGCGCCGGTATTGGGCGCAATCGATCCCGACGTCGCGGAAGTGTTGCGGCGGTTTGGCTCGATGCAAGTGCGCGCCAGCGGCACCGTCGGCGGCAATATTGCCAACGGTTCGCCGATCGGCGATCTGGCGCCGATGCTGATCGCTCTGGGCGCCATAGTCGAGTTGCGCCGCGACGAAGCGATACGACAACTGCCGTTGGAGAATTTCTTCCTCGACTACGGCAAGCAAGATCGCAAGCCCGGAGAATTCGTGCGTCGGCTCCTGGTGCCGAAGCTTGAGCCAGCCACGCATTTTCGCGCCTACAAGATCACCAAACGCACCGACGAGGACATTTCGGCGGTGCTTGCCGCGTTTTGGCTCAAACGCGACGGCGGCCGGATCGTTGACGCCAGGATTGCGTTCGGCGGCATGGCGGGTATCCCGAAACGCGCGAAAGCCGTCGAACAGAACCTCATCGGCCTGCCGCTCGGCGACCGCAGTCGCTGGCGGGCGGCCGCCGATGCGGTCGATAGAGATTTCACCCCGCTGACCGACGTGCGAGCCAGCGCCGCCTACCGCAGCCGCGTTGCCGGCAATCTGGTCATCAAGGCGCTGGCGGAAATGGCCGGCATTAAAGGCGATATCACGCGTATTAGCGATTGCCGGATGGTTGCCGATGCCGCCGAATGACGCCGTGGTAGAGGCGCCGCTGCGCCATGTTTACAAGTCGATGCCGCACGACAGTGGCGCCAAGCACGTACAAGGCGCCGCCGAATACATCGACGACATGACCGAACCGCTCGGCACCCTGCATATCGCGGTCGGTGGCTCGCCCACAGCGCGCGGGACGATCCGTGCGATCGATTTGCGCGAGGTCCATGGTGCTCCGGGTGTCGTCGCTGTCATCGCGGCCGCCGACATTCCGGGAAAAAACGATATCTCGCCGGCGAGCGCCGACGAACCGGTGTTTGCTCACAGCCGCGTCGATTTCCATGGCCAGCCCATCTTCGCCGTCATCGCGACGTCGCGGGACGCCGCACGGCGGGCGGTGCTTCGGGCGCAGATCGAGATCGATGCGGAAAAACCCAACGTCTCGGTCGAACAAGGCCGAGCCGCCGGCGAAACCGTGCTCCCGGACTATGCTTTCAGCAACGGCGACGTCGCCAAGGCGCTCGCCGCGGCGCCGTTGCGCAGCACCGGAACGCTCCATATCGGCGGCCAGGAACATTTTTATCTGGAAGGTCAGGTCGCGCTCGCCATGCCCGGCGAGGACGGCGCCATCCTCGTCTATTCCTCCACCCAGCATCCCAGCGAGGTTCAGCACATCGTCGCCCGGGTTCTCAACTTGCCGGATTCCTTCGTCACCTGCCGCGTACGCCGGATGGGCGGTGGTTTCGGCGGCAAGGAGACGCAAGCGACCCAATGGGCGGTGATTGCGGCTTTGGCGGCACGCGTCACGGGTCGCTCCTGCAAGCTTCGGCTCGACCGCGACGCCGACATGGCGATGACGGGTAAACGCCATGACTTCCGGGTCGAATACAGCGTCGGCTATGACGCGGGCGGGCGCATCCGCGGCATCGACATGGATTTTGACGCGCGTTGCGGCTGCTCTGCCGATGTCAGCACCGGCGTCGTCGATCGCGCGATGTTTCACGCCGACAACACCTATTTCCTCGGCGAATCCAGGATTTATTCGCGGCGCGTCAAGACCAATACGGTGTCGAACACCGCCTTCCGCGGCTTTGGCGGCCCGCAAGGCATGATGGCGGTCGAGCGCGTGATCGATGCGATCGCCTGGAGTCTCCGCCTCGATCCGCTCGATATTCGCAAGGCCAATCTCTACCGTGCCGGGCACGACGTCACGCCTTACGGCCAGACCATCGAAGACCACGACGTGGCATTGCGGATCATCGAGCAACTCGAAGCTTCGTCGAATTACCGCATGCGGCGGTGCGAGATCGAGGATTTCAACGCACGTTCGCCGATTCTCAAGCGCGGGATCGCATTGACGCCGTTGAAATTCGGAATTTCGTTCACCCTCACTCACCTCAACCAGGCTGGCGCGCTGGTCCACGTCTATCAGGATGGCTCCGTTCACCTCAATCACGGCGGCACCGAAATGGGTCAGGGCCTGTTCCAGAAGGTGGCGCAGGTGGCCGCGGAGGAATTCGGAATCGGCCTTGATCGCGTGCACATCACGGCGACCTCGACCGACAAGGTTCCCAACACGTCAGCCACCGCGGCATCCGCAGGCACCGACCTCAATGGCATGGCGGTGCAACACGCGGCCCGGGAAATTAAGCTGCGGTTGACGCGTTTTGCCAGCGAAGCCTGGGGCGTGTCCGAGGATCGGATCTTATTCCGCGACGATCGCGTGTTCATCGGCAATGAGAGCATTGCGTTCGGCGAATTGACCAAGAAGGCCTATGCCGGCCGCGTGCATCTTTCGGCGGCCGGGTTCTACAAGACGCCGAAGCTGCACTGGGACCGCGAAAAGGGCAGGGGGCGGCCGTTCTTTTACTATGCCTATGGGGCGGCTTGCAGCGAAGTTTTAATCGATATTCTCACCGGCGAGATGAGCGTCCGGCGCGTCGACATCCTCCATGATGTCGGTCGCTCCATCAATCCGGCGCTCGACATCGGCCAAATCGAAGGCGGCTTCGTGCAAGGCATGGGGTGGTTGACCACCGAGGAGCTTGTCTATGACGAAGCAGGACGCCTCCTCACCCACGCGCCGTCGACCTACAAGATCCCCGTCGCCTCCGACGTGCCAAAAAGCTTCCGGGTGGAATTGTTCGAGAACAGCAACCACGAGGACACGATCTATCGCTCCAAGGCTGTCGGCGAACCGCCGTTGATGCTGGCGATTTCGGTATTCGCGGCGGTCGCGGATGCGATACATTCGATTCGTCCGGGCCTGCCGGTCGCTCTCGACGCGCCGGCGACCCCGGAAGCGATACTCAAGGCGGTGGGCCCGATCGATGCGGTGGCCGCGCTCGCGCCCTTCGCCGATAAGATCGAGGCCTGATAGGGCTGCGCGATGGCGATGATCTGGGCCCGCATCCGCGAAACGATCGAGCAGTACGGCAGTGCCGGCTTGGTCGGGGTGATCGACGTTGCCGGCTCGGCGCCGCGCGAGGCCGGTGCGCGCATCGTGCTGCAGCCCGACGGTGGCTTCTTCGGCACCATTGGCGGCGGCCGGTTGGAATACGAGGCGGTTACGGCCGCGCGCGCGATCTTATCGGCCGGACGCGGCAAGGCACAGATCCGCGATTGGCCGCTCGGGCCCAATCTCGGCCAGTGCTGCGGCGGGTTGGTGCGCACGCTCACCGAAACCTTCGACGCCAACGATCTCGCGATGGTGCGGCGCTTCGAGCAGGCGCAGCGCGCAGGAACGTTCGTCACGGTGAGCCGGCTCGGCGAGGATGGACGGATCGCGCGCGCGCTCGCGCCGCAAGCTGCGGCCGATGAATCGATGCATCCGCTCGTCCCCGGCTTCGACAAGACTTGCTTTCACGAGCGGTTCGGCGAAGCGAGCAAGCCGGTGTTGCTGTTCGGCGCCGGTCATGTCGGCCGCGCCGTCGTGCTGGCGCTGGCGCCGCTTCCATTCGTGGTCCGCTGGATCGACAGCCGGCTGGATCAGTTTCCGCAATATGTGCCGCAGAACGTCGTTACCGTGTGCACCGATGCCGCCGACCGGGAGCTCGCGCGGGCGCCGCGCGATGCCATGGTCATCGTCATGACCCACTCGCACCCTCTCGACTTCGACATCACAATCGGCGCCTTGCGGCGGAGAACGTTCGATTTCGTCGGTCTGATCGGGTCGGAGACCAAACGGGCGCGGTTTGCCACCCTGGCCCGGCAGATGGGTGTAGCGAACGAGGATATCGAGCGGTTGGTTTGTCCGATCGGAATTGCGCAGATCAAAGGCAAAGACCCCGCCGTGATCGCGGCAGCGCTTGCCGCGCAGCTCCTCATGGTGCGCGAACAGGTCTCGGCGCCGCTGGCGAGCCCGGCGGTTCAGCCGGCGTGAAGCTTTATCACAGGGGCTCGGCGAGAACGCGAGCGATCTCCGCAAGAGCGCTGTCCTTCTCCGACGCCGTCATCAGCGAAGCGCTGATGCCGTTGCGAACAATCGCGGCGATCTCGTCGCGTTCGAGCCGCAATGCGTCCGACACGGCGTGGTAATTGTCATTGACGTAGCCGCCGAAATACGCCGGATCGTCGGAATTGACGCTGACCATGAGGCCCTTGTCCAACATCCGCCGCAACGGGTGATGAGTAAGATCATCGACGACACGCAGCCGCAGATTGGAGAGCGGGCAAACCGTCAGCGCGACGTGCTCGCGCGCCAGTCGCCCGACCAAGGCCTGATCCTCAAGCGAGCGGTTGCCGTGATCGATCCGCGCGACGCCGAGCACGTCGAGCGCTTCCCAGACGTAGCTCGGCGGTCCCTCCTCGCCGGCGTGCGCCGTGACAAAGAAGCCCGCATCACGCGCGCGGGCGAAAACCCGTCTGAATTTGCTCGGCGGATTGCCGGACTCCGATGAATCGAGGCCGATGCCGACGATCTTGTCGCGGAATGCCAGGGCGCAATCCAGCGTCTTCTCGGCATCAACTTCGTCGAGATGGCGGAGAAAGCACATGATCAGGCTTGCGTCGACGCCCAGCTCCCGCCGTGCATCGGTGATGGCACGGTGCAGACCGCCAACAACCGTCGAGAACGCGACCCCGCGGGCGGTGTGACCCTGCGGGTCGAAGAACATCTCGACGTGCCGCACATTGTCCGCGCGAGCGCGTTGCAGATAGGCGGAGGCGAGATCGTAGAAATCCTGCTCGGTGATCAACACCGACATGCCTTGATAATAGATGTCGAGAAAATCCTGTAGATTGCGAAACCGGTAGGCTTGGCGCAATGCGTCAACCGACTCATAAAGCAGCCGGATGCCATTGCGGCGCGCCAACGCAAACATCAATTCCGGCTCCAAACTGCCTTCGATATGAATGTGCAGCTCGCACTTCGGCAGTCGCTTGATCAAGGAGCTTGTGTCGTGCATCGGGTGGCGTTTCCGGCGCTCCGGCGCCTAATCGGGAGAGAGGGTGGCCGCGAGGCTCATCGAACCAACACATACCCAACCCGGAAGTTTCCCTAAAGTGCGGGCCTGCCGGCGATATAGGTCTGCCGCACCGCTCGGTCGTCACCCATGGTCATGAGCACGAAGAGCTCTTCTTCGAGGTCGTGCGCCACTTCCATGCGGTGCGCCATGGCCGGGGTCGCGCGCGCGTCGAGCACGACCAGATCGGCATATGCGCCGGGCGCTATGCTGCCGATCTCGCCGCCGAGGCCGAGCGCCTCAGCGTTGCCGCGTGTCATCAGATCGAAGGCTTCGAGCGCCGGCAGATTCTGGCCTTGCAGCTGCATCACCTTGTAGGCCTCGGCGGCGGTGCGAAGCATCGAATACGACGTGCCGCCGCCGACGTCGGTCGCCAGCGCAATGCGCACGCCGGCCGCGGCCAGCCGGCGGTAGTTGAACAATCCGCTGCCGATGAAAAGGTTCGAGGTAGGGCAGAACACGGCGACTGAGCCGGTGTCACGCAGCAGCGCGACTTCGGCATCGTCGAGATGGATGCAATGCCCCATCAGCGAACGCGGACCAAGCAATCCGAAGCGCGCATAGACCGCGGTATAGCTTAAGTCGTCGGGAAATAGCTGCTTTACCGTGGCGATCTCGTTGTGGTTCTCGGCGAGATGGGTCTGCATCATCACGGTGGGAAACTCGGCAAGCAGCGCGCCCGCAGCCGCAAGCTGCTCGTCGGTCGAGGTAATGGCAAAGCGCGGCGTCACGGCATAGCGCTGCCGCCCATTGCCATGCCAGCGGCGGATGAGATCGCGGCTCGCGGTGATGGCGTCGCGCGCGGGTTCGAGCAGGCCCGGCGGGCCGTTGCGATTCATGATCGCGGTGCCGGCGATCATGCCGGCGTCGCGTCGGCTGGCGGCGGTGAACAGCGCTTCGGCGGAAGCCGGATGCGCCGAACAATAGGCCAGTGCCGTGGTGGTGCCGTTGCGCGCCAATTCGTCGAGAAAAAATTCGGCGATCCGCGCGGCGTGTTCGGGGTCACCGAATTTCTGCTCTTCGACGAAGGTGTATTTCTCAAGCCATTCGAGCAGCTGAGCGCCGTAGGACGCGATCACCTGGGTCTGCGGATAATGGATATGGGGGTCGATGAAGCCCGGCAGAATCAGGGCATCGCCATGATCTTCGACCGGCGTCGTCGCCGGTAGCTGCCCCAGCAAAGTCTCCGCCGGCCCGACCGCGTCGATGCGACCGTCCTTCACCAGGACGATGCCGTCTTCGATGTAGCGATAGCTTTGCGCGTCGCCTGAGCCGCTTGGCGCGCGCAAAAACGTCAACAGCCGGCCTCGAATGGCTCGCGCACTCACTTATGCCATAACTCCGTTCACTGACGGTTTTTCGCCGCGCATTACTTCGCGGGCTTGCCGGCCGCAATCCAAGAGGCCAGCACCAGGCGCTCCTGCGGCGTCATCTCGGTGATATTGCCCGGCGGCATCGCCTGCGAGCGCACCGCGAAAATCTCGATGAGCCGGGCGTGCACGCGAATCTGCTCGTCGGTATCGAGCAGAATTCCCTTCGGCGCGGTCGGAATCCCCTCCCACACCGGTTCGGCGGCGTGGCACATGCTGCAACGGGAACTGACGATATCGGAGACCAGCTTGAATTTGGGCGGAGGCGGCAGCGCGCCGGTCGTCACTGCTGCGGGTCCGGCCGCGGACAGCCACGCGATCGCCGCCATACCGGCCGCCGCCACGGCCCAGGTCCACCACGGACTGCCTTTGTGCTCATGCCGTGAATTGAAGAAGTGGCGGATGACAGGCCCGATCAGGAGCACGATGGCGACAATCAGCCAATTGTAGCGCGTCGCGAACAGCAGCGGATAATGATTGCTGAGCATAAGAAATACGACGGGCAGCGTCAGATAGTTGTTGTGCACCGAGCGCTGCTTGCCTAGCGCACCCCATTTCGCGTCGGGCACCTTGCCGGCGATCATCGCCTCGACCGTCTTCTTCTGGTACGGAATGATGATGACGAATACGTTCGCCACCATGATCGTGCCAATGAGCGCGCCGATCTGGGTAAAGGCGCCGAGCCCTGAGAACACGTGGGTAAAGCCGTAAGTCAGCGCGACGAGATAGACATAGCCGACCAGCGCCAGTGCCACCTCGTGCCGGCCGAGCGGCGATCGGCAGAGAGCTTCGTAGACGAGCCATGATGTCACGAGGCTGCCGAAGGCTATGCCGGCCGCCTGGGCCGCGGTGAGATCGAGCACCGACTTGTCGATCAGGAAAATATCGGCGCCGAGATAATAGACGACGACCAATAGCGAAAAACCCGACAGCCAGGTGGTGTAGGCTTCCCACTTGAACCAGGTCAGGCTGTCCGGCATTTGCGCCGGCGCGACCAGGTATTTCATCATGTGATAGAAGCCGCCGCCGTGTACCTGCCACTCGTCGCCTTTGACGCCGGCGGGCAAACCGGGGCGGGCTTTAAGGCTGAGATCGAGGTGGATGAAATAAAACGATGAGCCGATCCACGCGATGCCGGCGATGACATGCAGCCAGCGCAGGATCGCGCTGAGCCATTCGGTGAGCACAAGCTCCACGGTGTGGCGCTCCTTCTCTTGCTGCCGGCAAATTCAGCATGCCAGACGCGCGGCGATCTTATCAAGCACTTCCTCGCGCGAAATTGCGGCGAACGCCTGACTCACGCGGTGGGATTTCGGGCAGCGCGCGTTGGTGATCGAGACGGGAGCGATGGACGACTAGCCGCGCTCACTTGTTGCCGGCGGTGGCGGGAGCGGGCGGGCGTATGCCACCCCACGGGTCAACCTTCTGATTGGAGTCCGGAAAGCGCTTCATTGTGGATTTATACGCCTCATCATTGGCTTTCTCTTCGCGCTTCTGTTTCGCGATTTCGGCCCTTTCGTCCGCGGTCAGCGGTACCGCCGCGTCCCCGATCGAGCTGAGTTGCGCGTAGGACGCCTGGATCAGCAATGCTGAAATGACCACCGCAACGGTCAATATCCTCATGGGCGGCATCCTCATGGGCGGCATCCCGATGGGCCAAATGCTTATGGGCCGCGCCGTCTCACCTGCACATTTTCATTTTAAATTTGTTCGCATTGGGACGCAAACCCGCTTCCTCGCTGAGCCCCGTCGGTACCGAGACGGCAGCTATTCGCGAGAAGGATGCCCAAAAGCAAACATGCCCGGCGCGAGGCCGGGCATGTGAGCAGTTGGATCAGACCGTCGAACGGCTGTTACTTGAAGTGGTAGGTCGTCCCGACGTAGGCGGTGGACATGACCGACGATCCTGGAGCGCCGGCTCCCGCGCCACCGACCACGCAACCCGCAAACAGACAGGCGTTGTGGTTGGTGCCGAACCGGTTTTCCCAGTAGCGATAGCCCACATAGGTATCCCAGATGCCCGGCTTGCCCCAGAAGATCTTCGACGTGTCGACCGACAGGCGCACGTCTTCGAAAATCTCGGTCTTGGTTTCGTTATTGTTGAAGGCGCCGAGGACACCAAAGCAGCCCAGCGCAAGACATTGCGCGTTCGAAATGCCGGTGCCCTTGGGGCCGATAGCGCTGAACAGATTGACGATCCGGGCCGTATCCGCCCACGAGCCCAACAGGCCGCCGAGCGGCACGACGTTGAATTCGATGAGCCTCCAGGTCCATTCGAAATCGCGTGCACCGCTAAAGGTGCCGCCGCCGATACAGGCACCGGAAGCCCCGCTCGAGGCTACACCGAAGCCAAACGGTCCGCACGCATTGAACTCGTTGGATGTGAATTCCTTGTGCGCCGCGATGCCGACCTGCATCGATCCACCGAGAACCTTCGGCAGGGCAAAGTCGACGTTGCCGCCTACGTCATATTGTGTGGTTTCCTCAGCAAGGAAGTTGTTTTCCGTACCGGCAGTCAACCTCACCAAGATACCAACGTCGTTGGTCAGCGGGGTGGTGAAGATCTTGCTGTGGGTCAGCGCGTCGCCGCTGAATGTCTCTTGACCAAATCCGAAGAACTCGCGGGCGCCTTGTGCGCCGGGTTGTCCCTGAACCGGGTCCTTGTTGGCGCTCTGGTTTACTTCGAGATGGAGAAGCGTGGCGCCGTATTCCCAGAGATCGAAATGATCGAGGGAGCCTTGGGCCATCCAGAAGTCATTTTTCGTGTTGCCAACGCCGCCGGCTATGGAATTGCTCGAACCGGCAACGCCTGGGTCGGTCCAGTCGAAGTAGTAAGTGAAGCTCACCGACGTGTCGTTCACGAAGAAGAACGGCACCGGCTTCGCCGGCGGCGGCGCCTTGACCGGCATATCCGCTGCGCGAGCATACCCGCCAGCCGCGGCCGCAATGAGCGCGGCTAACGCGACCGCCTTTGCGGTCGATTTCAGACTCTGAGCTTTCACGACGGCCCCCTGGCTATTCATGGTGATCCTTTGCATTGCGACGCCCTCCGGCAGAAACGACCCCCCGAATGGGCCGTTAACCTTCATGCAGATTACGCCGCGTTGCCTGCACTGAAAGTACTTATTTTGGGCAGGGGGCCGCCGCTTTGTTGATAAATCGAGACGCCGAGGGAGCCGTCAGAGACTCTCAAGCCAGCCAATGACGACGCTGAGTGGTTCTGCTTAAGTATATGTAAAATAACATTAATTCATATAATTTCGTGGCGCTTGGCGAAGCTTGCGCACTGGAAAAAATGCCTGTGATAACCGCTGCTCCAGCGCGCCTAAGTTTTGTCCACAACCCTAACGGAGCGATTGAATTGCTGCGAATGTGACATAATGGAGACACTTTTTACCCGTTTCCGCGGACAATACGATGGAGGATCGCCAGGTAGCGGTCGAACTTCGTAGCGCTCAATCGAATCGTCTATAACCCGTCGCAGCCTCACAGACGGGCCGCCAAAGCCAAAGAGCGCCAAAGCGGCTATCGGCGCCGGCTATCAAGCCAGAACGCACGTGATGTGGCGCGATTTTAGGCAGAATTGCTGCAATTTGGCTCCTTTTGCTCGGCCCGGTTTTGTCTGATGATGCCATTCCGGCGCGGCAGACTGGGACCGCCGGCAATGAGCTCCGCAATGCCCGACACACGCAGCAATCCCGATGCATGATGTTTTGCCAAGAGGGGGTTCGACGCGGGCCGAGCCGCTGTTGCAGGCCATTGGCATTACCAAGCGCTACGGTTCTTTTCTGGCCAATGACGGCATCGACCTCGATCTCTACCCGGCAGAAATCCACGCGCTGCTCGGCGAGAACG